>NC_014306.1:4200137-4500147 GCF_000196615.1 Erwinia billingiae Eb661
GTCACCCAGCCCCACCTGGCTGGGCGTATCGCGCCTGGTGTTGGGCTTCGCGGTGGGCGGTGCCTCGCAGATTGTGCCAGTTTATATCGCTGAACTGGCCCCGGCGGATAAACGTGGTCGCCTGGTGACCTTCTTCAATATCTCCATCGGCCTCGGCATCCTGACTGCGGCACTGGTCGGCACCTTCCTGCAGGATATCTGGACCTGGCGCACCATGTTTTCCGTGGCGGCAATCCCGGCAGTGATCCTGCTGCTGGGTATGATCCGTCTGCCGGAAAGCCCGCGCTGGTTGGTCAGCAAAAAGCGGCTGAAAGAAGCGCATATTGCACTGGATACCGTGCGGGAAACAGAATCTGAAGTGCGCCGCGAGATCCGCGCCATTCAGCGTGTGCATGACAAGGTGGATCGTAAATCTCAGGGAGGCTGGAAAGAGCTGAAGCAGCCGTGGCTGCGTCCGGCGCTTATCGTCGGTTTGGGGATCGCCGCATTCACCCAGCTTTCCGGCATCGAAATGATGATCTACTACACGCCAACCCTGCTGACCAACACCGGATTTAGCCGCGATGCCGCGCTGCATTCCGCGCTGGGTATTGCGGCGATTTATCTGATCATGACGGTGATCGGCAAGCTGATCGTTGACCACGTTGGCCGCCGTACCCTGACCCTGTGGATGATGCCCGGCGCCATTATCAGCCTGGTCCTGCTGGGTGCGGTGTTCCGCATGGCGGGCGGGGTCAGCCATCATAGCTGGCTGATCGTCATCTGCCTGTTTGGCTTTATGATCTTTAACGCCGGCGGCATCCAGGTGATCGGCTGGTTGATCGGTTCAGAAGTCTATCCGCTGGGGATCCGTGAAAAAGCCAGCAGCCTGCACGCGGCGATGCTGTGGGGATCGAACCTGCTGCTGACTGCCACCGCGCTGACCACAGTGAATATCCTCGGCATCGGTGGCGCCATGTGGTTCTACGCGTTGCTTAACCTGATTGGCTTCCTGTTTATCTTCTTTATGATGCCGGAAACCAAAGGCCGCTCGCTGGAGGCGATCGAAACCTCGCTGAAAGAAGGACACTTCTACCCGCGTGGTCGTCAGCAGCAGAAGGCCGTTTCCCAGCAATAACAGTCCCTTCCCCTCAGCCTCTGACAACGCGTCAGGGGCTGCTTAAAGTTAACTCACTTTGTACCGATAACCCTTTTACCAGGCTTATCTTCCCTACAGAGTGCGCACTATGCTTAAAAATATTAAAGTCGTCACCAGCATCATCATTATGTTGATTGTATTCAGTGCGTTACTGCTGCTCTCCAGCGGGCTCTCCTTTAACGCCATTCATCAGGACAAAGATAACTTCGTCCGCGCCAGCGTGCTGACCGAGCAACAGGGGCAGCTGAGCGATGCCTGGCAGACGCTGATTAAAACCCGCGTCACCATTAACCGTGCCGCCATCCGCATCCTGAAAAAACAGACCGATCCGGCCGCACTGGCGGGGATCACCAAACTGCTGGCAACCGCCAGCACCACGCTGGACGACGCGGCGTTTCATTTTGCTAACTACCAGAAAGCGCCACAGCAAAGCGGCCAGAATGCTCAGTTAGCCACCACCGTGGCCAATAATTACCAGCAGATGTACGACACGATGAAAATGTCGATTCAGTATCTGGGTGCCAATAATTATGAAGCCTACGGCAATCTGGATGCGCAGAAAGCCCAGGACGATCTGGAAACCAGCTACGACAGCTGGCGTACGCAGAACCGCCAACTGCTGGCGGTGGGCATGACCGAAAACCAGCAGGGCTTCAGCCATATGATGTGGACGCTGGCGACCGTGGTGGTGGTGTTGCTGCTGCTGGTTGTGGCGGTCTGGGTGGTGATTAAACGCGTGCTGCTGACGCCGCTGAAACAGGTGCTGGCGCATATCCAGCGCATCGCGGCGGGCGATTTGTCTGAAACCCTGGTGGTGGAAGGCCGCAGCGAAATGGGAATGCTGGCGAGTAATCTGACGGCGATGCAGCAGTCACTGATTGTCACCGTCGGCCACGTGCGTGACAGCTCCAACGCCATCTTCACCGGGGCCAGCGAAATCTCGCTCGGCAACAACGACCTCTCTTCCCGTACCGAGCAGCAGGCGGCGTCACTGGAAGAAACCGCGGCCAGCATGGAGCAGTTAACCGCCACGGTGAAACAGAATGCCGAAAACGCCCGTCAGGCGTCACAGCTGGCGAAAAGCGCCTCCGAAACCGCCGGAAAAGGCGGCAAGGTGGTCGATGGCGTGGTGAAAACCATGAGCGAAATTGCCGGAAGCTCGAAGAAGATTGCCGATATCACCAGCGTGATCGACGGTATCGCTTTCCAGACCAATATTCTGGCGCTGAACGCCGCGGTAGAAGCGGCGCGTGCAGGCGAACAGGGTCGCGGTTTTGCGGTGGTGGCTGGCGAAGTGCGTAACCTTGCCCAGCGCAGCGCCCAGGCGGCAAAAGAGATCAAAACGTTGATCGAAGATTCGGTTAACCGCGTCAATGCCGGCTCTTTGCAGGTCGAAACCGCGGGCGAAACCATGCACGATATCGTCAACGCGGTGGTTCGCGTCACCGATATTATGGGTGAAATTGCCTCGGCGTCCGATGAACAGAGTCGCGGTATCGATCAGATTGGTCTGGCGGTCACCGAGATGGATCGGGTAACCCAGCAGAACGCCTCGCTGGTGCAGGAATCCGCGGCGGCGTCAGCCTCGCTGGAAGAACAGGCCAGCCGTCTGTCTCAGGCGGTTGCGGTGTTCAAAATTGGTCAGCAAACGCTGTTGCCCGCCGTCAGCCAGCCGGTGAAAGCGATAGCGACCCTGCCCCGTAAGGCGCTGACCGTCAGCACCGATCAGGGTAACTGGGAAACCTTTTAAGCTGTGACAGTCCGGCCTCGCTCCGGGGCCGGCTACTTTGCCGGGCGCTGCGTGCCGCCGATAACCGGCAGCACCTCGCGCATCAGCGCCAGAAACTGCCGCAGCTTGGCGGGATAAAAGCGCGCATACGGGTAAACCAGATACACCGGTAACGGCGCCGCATGCCAGTCCGGACACAGATGGCGCAAGCGGCCTTGTTCAATATCCTCTTTCACCGCCCAGGACGAGGCTATCCCCACCCCCATTCCCGCCAGCACCGAATTGCGTAAGGCATACAGACTGTCGGTCAGCAGCTGCGGACGGATATCTATGCGCTGCGTATTGCCCTGTTCACTATTCAGCACCACTTCCTGACGGTAAAAGGTACTCAACGCCACCCAGGGTAATTCGGCCAGCGCCGCCGGCTGGTCAATATCGCTGGCATTGTCGAGGAGCGCCGGTGCGGCCACCACAATGCGTGGCACCTCCGCCACTAACAGCGCCACCACCGACGGATCGGTCAGCGCACCGACGTGCACCGCGCAGTCGATTCCTTCGGCGATAAAGTCCGGGCGACGATCGCTGAGCATCCATTCGATGGTCATTTTCGGGTAGCGCTGCAGATAGTCCTGCAGCGGCGCAATCATCTGGTCCTGACCAAAGGCATGTGGCACCAGCACCCGCAGCACGCCTTTCGGCTCTTCCGCCGCGCCGCGCAGGTCGTCCTCTATCGCCTGCCAGCGCTCGACCAGTTCCTGCGCATGAGCAAAACAGCGTTCGCCGTCATCGGTCAGCTTCATCACATGGGTGGTGCGCTGCAACAGCTTGACCCCGAGCAGGCGTTCAAGGGACTGCAGACGACGGCTGATGGTCGGCTGGGTGGTGCTCAGACGCAGCGCAGCCGCAGACAAACTGCCTGATTCAACGATGCGCACAAAGGTGTGCATTAACTCTATACGGTCAATGCCTGACAGAAGGGATTCTTTCATACGTTAAACGTATAACAGTTTTACCGATCGGGCGACTACCCTTTGATCACCGATCCGGTAAAAATGTGATCATCATCGCACAACAGAGCTAACACCATGTCCATGACACAGACTGCCGACACCCACGAGAAAGGCATCACCGGCCGCACGGTCCTGATGCTCGCCACCGGCGCGGGCTTTTCCGTCGCCTCTATTTATTACAGCCAGCCGATGCTTGGCATCCTGGTTAACGAACTGCATGCGGGCGTCAGTACCGTCGGGCTGGTGCCGACGCTGACCCAGATTGGCTATGCGTTGGGCATTTTGCTGCTGGCACCGCTGGGCGATCGCCACGATCGCCGTCAGATCATTATTCTGAAAGGCGTGCTGCTCACGGCGGCGTTGCTGCTTAGCGCCTTCAGTGGCGGTATCAGCATGTTGCTGGTTGCCAGCCTGGCGGTGGGCATCGCGGCGACGATGGCGCAGGATATCGTTCCGGCCGCCGCCACGCTTTCGCCTGCGGCACAGCGTGGCAAAACGGTCGGCACGGTGATGACCGGCCTGCTGCTGGGCATTCTGCTATCCCGGGTGTTGAGCGGTTTCGTCGCGGAGTACTTCGGCTGGCGCAGCATGTTTGGCGCGGCGGCGGTGATGGTGGTGGCAATTACGCTGGTGATCTGGCGCAGCCTGCCTGCCATTCCGGCCAGCACTACCATGAGCTATCCGGCGCTGTTGGCCTCAATGCGTCATCTGTGGACCGAATACAAACCGCTGCGCAGAGCCACGCTGGCACAGGCGCTGTTGTCCGTCGGCTTCAGCGCCTTCTGGTCGACGCTGGCGGTGATGCTGCATGACGTCTATCAGCTGGGCAGTGCCACCGCCGGCATGTTCGGTCTGGCCGGTGCCGCCGGTGCACTGGCCGCGCCGTTAGCCGGTTCACTGGCCGATCGCCGTGGCCCGGAGCTGGTCACCCGCATCGGCACCGGGCTCGCCACCGTCTCGTTCGCGCTGATGTTTTTGCTGCCGCTGTTGCCTGCGCCTTATCAGCTGGCGCTGATTGTGATCTCGGCCATCGGCTTCGACTTTGGCGTGCAGTCCACGCTGGTGTCTCACCAGTCGATTATCTTCAGTCTTGAACCGGCAGCACGCAGCCGACTGAATGCGCTGATGTTTACCGGGGTGTTTATCGGCATGGCGGCAGGTTCGGCATTAGGGAGTGTGATTCTGGAACATGCGGGCTGGCAAGGCGTGGTCGCGCTGTTAACCCTGGCCGGATTGGGCAGCATGGTGGTGCGCTGGATGAGTAAAGGCTTACATCAAAAGGCGGACTGAGGGCAAATTCAGGACGAGCCTTTCTCGCAGGCATCGTCTGCGGGTAGACATGAAGCGGTCAGTCAGAAAACGCTGGCCGTTATTTCTTTCGGTAACGCGTGGGCCAGATCTGCTCTGGCCGGGCATCCAGGGCGGCGGCAATCAGCAGCTCGCCTTTGGGCCAGGGACGGCGCAAGGCATTGGAGAGGGTTGAAGAGGCCAGTCCGGATTCCCGGGATAAAGCCGACAAATTCGTGCCTCTTTTCTTTAACGCCGCAATAATGTCTGCGGGATGCCAATCATCTTTGTTCATTGCCTTCCCCAACCTGCAGATAAAAGTCTCACTTGTAGACGATGAGTCACAATCATATCACGTTATTTTCCTAATGTGACTAATAGTCCGTGGACTAATAGACTGCAAAGCGCAATGCTGAGCGCATGGAAAAGCTAAACACCACCAAAGTTCTTTTTGGAAAAAGAGTTAAACAACTCAGACTGCAGGCAGGCTTGTCGCAAGAAGCATTCGCACATAAATGCGGGCTGGATCGCACCTATGTGTCTGGAATTGAGCGAGGTTTACGCAACCCGACGCTGGAAGTGATTGCCATTCTGGCCAAAGGATTGGGAATTGAACTTAAAAATCTGATTGAGTTTTAATCGCAGAAGCTAAATATTTTTATTTTTTTATACTGAGCTATTTCATCTGGTTGCAAGTAAGCGCCAAAATAAAACCTTTCTGACACGTTAAAAAAACCTTTTTCAGTTTTTACTTACGAAAATAATTAATTTTTTCGGATTTTACCCGTCACCTTTTTTTAAAAAAACTGAGCGGCACGCTGGCCGCTCGTTCTGTCAGCACTAAAATCCGTAGCGAATGGCATCCTTACTTTGCTGCATTAATCCGTCTATCTTCAATGAATACAACTCCACACCTGCCCCGTCTCCCGCCTGTGAACATTCCCGACGTTTCGCGTTGTAGGCTTTCATCAGCTGTGCCTGAGCAAAACCGGGTTTACCGTAACAGGTCACGCTTTGCTCCCAGCACGCAATCGCGCGGTCGCTGTCCTGCTGTTCCTGGAAACGTTTCCCCAGCTCGTTAAGCGCAGTGGCGCACTCTTTGGCCGGAAGCCCTTGTTGCATGATGTCGTCTATTGCCTGGTCCATAACGCCTCCGTTAATGGAAGAAGTTGAGAATGTGGCCGAAGATCAGCCCGACGCTGATCACGTCGGAGTCACTGAAGGTGACGTTGGCCATACCGTATTGCCCCAGCAGCGGCAGCAGCAGCGCCGGCAGTAAGGTGATAAACAGCCCGTGGAAGACGCCACCGATGATCGCCCCGCGACGTCCGCCCACCGCATTAGCAAAGATCCCGGCCGTCCCGCCGGCAAAGAAGTTGGTTAACATGCCCGGCAGGATCATCGCCAGACCGACCCACGGGAACAGCAGCATGCCGATCACCGAGCCGATGGTGGTGGAGATAAAGCCGATAATCACCGCGTTTGGCGCATACGGGAACAGTACCGGACAGTCGAGAGCCGGAACGGCATTCGGTACGATACGCAGCGCGATACCGCGGAACGCCGGAACAATTTCGGCCAGCAGTAAACGCACCCCGGACAGCAGCACATACACCCCAACCACAAACTGAATCGCCTGCAGGAAGGAATAGACCAGATAGTTAACGCCATTGGATGAGGCGGCGACCACTTCCGGGCCGGCAACGATCGCCGGGATCAGGTAGATCGGGATCATCACCACCATCATCGACAGGTAGGTATCCTGCAGGAAAGAGAGTGCCTGCGGCAGCTCCAGATCCTCGGTACTTTTGCTGACGTCGCCGGTCACTTTGGCCACGCCAGCCTGCACGATATAGCCGACGGTACAGAAATGGCCGAGCGCGAAATCATCGCCGCCGGTGATCTTGCGGACAATCGGCTGAGCCAGCGCCGGCATAAACACCGCCATCATTCCGGCAATCACCCCGCCCAACACGATCAGCTCGACGCCACGCAGTCCACCCATATAACCAATTACCGAACAGACGGTCGCCATCCACAGCGACGCCTGCCCGGTCAGAAAGATATATTTGTAGCGGGTGAAACGGGCAATGGCGATATTGACGATAAAGGCGATCACCATAATCAGTGCGGTCTCACTGCCCAGCGTTTGCTGAGCGATACCGGCAATCGAACCGACGTCGGTAACCACACCGCGCATATGGAAGCCTTTCTGGAATATCTCACCCAGGAAGGTTAAGGTGCCGACAATAATATTGGCACCCGCCAGAATGACCAAAAAGCCTAAGAGGGTTTTTAAGGTGCCAGTAATCACCTGGCCCGGACTTTTCTTCAACGAGATCAGACCGATCATGGCGATCAATGAGATCAGTATTGACGCTTGTCCCAGCACATCATGGACAATAAAGTTAAGGAAAGACATGGTAGTCCCCTGTTTCTGTCACAGTAAACGGATAAGTTTAAAAATGGATCAGAGCATGTAGCCTTTTTCTTTTAGTATCGGCTCAAGCTTGGTTTTAATTTCGTTCTTATCGACCAGACGCTTCAGATAAATAACGGTCGCGTTAATGGTGTAATGCTGAAACTGTGAACGGAAGTTCTCACCGGTCATAATAATGTCGGCGCGGGAGGAGGTGGCGCTGGAGATATCGCAATGCGAGAGATCGGCTTCAATGCCCAGATCCTTTAAGGCCGCTTCAATACTCATTTCGCACGCAAAGCTGCTGCCCAGCCCTGCGCCACACACTGCAAGAATAGATAACTTTTTCATCAGGTATTCCTTAGTTGATCATCTGTAAGTTTCTTGCCGCTACCACTAAATGCGGATCGGGTTGTCTTTTACCTGCTGCGATAGCCTGCAGCCTGATACATGTTGTTTGTCCCCGTGCCATGCCAATCACCAGCCCGCTTTCACCTTGCTGAAAGAGCTGCAAGGCCTGCTGACCGGAAGCGGAGGCCAGTAACCGGTCGGCTGTCACAGGCGTCGCCGCGCGCTGACAATATCCCGGCAGGGTGTAACGCACCGGCACATCGAGCGTCGCTTCAAGCTGCTGCCCTAACGCCACCGCACCGCCCTGGCTTCCTGCCATTACCCTTCCGCTGCCTGCCACGCCTTCGGCACACACCACGATGCCGTAGCCAAAAGGCGCGTTGAGACAGTGGCGTAAGCGCTGCTGCAACCAGTGCATGTCCGGCGGGATCTCCGGGATTAACACCGCATGTGCCGCGCCGGCCAACGCACCGCTGAGCGCCAGATGCCCACAGCCTGCACCGAACGCTTCCAGCAGATAAATCCGCCCCGGCATGTTGTGCGCCGTACCGTGCAGCTGGTCCAGCGCCTGCGCAATCACTCCCACCGCGCTGCTAAAGCCCAGCGTGTCATCCAGACCGGGGATGTCATTGTCTACCGTCATCGGGATCAGCAGGACTGGCTGCCCCTCTTCCTGCAAACACCTTGCCGCCTGCAGCGAACCGCCGCCGCCAAACACCAGCAGCAGATCGACGTCAAGTTCCCGTAACCGCCTGCGGATGCTGGCCCTTCCCGCCGGCTGCCAGGCAAGCTGACTGCGGGCGCTGCGTAAAACGTTACGGTTGCTGGCGACCGCCAGCCTGACCTCGGTTTCATTCAGCATAAAAGGCGCGTGATGAATAATGCCGTCATAGCCACCATGAAACGCCAGCACAGATTCAGCGTGCTGAACCAGCGGCAAAATAGCCGAATTAATCCCTACGGCATCTCCGCCGCTGGCAATCAGTGCAATTTTTCGCTTCATGATCGGGCTCTTTTAAAACTGGCTGAGAATATCCAGTACGGCGTGTTTACTTCGGGCATTCTTTAATTTATCCAGCACGTCATCTTCGCAAAAAAGCCGGGACAGGCTGGCAATCATTTCAATATGTGAATGACTGTCGATGGCCGCCAGGGCAAATACTACATAAACAGGATCGTTATCAGGGCTATTAAAACTGACGCCTTCGGAAATAATGATTAGCGACAGTGCTGTTTTAATCACGCCCTCTTCCGGTCTGGCATGGGGCATTGCGATGCCTTCACCTAACACATAATAGGGCCCTATTTCCCGATGCATATCATAGATGGCGTTCAGGTAGCGCGGCTCCACGGAGCCGTTGTCCACCATCGGTTGCACGGCCAGCTTCACCGCGTGTTGCCAATCATTAACATGGGTGAACAGTGAAAGATTACTTTCGTTAATCCAGTCAGTCAGCATAGTGTTCCTTATTTAGAAAATAAGCGTTAATTCAATATACTTTCCAGCCAAGGGTTAAAACGTGATCCAGTCACCTATTTTAAAATTAAATAAAAAATAATTTAGCCTAAAAAGAGATTGAAAAATAAAGCAATAAGATCACGCTGGTAATTTAATAAAAACCAGTGAAGTTTCATTTAAAATAAATGATATTGAGATCGTTTCTGCCATTAATTCAGGCGGAAAAGTTATCAGTTATAATTAACTGTGGTTAAAACCTCTCTGGTCCAGGCAATAATATTTTCATTGTTGATAACCTGACTCTGGTCGGCAATATACACCGGACTTAACTGCATCGGCCCGGCACGTTCGGCCAGTGCAATCAGTTCAGGAATATATTCGGCGCCGGGATGACCGGGTAAACGATCGCCCAACCGGGCCGCATAACGTTGCGCCGCCAGTTCGCCGGTAAGCTGACACCAGATTTCGGCCAGGGATTTGACGTTCGCCTGCTGTAAGTAATTCACCAGACTCTCTTTGGGTTGGAAGCCAAACCACGCATCAACAATAAAGGTGCAGCCTTGTGGCGCTGCGGCAATCACAGACCAAATGGCCTGATAGCTGGCAATGCCCAGCCGACGATTAAGCGGACGATCCAGCTGTTCGAACTGCTGCATAAACGGTTCTTTGATGCCGTCCACCGACAACACGGGCCAGCCGGTTGCCTGCGATACTGCCCGCGCGATGCTGCTTTTTCCCGAAGCGGGGATGCCGTTAACCATCACGACGCGTTTACCGGCGTTGACCGGGGCGGCGTGGCTGGCGGTTGCCCTTCCATCAGACATGATTGACCTGCTCCTCGCTTTTCACTTCCGCCGTGGCGGCGGTAAAATATTTCCCGATAACCGCCTGAATCTCCCGCAGTCTTGGCACCGCCAGGGTTTCCAGCTTTTCACGGGTCACCGTGCGGTCCAGCGAGATACAGTCTTTCCATAATGCACGGCCTGCAATCACACCGGAAGCCCCATTGCTCATGGCATCGGCCACCTGTCCGAGGAAGGTTGCGTGGTCAACACCGGCGGAGAGCACGGCCCACGGCACATCGCCGGAAATTTCAGTGATGGCGGCACAGGCGGCAGGCGATCCCGGATAAGGAATTTTCAGCACTTTCGCACCGCAATCCAGCGACAGTTTGGTGCCTTCAAAGATAAGCGACGGGACCTTGCTTTTATAGTCAGCATCGCTCTCGCCTTCTAACTGATAGGTAAGGAACTCGACCACCAGCAGCAGATCTTCTTTGCTGAAGTCTTCGATACAGTGGCGGAGAATAGCGAGGTTATGGTCGTTGGCCTCCGGACGATCGGCACGCAGGTAGACCATGATTTTGCCGCCGTTGCCGCCCAGCTCACGCACGCGGCGGGCGTTGATGCCTTCCACCAGACGTGAATTGCGGTAGCCTTCGGCGGTGGTATCCCAGCCTGAGGCATCCAGCCCAATCAGCAGCGCGGTGTCGCGGGCAATGATGCCGTCATCCACCAAATCGGGGACCGCACAGACCGGATCCACCAGCACGCAGGAGGCCTGGCTTGCCAGATACTGGGTGATGTCCGCCTTGATGCGACCGAGTTGCTGTTCGGAAATGGCTTTCTGCTGATCCGGGTCGGATGAGAGCAGGCTGCGCATTGCGCCACGCTGATCGCAGGCAATGACCAGCATTGCGCCGTTGCTGCCGCAAATCTGTTGATAACCACGCAGTTCTGACGTTGACATATGTGACATTATTTTTGTCTCCTGGACAGTTTTTCAGTTTTAGAACACGGTTACAGCCTCATTTTTCAGTGTGCGACTTCATACCCGATCCCCCTGGAGCATCAGTGCTGATGCGGCGTCCTGTCAGGGTTTTTGCCGGGTATACGCATTGCAATTTGTGGGGTGTTGCGCAATAATCCTTCAATCGATGAACTGAGTGTAATACATTGCAGAAAGGAATTTCAAGCTGAAAGAACCTCTTTTACAAGACGCCGCGACAACGCGGGCGATGATGCATATGGTGGCAAAGTTGCACTATCAGTCAGACATGGCTCAGGTGGACATTGCTAAAAAACTGGGCGTATCGACCGCCACCATCTCGCGGCTGCTCAACAAAGCCCGCGCGGCGGGGATCGTGCGGATCGAGGTGGTGGAACTGACGTCGCCTGAAGAGATCACCGCCGATCTTATCCAGCGGCTGGGGCTGAAAAGCGCCGCCGTGGTGGAGCCACCGCCGACCAATATCCTCGGCTCGCTGGCCACGCCGCTGGCGGGTTTGCTGCAGCAGGCCGATCTGGCGGCCGGTTCGGTGATCGGCATTGGCTGGGGTCGTGCGGTGCGGGAAGTGACCATGGGCGGCCTGCCGAAAATTCCTGGCGTGATGACGGTAGCGATGAACGGCGGGATGCAGCAGGCGGCGGCGCATTTTCAGATCAATGAATTTGTCCGTCAGGCGGCGGAACAGATGGGCGGCGTGCCGCATTTCCTGCATGCGCCCTACCTGACCTCGCCGATGCTGCGTGAGGCATTTCTGGCTGATGCCGGCGTGCAGCAAATTATTTCACTGTGGGATAACCTCGACGTGGCGATTGTCGGCGTCGGCTTAACCCATCATCTGCCGGCCCCGTCAGAAACCACCACCGCCACCGCCAACGAGCAGGCGCTCAGCCAGGCGGCGGGCGACGTGCTGCGGCATTACGTGACCGAAAGCGGTGAGATCCTGCACTGGGAAGGCGAAGAGCGGATGATCGCCGCCTCCACCGCCCAACTGCGCAATACCACGCTGAGTATTGGCGTGGCGGCCACGCCGGAAAAAGCGGCTGGCATCATTGGCGCGGTGCGCTCCGGGATGATCAACGCGCTGGTGACCGATGTCACCACCGCCCAGGCAATCCTCGACCGCTTAATGGTGGAGTGATAATAATTCCCCCTGATTTATTCGGGGGCGTTATTTTTAGCAGCACGTTATGCGTTTTTCAGAATTATCTTTCCGCGCAAATAACAATAAGAATGGTTATCAAAACCATTTGGAAAATTGAATAATTGGTATTAATGCGCGAATAGTTATCACTTAACTATCATAATGTTACGAACACCAAATAATAAGATAAAAACCGCAACTAACGGTTTTTATTTAGGCAACATGCGTGCATAATTGCGCCCAATGACACTTCTAATAATATCCCATCATCGCTAATGGAGCCTTTATGCTGACTGCCGACATGACCGCCAAACTGAACGATCAATTAAACCTGGAGTTCTACTCTGCCAATCTGTACCTGCAGATGAGCGCCTGGTGTGCTGACAAAGGGTTTGAAGGGGCTGCGGCCTTTATGCGTGAACACTCCGTTGAAGAGATGCAGCATATGCAGCGTCTGTTTAACTACCTGAGCGACACCGGCGCGATGCCGGTACTGGGCAGCATTGCGGCTCCGCCAGTGACCTTTAACTCGCTGAACGAAGTGCTGGAGCAGGCTTACGAGCACGAGAAGCTGATCACTGGCAAGATCAACGAACTGGCGCACGCGTCAATGACCACTCAGGACTACTCAACCTTTAACTTCCTGCAGTGGTACGTTTCCGAGCAGCACGAAGAAGAGAAGCTGTTCAAATCCGTGCTGGATAAACTGGCGCTGGTTGGCACCGGTGGACAGGGCATGTTCTTCGTTGATAAAGATCTGATGAAGATGAGCACCACCAGCAACCCACAGGCTTAAGCCGGGTCCGTCCGGGCGCGATAGCCCAAGTTAAAAAAAACGCCTGACAGCATTTGTCAGGCGTTTTGCTTTTTAGTGGCAGGTTATTGCTGCGGTTGTTGCTGCTTGTCCGGATCCTTGCGCTCCACGGTCGACACCGTTTTACGCAACGCTTTCACCTGCTCGGGTTTCACCGCCGGCGCATTATTCCCCCAACTGCTGCGAACAAAGGTCGACAGATCCGCCACCTGGCGATCGTCCAGACGCCAGCCGAAGTCCGGCATGGTCAATCCGGTCACCGCTTTATGCGTTACCGCCGCTTTGCCCCCGCGCAGGACAATGCTTATCAGTGACGACGGATCGTCGCTTAAGATCGCCGGGTTGTGTGCCAGCGCCGGGAAGGTTTTACTGTAACCTTTACCGTCGGTGCGGTGACAGGCGGCGCAGTTATCCATATACACCTGCGCTCCCGGTTTGCTCATATCCCCTGTTACCAGCGCTGCCTGGGTACGGCTGTCGGGTTCGGGTGCCACGGCTTTTGGATTCGACGATTTCAGGCTTTTCAGGTACACCGCCATCGCATTCACATCCCGATCGCTCAGATGCTGCGTGCTGTGCTCAATCACGTCGGTCATCGATCCGAACGCGGCGCTGTTTGCCGTCCAGCCGGTTTGCAGGAAGCTGACGATATCCTGCTGCGACCAGCTGCCAATGCCGGCGTGCACGTTGCCGGTCAGGTCCGGCGCGTGCCAGCCTTCCAGCGTGCCGCCGGTCAGGTAAGCCGAATCCTTCTGGTTCAACGCTTTTTCCTGGAAACCGATGCCGCGCGGCGTATGGCAGGTGCCGCAGTGCTCCAGCCCCTGAACCAGATAAGCGCCGCGGTTCCATTCCGCACTCTGACTGCTGTCCGGCTGATATCGACTGTCGTCATGGAACGCCCAGTTCCACACCGTTAGCGGCCAGCGCATGCTTAACGGCCAGGGAATATCGCTGTCGCGGTCGGCCTGATGCACGGCCGGCACTTCGTTCATAAAGTAGTCGTACAGCGCGTGCATATCCTCATCAGTGATCTTCGCGAATGCGGTGTAAGGCATCGCCGGATACAACCGGTGTCCGTCTTTCGCCACGCCGCCACGCACCGCGTTGGCAAAGTCGTCATAACTGTAATCGCCGATGCCGGTTTGCTTATCCGGGGTGATGTTGGTGGAATAAATTGCACCTACCGGGGTGACCATCCTCAGCCCACCGGCAAAATTCGCGCCGCCCGCCGAGGTGTGGCACGCCGCGCAGTCACCGGCCTGTGCCAGATAATGCCCTTTGCTCACCGGCGCGTCTGTCGCCGATGCTGACGCGGAAGCCAGACCGGCAAACAGCAAAGACGCTAACCATCCAGAATGCTTGATCATCTTTTTTCTTCCCTGTTAAGCCTGAACCAGCGGTCCGGGATTGGCCAGATACTGCGTACGAATGGCATTGGCCGCAAACAGCGCGGTTGCCCCCACGATCCCGGTCGGGTTATAGGCCAGGTTCTGCGGGAAGCAGCAGGCGCCCAGCACAAACACGTTCGGCACATCCCAGCTTTGCAGGTACTTATTCACCACGCTGTTTCTCGGGTTATCGCCCATGATCGCGCCACCGGTGGTGTGCGTGGACTGGTACGGACGCACGTCGTAATGTGCGTTCATGCCCATAAAACCGACCTCGTAATGATCGGGTGCCATCGCCTTAACGATGCCTTCGGCTTTGTCCTTGATAAAGTTGGTCATCTTCAGTTCGTTCTGTTGCCAGTCGAAGGTCATCCGCAGCAGCGGCTGGCCATGAACATCGCGATAGGTCGGGTCAAGGTCGAGATAACACTGCTTGTACGGCATCACCGAACCGGACGATCCGACGCCCATCGCGTGCAGATAGTTATCCTTAATCGACTGCTTCCAGCCCGATCCCCAACGCGGCGCGTTTTTCGGCGTGCTCATTTGCTGAATAGGACGGCCGCCGGTGGTGGTGGCCGAGATGGTCGCGCCGCCAATGAATCCCAAGCTGCTGTGGTCGAAATTCTCGGCGTTGAAGTCGTCCATAAACACGCTGGTTGCGCCGGTTGCGGCAAACGGATTGAAGATTTTTTCTTTGTTGTAGAACAGCTTGATGCCGCCGTTCATCTGGTAGGCGTAGTTCTTGCCGACCACCCCTTCGCCGGTGATCGGGTCGTAAGGCTTGCCGATTTTCGACAGCAGCAGCAGACGCACGTTATTCAGCTGGAAAGTGCTCAGCACCACAATCGATGCAGGCTGCTCCACTTCCTGGCCCTGCGCATCGATATAGGTCACGCCGGTGGCTTTTTTGCCGCTGAAGTCGGTGTTCACCCGGATCACCTGCGCCTGAGTGCGCAGCTCAAAGTTCTTGTGCTGATAGAGCGCCGGCAGCACGGTGGTTTGTGGCGAGGCTTTGGAGTAGTTAAAGCAGCCGAAACGTTCACAGAAACCGCAGTAATTACAGACGCCCAGCTGCACGCCGTACGGGTTGGTATAGGATTCAGTGCAGATAGCGGCAGGCAGCGTAAACGGGTGATAGCCCAGTCCCTCCGCGGCCTGGGAAAACAGCTGGCCGCCGAACTGACGCTTTTGCGCTTTGGTCGGATACGGATTCTGACGCGGCGCTTCAAAAGGATTGCCGGTTTCCTGCTTCTGGCCGTTGAGGTTGCCCGCATCGCCAGACGCGCCGCAAATCTTCTCAAACTTGTCGAAATAGGGCTCCATTTCCGCGTAGGTAAACGGGTAATCCTGCACCGTCATATCCTGCGGAATAAACGAGGCGCCGTAACGTTCAATCACCGTGCTGCGCATTTTCAGGTCGGCTTCCAGCGGACGCCATAACATTCCGTTCCAGTGCACGCCTGCCCCGCCGACGCCATCGCCCGGCAGGAAAGAACCGAAGCGGCGATACGGCATGGCGGTATCCGCCGTGGCATGACGCACCGTCACCGTTTCGCGCGCGGCATTCTGGAACAGCTTCAGGCGAATGCCGTAGGTCAGCTCATCGGTATTGCGCGGGTAAGCAAAATCAGGGTAGGTATCGCGTTGTTCGCCACGTTCAAGGGCGAGAATATTCAGCCCGCTGTTGGCCAGTTCCATCGCCATCAGGGATCCGGTCCAGCCGAAGCCGACGATCACCATATCCACGGGATCTTTTTTGATTGCTGCCATGTGTTAAACGCTCCGTTTGCCTGAAATACTCACCGGTCCCAGCGGGTAAGGCTGGTTGGGACGATCCATTTGATCCTGGTAATCGGCGCGCGCACCGGGGAAACCAATCATTTTCCAGGAGGCCAGCGTTTGATTGCCGCCGTGCATCGGATCGGCAAGATAACCTTCCTTGGTGTTTTCCAGCAGTTGCTCAAAGAACAGCTTGCCCGGCACGTTCTCAAAGGTCAGCTTGCCGCCGTCCAAATCGTGCAGCACCGCTTCCTGCTGCAGGTTATCGAGGTCGGCAAACGCCTTTTGAAACTGCTGCTGACAGTGCTGATTAATGGCCTTGATCCCCTGGCGATAGGTTTCGCGCGGGACCAGGCTGGACTGGTAACCGAGTTCTGGCACAGCGTTGGCAAACGGCGGATGCATGTACCACAGGTGACCGTGACCGTAAGGCAGTTCCATCTGTTTATCGATATAGACGGGAACCCCTTCGCTGACGGCACCGGGGCCGTTGCTGTCGGTCGGGATAAGGCGATCGCAGGCGGCCAGAATAAAGCGCCATTCATCGTTGTTGAAATAGTTGGGAACGTAATGGGCGGAGACGCCCTCAGATTTGGCTTCAGCGGCGGGCGCGGCGAGGGCAACGACACTGCTTCCTCCGGCCGCTGCCAGTGGGATCAGCGACAGGGTTCTCTGCAGGAAACGCCTTCGGGAAGGCACCTGCGCTTCTGTTTTTTTTTCCATGACGACATTTCCAATGCAAGCGCGCCGGGGTGCTCCCCGACACAATAGTTACTTGTGTAATAGTTTTAGTGCTAATTGTTTAGCGTTTATAAAATAGCCGTTAAAGATATTGTGTAAAAGTGAACGGGAAGTTAAATATGTTAATAAGTGTTTCTGGTATGGTAAATTTAAGACCATCTGAAAGCTGAATAACCGTGTCAACAAAATGAAAAATAAGGATATTTACAAAAAGTGCGGTTTATGCGTTTAGAGCATAACAGTGGCACTGAGTTTGGCTTAAGTTCAGTGCCTGTTTAGCAGAATGGCAGGTGTGGAGGAAATATCGCGGGGCTTACTGCTCTTCAAGCGGGAATTTGACGCCCTGGCAATGCATCCGGAACAGCCTGGCGAGGTGCGCGCCCATCGGGGTGAGCGTGGTGTCCTTGCGTTGGATTAAATAGAAGGTCGCTTTGGGCAGCGGCTCCTTAATCTTTAATGCCACCAGATGATTGCCGAGGATCGGATCGGAAATCACATCCAGCGAGAGGATGCTGACAAAGTCACTTTGCGCCACCAGGCTGGTGCAGGCCATAAAGGTTTCGCAGGTGACGCTGATCGCCGGGGCCATGCCCATATCGGTAAACAGCTCGTGCAGCAAGCGGTAGTAACTGCCCTTCGGCGTCGGCATCGTCCAGTCGCAATCTTGCAACTCCGCCAGCGAGGTGGCGTGTTCAAGCGGATGCCCTTTGCGTACCACCACCCGATATTCCCGCTCCATCAGACGCTCGTAGCTCAGCTCGTTATCCAGATGGCTCTGATAATAGGTATTGATGGTGAAATCCAGCTCGCCCTGACGCAGTTCGGGGATCATCGACACCAGCTGACCTTCAACAATTCTGACCTTCACCTTGGGGAACTGGCGATGAAACTGAGTTATCACCTGCGGCATAATGGTGCGGGCAATACTTCCGCCCACGCCAATGTTGACCGACCCGCCGGCATGACCCAGCCGCTGCTGAATATCCTCCTGCGCCACCCGTAACTCTTCGAGGATCAGGCTGGCATGCTGAAAGAAATTATCGCCGACATCGGTCAATTCAACCCCTTGCCTGCGGCGGATAAACAGCCGCGCACCAAGGACTTCCTCCAGCTCCTGAATCGATTTAGTTAACGCCGGCTGAGACAAATTAGAGGCGCGGGCGGCGGCACGGATACTGCCCGCCCGGGTGACATCGACAAAGGCACGCAGCTGATGAAGCTTAATGGAAGCAGGCATAAAACCTCGACAAGGGTGATAACCGGTGTTTATCAGTGCAAAGATATTGGCATCTTCTTCCCCCTGCTGCCAATGTGTACAGTCAAAAAAAAGACACATTCTCCACCCGGCCCTTCTGTTGGCCATTTGGTACCCCCGGCAACATCTTTTTTGACTGACCCGGCGCGGCTTTATTGCGCCAGTATCCAGACACCTGTTTACCCGTCCCTGATAATTTTCGGGCCTGTTTTGCTGCCTGCAAAATTTATCCTGTCATTCTGAGGAAGAGAAAATGGAACAAGCTGTTGCTGATTTCGTCCGTGAAATCGCCCCCACGCTACAAACCCGACGACGCGACCTGCATAAATATGCCGAGTCCGGCTGGTTAGAATTCCGTACCGCCACCCTGGTGGCCGAAGAGCTGCACCGGCTGGGATACCCGCTCAAGCTGGGCAGAGAGGTGATCGATGCGGACGCCCGCATGGGCCTGCCGTCGGCCGAGGTGCTGGCGCAGCAGGAGCAGCGGGCGCTAAGCCAGGGCGCACTGCCGCAATGGCTGTCACATTTTTCCGGCGGCTTTTGTGGCATCGTCGCCACCTTAGACACCGGCCGCCCAGGTCCGGTGATGGCTTTTCGGGTGGATATGGATGCGCTGGACGTGATTGAGCTGCAGGCGGAAGAACACCGCCCGTTCGCCGACGGGTTTGCCTCCTGCAACGAGGGCATGATGCATGCCTGTGGCCACGATGGTCACACCTCGATAGGCCTGGGGCTGGCTCAAGTACTGAAGCAGTTTGAGTCCCAGCTGTGCGGCACCATCAAGCTGATTTTCCAGCCGGCCGAAGAAGGCACGCGCGGCGCGAAATCGATGGTTGCGGCCGGCGTGGTGGATGACGTCGATTTCTTTACCGCCATCCATATCGGCACCGGCGTCCCGGCCGGTGAGCTGGTCTGCGGCAGCGATAATTTTATGGCCACCACCAAGCTGGATGTCACCTTCCGTGGCGTCGCCTCCCACGCGGGTGCGCGGCCGGAAGAAGGGAACAATGCCCTGCTGGCGGCGGCTCAGGCCACGCTGGCGCTGCATACCTTGCCGCAGCACAGCGGCGGCAGTTCGCGCATCAACGTCGGCGTGCTGCAGGGCGGCACCGGGCGCAACGTGGTGGCCGATCGCGCCTTTATGAAGGTGGAAACCCGTGGCGCAACCAACGAGATTAACGACTTTATCTACCAGAAAACCCTGCAGGCACTGGCGGGCGCGGCAGCGATGTATGGCGTGCAGCACGAGGTGACGCTGATGGGTGCGGCCCGCAGCAGCAAGCCGACCAAGCCGTGGGTCAACTATATTCGCCAGCAGGCCAGCCGTATTCCTGAACTGACCTCGCTGGTCGATCAGCGCGGGCAGGCCGCCGGATCCGAAGACGCGACCTATATGATGGAGCGCGTGAAGGAATTGGGCGGACAGGCCTCCTACATCATCTTCGGTACCGAACTGAGCGCCGGGCACCATAACGAGAAGTTTGATTTTAACGAGCAGGTGATGGCCACGGCGGTGAAAACCCTCGCCGCGCTGGCGCTCAATATTCAGGACTTCAGGGAGGAGGCGTAATGTCTGACGAATTCAGCGCCTTTGTCGCGCACTATATCGACAGCAACCAGTCCCGCTTCACCGCCCTGAGCGATGCCATCTGGGATCATCCCGAAACCCGCTTCACCGAAACCTTCTCCGCGGATCTGCTGGCGACGGCGCTGGAAGAGGAAGGCTTTGCCGTCGAGCGCGGCGTGGGCAATATCGACACCGCGTTTATCGCCAGCTTTGGCAGCGGCAAGCCGGTGATTGCGCTGCTGGGCGAGTACGATGCGCTGGCCGGATTAAGCCAGCAGTCAGGCTGCGCCACGCCCGATCCGCTGGTCGAAAATGGCAACGGCCACGGCTGCGGTCACAACCTGCTGGGCACCGCCGCGCTGGCCGGTGCCTTTGCGGTCAAAGCCTGGATGACCCAGCAAGGCTTACCGGGCACCGTGCGCTTCTACGGTTGTCCGGGTGAAGAAGGCGGTTCCGGCAAAACCTTTATGGTGCGCGAAGGCCTGTTTGATGACGTCGATGCCGCGCTGACCTGGCACCCGGAAGGCTTCAGCGGCATGTTCAATACCAGCACGCTGGCCAATATCCAGGCCGCCTTCCACTTCAAAGGGGTCGCCGCCCACGCGGCTAACTCCCCTCACCTCGGTCGCAGCGCGCTGGATGCGGTGACGCTGATGAACACCGGCGCGAACTTCCTGCGCGAGCACATCATTCAGGAAGCCCGATTGCACTATGCGGTGACCAATACCGGCGGCAGCTCCCCCAATGTGGTGCAGGCCGATGCCGAAGTGCTCTATTTGATCCGCGCGCCCGAGCTGGATCAGGCCGAAAACATCTATCAGCGGGTGATTAATATCGCCAGGGGCGCGGCGCTGATGACCGACACCACCCTGACCCTGCGCTTTGATAAAGCCTGCTCGAACTATGTGCCCAACCGGGCGCTGGAAAGGGTGATGTACGGTTACCTGTGCGAGTACGGCATTCCTGATTACAGCGCCAGCGAGCGGCAGTTCGCGCACGAGATCCGCCAGACGCTGAGCAAAGAGGATTTGCAGAACGCTAAGCTGAACATCGCCCGTACCGGCGGCGCGGCAGGCAAGGCCTGGGTGGCGGCGCTGGGTGACAAGCAGCTGATGGACGAGGTGGCGCCCTACTGTGAATCCGACGAGGTGATGTACGGCTCAACCGATGTCGGTGACGTCAGCTGGATTGCGCCAACCGCGCAGTGCTTCACCCCCTGTTTTGCGCTGGGTACGCCGCTGCACACCTGGCAGCTGGTGGCGCAAGGCCGCACGCCGATTGCCCATAAAGGCATGTGTCTTGCAGGTAAAACCCTGGCCGCCACCGCGATTGCGTTGCTCAGCGATAGCGCGCTGCTGGAAAACGCACAACAGGAGTTCCGCCAGGTGCGCGAACAACAGCCTTATCACTGTCCGATCCCGGCGGGTGTGAAACCCTCACCCCTGGCTTAGTTCCACCGTCCGACCCTGAGGCTGGGCTCGATCCCAGCCCAAAAATTATAAGCATAAGCAAACACAACCAAGACCGAGGGTAAAGCATGAGTGAAGCAACCAGCCCGGGGAAAAGCCCAGGCAAGATTTTTTACTGGATTGAGCGGGTCGGCAATAAGATCCCGAATCCCTTCCTGCTGTTCGTTTACCTGATCGTGGTGCTGATGGTGTCGACCGCAGCGATCTCCTGGCTGGGCGTGTCGGTGAAGAACCCGGCCAACGGCGAGATCATCCACGTTAAGAACCTGCTGAGCGTTGCGGGGATCCAGTGGATCCTGCCGAACATCATCAAAAACTTCAGCGGCTTTGCACCACTGGGATCGATTCTGGCGCTGATGATCGGTGCCGGGCTGGCGGAAAAAGTCGGCCTGTTGCAGGCGCTGATGCATAAGATGGCGTCGTTTGTCAGCGCCCGGTATGCCAGCTATATGGTGCTGTTTATCGCCTTCTTCAGCCATATCTCTTCCGATGCCGCGCTGGTGGTAATGCCGCCGCTGGGCGCACTGATGTTTATCGCGGTGGGTCGTCATCCGGTGGCTGGCCTGCTGGCCGCCATTGCCGGTGTAGCCTCCGGCTTTACCGCCAACCTGTTGATTGTCACCACCGACGTGTTGCTCTCCGGCATCAGCACCGAAGCGGCCAAAGCGGTCAGTGATACGGTGCACGTCAGCGTGGTCGATAACTGGTTCTTTATGGCCTCATCGGTGGTGGTGCTGACCTTTGCCGGCGGTCTGCTGACCGATAAGTTTGTTGAACCGCGCCTGCCGGCATGGAAAGGCAACAGCAATGAGCAGCTGGCCACGCTGACGCCGAGTCAGAATCGCGGGCTGATGATGAGCGGCATCGCCGGGCTGATTTTTGTTGCGCTGGTGGCGCTGCTGGTGGTGCCGGAAGGCTCGCCGCTGCGTCAGCCGGGCACCGGCTCAATCATCCCGTCGCCGTTTATTCAGGGCATCGTGCCGCTGATCATTCTGTTCTTTTTTGTAGTGGCGATTACCTACGGTGTGGTGACCAAACAGATCCAGCGCCCGGACGATATTCCGCAGCAGCTGATCGAACCGATGAAAAGCATGGCGGGCTTTATCGTGATGGTGTTCCCGCTGTCACAGTTCGTGGCGTTCTTTAACTGGAGCAACATGGGCAAGTTTATGGCGGTGGGGCTGACCGATATTCTGGAGTCCGCCGGGATGACCGGTGCGCCGGCCTTTATCGGGCTGATGTTCCTGTCGGCGTTCCTGTGCATGTTTATCGCCAGCGGCTCGGCGATCTGGTCGATTCTGGCACCGATCTTTGTGCCGATGTTTATGCTGCTGGGCTTCCATCCGGCGTTCGCCCAGATGATTTTCCGCATTGCCGACTCGTCGGTGCTGCCGCTGGCCCCGATGTCGCCGTTCCTGCCGCTGTTCCTCGGCTTCCTGCAGCGCTACCGCAAAGACGCGCAGCTGGGCACCTACTACATGCTGATCATGCCCTATCCGCTGGTGTTCTTTAGCGTGTGGTTCCTGCTGCTGCTGGCGTGGTACGCGCTGGGCCTGCCGATCGGGCCGGGCGTCTGGCCGGGCATGCCGACCCAGGGCTAGTTTCCTGGCGGCGTAAAGTAAAAAGGGGCAACCACGGTTGCCCCTTCTGCTTTCTGACTGACGGCTAGCGGTGCGCGGCAGCCACCGCGTCCTGCAGGTTCAGGCGCTGCCAGAAGTTCTGCTCTGGCGTGTTGCCGGAAAGCGGATAGCCGCCCGCAAGCGCGGTAGACACCATCAGCTGACGACGCTGGGCATCGGTCAGATCGGGCAAGGGCCCTTTCAGCAGCACTTCCGCCCCTTCTGGCACCACCACCGGCGAGGCCTTCACTTTCTGCTGTGGCAGGTTGTAGGTCATGGTGAAGCGGTAGAAGGTTTTCATCTCAGGCGCGGTATAGGGATCGGCTTCGCCAGCCGGTTTAGCACAGACCTCCAGTGAGGTGCCGCACTCCTTCTCCAGCGCGTGACGCAGCTGATCGCGTGCCTCAATAAACAGGCCGCGATACTTCGCATCATTGAGATAATGGGCCACGTTTCGCTGCGCCACCATCCGCGATCCGATTAGGTCGATCGGGTAATGCACGCCCAGCACCATGCGCGAATAGCCATAGCGGGCCGCACGATCCACCAGCGGCACAAACCGCTCTGGCAGCATTTCGCCCAGCAGTAAGGCATCGGTATAGGCGGTATTGGTGTGGCCGCTCGGATAGGATCCTTCGGTGGCGCTGTAAGGTTTGTTGTCCTTCACCACCGCCGTGTCCGGCACAAAGTGAATGCTGTTGCCGTCGATCAGGAACGGACGCGGATTGTTGAACTGTTTTTTAGCGGCGCTGGTGCTGACTTCGCTGGCTTTGATCAACGCGGCGGCTTTGCCGATCTCGCCTTTGTTGTAAGCGTTCAGGAAGGCCTGGCCCAGTTTCGGTCCCAGCGCATCCGCCAGGAAGAACAGATGATCCTGGCCTTCGGCGTCGATCAATGCCTGCGTGCGCTGGCCCTGGCTGGCATTCAGGTTAACGTTCTCCACGGTTTTCAGGCTGGCGGCAATGGTGCTTTTCGGCAATGCCGGGAACGCGGTTAACAGCTGGATACCCGCCTGCTGATTGGCTTTCTTCTGGAAGTCGTAGCCACTCTCTTTCAGCCACTTTTTATCTGCCAGCATTTTGCTCTGTTTGGTGTCGTCCAGCTGGTCACGCGTCAGGGTGGCGGCATCCCCTTTCAGCGCGGCGATCAGCGACTGCTGGATTGCCGCATCAAAGGCGACAAACTGCGGGCTGTCGCTGGCGGGTGTGGTGGTGTCGGCGATGGCGCGGATATGTTCGAAGGTCAGTGTTGCCGGTTTCGCCTGGGCCAACTGGCTGAGCACCAGTGCGCCTGCCAGCAGAGAGTAACGATAGCGCATTGCCGTTCCTTATGAAATTGAAGGTGTTAACTGCCTGGAGAGCAGACTAGAAGACAATTATGACAGAAATGTTGCAAGGCATATTCTGTTACCATTTGCGCCCGTTGCGGGGGGGAAACGCGGGCGAAACCGGACGCCGCCCGCTGCGGTGATGACTAGCTTACGATCGGTTTTTTGGTTTTATCCAGCGCGTGCATAAAGCGGTCATCCAGATGCAAATGCTGTTTCACCAGTTCCGGCGGCGTTGAGGCCAGCCACTGATTGAGGGAAATATCGGCGTAGTAGCTGCTTTTAAACAGCTCAAGGAAACGCAGCGGCTTATCGCCGGTGTTTTCGATGTAATGCCCCATGGCAAAAGGCACGTAGCCGACGTCGCCCGCGCGAAAGTCAAAGGTGCGCGCCTGGCCGGACGAGGCAAATACCCCCATCCGGCCTTCGCCTTCCAGATAGTATTGCCACTCATCATTGTTCGGATGCCAGTGCAGCTCACGCATCGCGCCGGGTTGCAGCTCCACAAGCGCGGCGGCGATGGTTTTCGACACTTTAAAGGAGGAGGAGTCGGTGATGCGCACCGTGCCGCCTTTCAATGTAATCGGATCCTGCGCCAGCATCCTGTGACTGAAAGCAATGCTGGAGCGGGTTGCGCCGCCGATCGCATCGGCATTCAGTGCGCCGGGCACCTTGCCGGCAAAGATATATTCATCGGAGGGCGAAGGCAGCTTGCTAAAGGTTTCCGCCGGGACGCCAAAGTTCTTCGCCAGGATCTCCGGCGGAACGTGCTTAAACCAGTCGCTCAGCAGGAAGGTACTGTCTTCATCAAAGCCGCCGTTGTCGAACGCCAGCAGAAACTCGCAGCCGTCCGGCCCGAGCCCCTGGATCGAGTGCGGCACGCCAGGCGGGAAGTACCACAGATCGCCGACGTTCACGTCATCAACAAACCAGTTGCCGTCGGTATCCAGCGCGGTGATGCGCGCTGAGCCATACAGCATGTACGACCATTCTCCCTCTTTGTGCCAGTGCAGCTCGCGAATGCCGCCTCTGTTCAGGCGCATATCCACGCCGGCGATGGTGGTGGAAATCCCCAGTTCACGTTCCGTGACCTGGCGGGTCCAGCCGCCGGTGCCCTTGCGGACGTGCGAGTCGCTAAAGGAGAAGCGCAGGTTAGGCAGGGTGCCGCTGTCGGTCGGCGGAGGATTAACGATATCGGGATTTTCACCCATGCGGATCGGATCGTTCGGGCCAGGATCGCTCCCGCCGGTTTTACCGGTGAAGGGTTGCGCCACCGGTTGATCGTGAGCGTGCACCTTTCCAGCCGCTAACGCGACGGTGCCACCAGCAGCAAATGCCATAAAACTGCGACGAGTAATGGGGTTCATGATGAGCTTCCTTGTGTAGGATCTTATTAGCCGATGACCTTTTTAGTCCCAGCGAAAGATAAGACTAACCACAGTAATGCCCTGCGCCACTCACCCACGGCGGAATACCCTTACCAAATGTAAGCCACCGTTATGCAGAATTTTTTATCGTTAGTTCAACCGCACTTAAACCAAATTAGCCCTTCTATCGCCAGGCAATATTCCCTGCTTTGGAATGACGTTTTCGCAGAAGCATGCGTTTGATTCGCGCGCTATCCATGCAAAATATTTATCAATAAGTTAATGGAATGTGAAATAAATGTTTACAGTGAACCGCGCCGTTCGGCCTCGCGATTCAGGAGTGATGCACGGCGATATAGCGATCGAAGCGGGTGGATTTCAGTTGCATCAAGTCCACCACCACCAGGCCATCAATGCAGTGATTGAAATCCGGGTCGCTGCCAAAATCGATAAACTGCACGCCGCCCGGTTCGCACAGCTCGGAGTACTGCTTATACAACGGCGGAATGCTGGTGCCGAGGTTGTTCAGCATCCGCTTCAGGGTTTTCAGATCCTGCTGATAATCCTCGCCGCTGAACTGCGCCAGCACGTCGGGCAGCGAAGCCGGATAGGGTCGGCGTGACGTGGCCAGCGGCAGCGCGGGGGCAAAATAGAGGCGATAGAAGGCCACCAGCAGATCGCGCGCGGGCAGCGGCAGCCCGCCAGAGATGGACACCGGGCCAAACAGGTAGCGGTACTGCGGGTATTTCGCCAGGTAAGCGCCGATGCCCAGCCAGAGATAATCCAGCCCGCGTTTGCCCCAGTACGCCGGTTGAATAAAGCTGCGGCCCAGCTCGATGCCCTGCATCAGCACGTCGTTCATCCGGTGATCGTAATGGAACAGGCTGTGGCTGTAGATCCCTTCCAGCCCTTTCTGCGTCAGCTGTTCGGCGGTGGGCAGAAAACGGTAGGCGCCAACAATATCCAGCGCCTCGTCATCCCACAAAATCAGATGGTAATAGTCGTCGTCGTAGTCATCGAGATCGCGTCGTTTGCCGCTGCCTTCACCCACCGCACGGAAAGCGATTTCCCGCAGCCTGCCCAGCTCACGCAGGATTGGCACATAGTCTTCGCCGTTACGCCGCCACAGGTAAATCATTTTGCCATCCGCCGTCTGGCCCAGCACTTCACAGCCTGACAGCGCGCGCTTCAGCACCGCACGATCTTCTGCGCGGGCAATGGCCGGTTCGGTCTGGAACAGACCGGATTTCCCCTGCGCGGTGCGGTACAGATGACGACGGAAGCGCTTTGCCAGCTCTTTGGCCGGCGTGTGGCCGTCATGCCAGTGGGCATAAGGAATGCGCGCGCCGATGGTCAGCTTGAGCCGTGCGCCGCGGTTTTTGAACATCTCGCGCACCAGTAACAGCATCGACAGCGGCTGGTAGACAATCGAGGTGAGATAGAACAGCGAGGTATTGCGCCCGCTGACATGGATCGGCACGATCGGCGCGCGGAAACGGGCGGCCAGCCGCACAAAGCCGTGGTTCCATTTGCCGTCCTTTACTCCTTTGCTGCCAAACCGCGAGACTTCGCCTGCCGGGAAGAAGATCAGCACGCCCTGATTTTCCAGCTGCTCATGCATCTGCGCCAGCTGCTGGCGGTTGGTGCGGTTGCCCATATTGTCGACCGGCAGCATCAGGCTGCTCAGCGACTCCAGGCAGTTCAGCAGCCGGTTGGTGACAATTTTTACATCGCGGCGCACCTGCGAAACCGCGTGTAACAGGGCCAGGCCATCCAGCGTGCCCAGCGGATGGTTGGCGACAATCACTACCGGCCCCTGACTCGGGATCTGCTCCAAATCGCGCTCGCTCAGTTCGCAGCGGATATCGAAGTAATCGAGTACCTGTTCCGCCATATCCAGCCCTTTGAGGTGGCGGTATTTCTGATTGAACTGCTGAAACTCTTTTTCGCGCAGCAGGATCCTGAGCAGGGATTTTTGCCAGCCGGGGGTATTTCGCTGTGGGCAGAGGTCGTCTAATACGGATTCAATAGTAAACACAGGCATCTCTCCAGGCGGTTTACCGCGACAGTAAAGAGCCTGAATGACGCTTTCATGGCGAATAAATGACGACAAAAAGAAGCCTGCAGCGGCGGTCGGTATTCCTCGCTGGCCGCACGCCGCCAGCATTGCCATTAAGCGCATAACTTCATACGTTTTCACTATTTCCGCGCGATTTTCAGCCACGGCATACTGAACGCTCTGTTTCAGGAGAGAGTTATGGCTGATTACCTGCATGCGTCACAGCGCCGCGCCATTAAACGGCGTGAAGCCCACTGGTTGTGGCAAAGCGAACTGCCCACTTGGGCGGTGATCGTCACCGTGTATGCCGGCTGGTTTGGCGTGGTGGCGAACTGGCAGGCGTTAACGCCGTGGATCGGCACGCCGCTGCTGGTGCTGCTGACCACCTGGTATATGTCGCTGCAACATGAATGTATTCACGGCCACCCCACCCGGTGGGCGCGGGTGAATCAGCTGCTGGCACAACTGCCGCTGGCCGTCTGGTATCCCTACCGGCTGTATCGCGATTCGCACCTGAAACATCACCGCAATGAGTTCCTGACGCTGCCGGAAGAGGATCCCGAAACCTACTATTACAGTGCGGCCCACTGGCAACGCTATCCGCGCCTGTTTCCGCTGCTGGCGGCGGTGCGCAACACCTTAAGCGGCCGGGTGGTGCTGGGCCCGCTGCTGGATATCGTTGGCACCGCGCAGGATGCCGTGCGCAAAATACTCGCCGGTGACTGGCGCGAAATGCTGATGTGGCTAAACCACGGGCTGCTGCTGGCCGGCGTTTTTTACTGGCTGGAACGGCACGGTATTGCAACCGGCTACTACCTGTTCGCCGTGAGCTATTTCAGCCTGAGCCTGACCAAAATCCGCTCCTTTTACGAGCACCGGGCGGAAGAGAATCCCCAGGCACGTTCGGTGCTCAACGAGGCGGGGCCGTTCTGGCGACTGCTGTTTTTGAATCTGAACTATCATTTGGTACATCACGATCTGCCGGGCCTGCCGTGGTATGGCCTGCGCGAGGTTTATCTGGCCGATAAAGCGGCGTACCAGCAGCGCAGCGAAGGCTTTGTGGTGGACGGTTACCGCGCGTGGCTGCCCGCGTTAATTACCCCGATCGCGGTGACTGTCCACCCGTTTGCCGATGGAGCAAAAAGCACAGATGATTGCCTCACTGCCAATGTACCCCTTCACGCCCCAGCATGTGGAAGCCTTCTGGCAGACGCTGAGGAACACTCTGCCGTCGCTCACGACGCCCACCGCCCTGAGCTGGCCGGATCCCTTGTTGCCTCACTGGCAACGTGACGATCTGCTGCTGAGCCAGACCTGCGGCTATCCGCTGGTCACCCTGCTGCCGGACGTTCAGGTGGTTGGGGCGTTTTGCTACTCGGCGGCCGGTTGCAATGGCCCGAATTACGCCAGTTGGCTGGTGGTGCGGGAAGAGGAATCGGGTCAGGCGCTGGCTGATTTTGCCGGCCGCAGGCTGGCCTTTAACAGCGAAGATTCCCAGTCGGGCTACCACAGCGTGATGAAAATGACCGGCGGCCCGGCGATTTTTTCTGACACCGTTGCCTCCGGCGGCCATCGACGTTCCGTGGCGTTAGTTCGCCGTGGGCAAGCCGATATTGCCGCCATCGACTGTATCAGCTGGGCACTGCTTCAGCGGGATTTCCCGGAAGAGCTGCGTGGGTTAAAGATTATTGACCAAACGGCGAGCGTACCAGGCTTACCGGTAATCACTTCCGCCCGCACATCCGCTGAAACCCTCGCCGCGCTGCGCGAGGGACTGACTCAGGTGGTGACCGATGTCGCCAACCGCCCGATGCTGGACGCCTTGTTAATTAAGGATTTTAACCCCCTTCCCCGATCCGCCTGGCAGGTTCTCCTCGCGTAATTATTCAGAACTGGATGATAAACGGGCTTAGCGCTTGCCGTTCACAATGTCACCAGGTTACACTATAACAAATCATAACTTATTATTTTTATTGATTATTTTACTTACCAGCAAACGTAAATCTTTGGCACTAATGGAAATCTGGCGACGATCGTCCCGCCGATGCCTTACTGATAAAGTTAAAAATTTCGCGGCAGTCAAAATCATCAGTACGGCCTATCGCAATGAATAACCTGACCTCCCTGTTGCTGTCCGCATGCCTGCTATTGAGCGGCTGCGCCTCGCTGTCCAGCAACAGCATTGATACCTCCCCGGAAGCCAGCCTGCTGGCAAGCTGCCATGTGCCGGTAAAACAGCAGATTGATGCGCTGGCCAAACCTTTGATCGACGCGCACCGCACGCCCGGCGTGGTGGTTGCGCTGTTGCATGGCGGCAAACGCCAGGTGTTCAGCTACGGCTTTACCGACACCGACCGGCAGATCCCGCTGACCGGCGATACGCTGTTTGCGGTGGGCTCGGTGACCAAAGGCTTTACCGCAGAGAGTGCGGCGCTGCTGGTGCAGCAGGGCAAACTGCGCTGGGACAGCACGCTGCGGGAGATGCTGGGCAACGAGGTGGCGCTCAGCCCGGATGCCAGCAGGATCACCCTGATGGAACTGGCGACCCACACTTCCGGCCTGCCGCGCCAGATGACCACGCTGCATATGCTCGGCAAGCTGACCGACTATCTGTTTACCGGCAATCCTTTCTATGACGACCTGGATCAGGGCGAGTTTGTTAGTTACCTGCGCGATTTTTCCGCGCCGGCCCACCGTTCGGTGATCTACTCCAACCTCGGCTATTCGATTCTGGATTACGTGATCACCCGACACAGCGGCCAGTCGCCGCAGCAGATCGCCAGCCAGCAGATTATCGCGCCACTGGGCCTGCGCCATACCGGCTATCAGCCTGAGACATTGCCGGGCTATATGCTTCGCGCCCGCGGACATGCGGGCGATCAGCCTAAATTTGTTCGTCGGGGGGAAGTGGTGCCGGAGTGGCATTTTGCCGGCAATATGGTGGGAGCCGCCTCGCTGTGGTCCAGCGCCAACGACCTGTTAACCTATCTGAATGCGCATATGAACGGCAGCGGCGATCCGGCGCTGGACGCGGCATTTGATGATGCCACCACCATTCGCTTTAAAGAGCCGAAATATGACTCTTCCGCGTTAGCCTGGCTGAGCAACAATATTGACGGTCAAAGCATTCTCTATCAGTCCGGCTTTATCGGCGGCTACGCCAGCTATATCGGTATGGACATCAAACACCGCACCGCCATCGTGGTGCTACAGAACAGCTTTAACTGGGATAATGATATCGGCCACCGCATGCTGCTGCGGTTGGCGACCGAGAAGGATCAAGGAACGGCGTGTGGGGCGAGCGAGGGAGGGGTTAATTCAGTGAGGTGAGTGCATGAGAATATTGCGGGGCAACTGCGGATGATGGAACAGCCGCTAAAGGCGAAGCAGCTGGAGCTGGCTCGCCATACTTGCGTGACGGGCGGCTGGAGGTAAAAGCCAGAAGGATCATTGGGATCGCTTCCGGCTTTAACTTTAATTACTAATATATACTGACGGCCCCATAAACTGAATATGAATACACTTTAGGTGCAAAAAAATACTAGGCCCATTAATTAAAACCTCGCTATACCCATCATTTTTCTCTATTTTAATTTTAGCCTGCATGTTAGTAGACATCCCATCTAACTTGATTGTGCTAACGCCACCGCAATTTATACCACATCGACATCTATTATAACCTTTGACCCATTTAACTGGAGGATTGTCTGGCAATTCATCAATTAAGTCGAAAGATATTATTACAGCAGCACCTTCACGATCTATTTTTACGTCAAAAACATCGATTTCATTAATTTCTACAGGCTTAGAAAAAACATTATTAATCATATAACTACCATCAAGATCATTCCAATACACATTAACCCCCTCAAAATTCATAATGATCAAACGTACCTGAAACAAATCCTGTTCGAATGTTTTCAATAGGCCTTACGTTCAAATGACGGCCTTGGTTTCCGATCCCTCCTGGATAGCTATGTCCCGCAGAATGATCCTGAATAATAATTTTATTTCCATCAGTTTTTGTAAATTGATATTCCCTAGTCCAGATCTGATTTCCACTCTTATCTGAAATAGGATTATTATTTGAGTCAGTCATTCGTACATTCCTATGATCTCCATGAAAACCAGTTTTAGGATTAAATATCCTATCTGGTTGTTGAGTCATTGGTATTCCTGCATCTCTTTTCGCTGCTCTGAAGGCTTCTTTCCTAGAATTGAATTGAGAATTACATTTAGTAAGTCCCAACGGATCGATCCAACTCAAAGGATTAGGCGCATACGCATACAGGTTATCACCACCCGCCAGCCCTATCGGATCCTGAACAGTAAACCGTCCTACACCGGGATCGTAATAGCGGAATAAATTATAGTGCAGCCCGGTTTCTTTGTCAGCGTACTGCCCTGCGTAACGCAGGGGTTGCTCAGTAAGGGAGCGATCCTGACGGACGTCGAAACTGCGGGTGGTCTGGTATTTGACCTCCCCAAACGTGCCGTAATGGCCAGCCCAGCGCAGATGTCCTTCTTCGTCCGTTACCTCCAGCGGCGCGCCGTTCAGATCGGTGTTAAACCAGAAGATGTCTGCTGCTGTTCCGGCGACAGGCTGATCCAGTCTCGCCAGCGGGCTCCAGATATCGTTCGGATCATAAAGGTAAGTCTGCCGTGCGCCATTCTGCTTTTGTTCCTGCAGCAGACGGTAACCCTGCCACAGGAAGCGCGTGGCAACGGTTTTGTCATGGAGGCGAACCGCTTTGCAGGTACGGCGACCCAGCGCATCGTAATGATAGTGGGCCTCAAACCGGCCTTCCGGGCCGGTGCCGCTGGCCTTAATCAGGCGGTTATCTGCATCGTAACGGTAGTGCTGTTCGTCCGCGCCGTTGCGGCGGCTGATCAGGTTGCCCCAGCCATCGTATTTGTAAAACAGGTTTCGCCAGACGCTGAGGCGGTTATCCGCAATGGCGTCCGTGTCCTGGCTACCGTGGCTCTGACGCTGGCCGTAAACTGGATCATCATTCCAGCCTCCCCAGTTATCGGGAAGCGGGCCATTGCCCTCTGCCAGCAGGTTGTCGGCATTGTCATAACGCAGTTCGTTGGCGGCCCGGCGACTGCGCGATTCTGCATGGCTCAGCAGCCGGCCTTCAGCATCGTAGCCGTAATGGATATCGCCTCTTAGCGTGTCGCTGACGCCGGCCAGTTCGCCCCTTGCGGTATAGCGGAAAGCGCGGGCCAGCAGCGTACTCTGTGGTGAAACAAATTCACCGCTCAGCTGGCTTTGCTGTTGCGTGCGGCGGCCGAGCGCGTCGTAGCTTCGCGTCTGCAGGCGGGTTCCCTGGGTGCGTGATACCTCGCGGTGCAGGCTGTCGCGGGTGAATTCGCTGACCGTCTGGCGGTTGAAACCGATCGCGCTGACGTGGCCGGAACCGTAATGCAGCCAGCGGAGTTCATCATCGCCAGGCAGGGCCAGATGGGTCAGATTGCCCTGCGCATCCCGGGTATAACGCAGCGTGCCGTTCACCCCGGACTCTTCTTCCAGCTGCCCCAGCGCGTTATAGCTGAACTGCAGGCTGTCTTCTTCAATGCCCAGCGCTCGTCCTGACTCTGTTGGCGTGCGCTGCAGCCTTGTCAACCTGCCGCGCAGGTCATAGCAGTAATCCCATTCAGCACTGATGTTAGCGCGCCAGAGGAGCTGTCCGGCGGCATCGTGTCGGAACATCTGGCTGCGGCGGGCAATGCCGCCATCAGCCGCTTCCCGCGCGGTCTCCGCCACGGTGGCAAGGTAGCCAGCCTCGTCATAGTCAAACTGACGGGAGGTCTCATCCGGGCGAACTTCGCGCGTCAGGCGTCCCGTCGGATCGTGCTCAAAACGATAGCGTCCTCCGTTGCCGTTATCCAGCTCGGTTAACCGTCCGCGCACGTCATAATGCCAGCGCCGCGTGCGGTTCAGGCGGTCGGTCTGGCTCAGCGGCTGGCCCAGGGCGTTGTACTGCCAGCGAGTGAGGCTCTCCAGCGGATCATGCCACGCCGCCAGCTGATTGCGTTCGTTCCAGCTAAAGCGTTCCGTCGTGCCGTCCGGGTGTTCCACTTCGCTAAGCTGCCCGACGGCAAGCCAGTGCCAGCGGGTGATATTGCCCTGCGCATCGATCATGGCTTTGGGCTGGCCAAAGGAATCGTACTGCCAGCGCGTGATGCTGCCAGAACAGTCAGTACGCTGCGTCAGCAGTCCCTGATGGTTCCACTGCAGACTGACTTCGCCGCCGCTGGCGTCGGTTATCCTGTCCGGCAGGCTCTCTTCAGCGTCCGGATAATGCCAGCGGGTGATGTTGCCTGCGGCATCGGTCTCAGCGATCAACCGACCTGCCGGGTCAAAATCACTGCGCTCGCGGACGCCGTCGGGCCAGGCGATTTCAACAAGATTGGTCGACAGCCGTGACCAGCGATATTCCGTCCTGCGACCCAGTTCATCTTTCTCACTGAGCAGACGGCCATGGCGGTCCCACTGACAGCTGCGCTGTGCGCCGCCCGGCAACAGGACGCAACACAGCTCCCCCTTCTGATAGATAAAGCTGTAACGGCGGCCGTCCCAATCGGTAAACGCGGCCACGCTGTCATCATCCTCACAAACCCAGTGAGCGGTGCAGCCGTCTTCACGCACTGCCCGGCGGGTGCCGTTTTCAAAATCGTAACTGAAGTCCAGCCTTTCTCCCGCGCTGTTGCGGTAAGCCACCACGCGCGGCAACCCCGCAATTTCGCGCCACAGGTATTCGTTCAGCAGGCCGTTAGCATCTTCATGGCTGCTCATCAGCCCGTCGTGCCAGCTGAAGCGTCGCACCACGCTACCGCCCCGGTTTTTAACCCTGACCAGCTGACCTTCATCATCATATTCGTAGCTAACCAGCGTGACTGCATCATCAAGTCGGGCTTCCAGCAGCCGCTTTCGCGCAGGGTCGTAACGGCAGATGACCCGCTGCCCGGCACTGTCGATCAGTTCATGCAGCAGACCATCATGCTGATAATGGAAGGTGATGGTATTGCCGGTAAGGTCAGCCATGGCGGTTAACAGGCCGGGCATCGCCTCGTCCAGACTGCCGTAATGCAGACGCTCGCCGCTGACATCAAACACCGACCAGCTGTCATCGCTATGGTGCTCCAGCCAGCACTTCTCGCTATCGCACCAGGTTTTACGGCCTTTGGGGACGTCGGGGAAAGAGACGTAGTCGCCGGACGGCGCGCGCCAGACCAGCCCATCCTGATAGCGTGCCAGACGGGTTTCCCAGAACAGGCTCCAGCCGCGACCCAGCACACTCTCTGCAGGATTGCCGCTTCGCCAGTAGCGCTGCCAAAGCACGGGCAGACGGGAGGGAAGCGTGAAATCCAGCTCATCATCGCCGTCGAGGAATTTTTGACCGCTGATAAGATCCACCGGGCGGGCAATAATGCCTGCCGCCGCCGCGCCGGTCATCAGTGCCCCCGCGCGACAGGTAATGCGGGCGAGTTTATTGATGCCGGGAAGTTTAGCGAGCAGTTTACTCAACGCGCCAACCTTACCAGCTGCACCGCCCCAGCCACCCACCAGGCCGGTGAACAGCAGCGTCAGATCCGAGGCTTTATACATCCAGTCGGCCACTTCCGGCGTGATGGGTAGGGTGGTCTGGCGGGCCCCGCCAATAAACACGTTGGACGACCCCGTCAACACTTTGGCATCACAATTGGTGGCGTCACCGATACGCGCAGCAGGAAAACCATTGATAAAGACGCTGGCAGAGCCCTGTGCCACCTGCATCGAAGGGCCGTCATTGGCACAGCCTGCCTGGCTGAGGGTGGCGATTGCCGCGGGCTTGCCGTTGATAAAGACGTTATGTGACCCCGTCAGGATCTTGCCGTTCGCGGACATGCCAGCTGCGCCGGCTGCGGCAATGCCATCGCGGGCAGCGGTTGCCAGTTCTCCCGTCGCATAGCCCACTGCCAGACTGGCGCCGACTAACAGCAGACCGACACCGAGATAGGAAGAAGCCAGCCCTGCCACCATCAATGCTCCGGCGGCGATGCCCCCCATCGCGCACAGCAGTCCGCCCACGACTGTTCCGGCAATCATCCCGGCAAGAGCATGGGAATGGCCGATATCATCGCCAACACGCGCAGCTTCAAGCATGTGAAATGTCCTTATTAACGGGCGACGTAGCTTTCCAGTAGAGAGCTGAAGGTCGCCATATCGCCGTTATCCAGCACGGCGGTTTTGCTTTGAGTGATAACCAGTACCAATCTGTCGTCAACCGCGAAAACGGCTTGCTGCTGAGCGATGCGTTTACCTTCCCGCAGATAGCTGGCGTGGATGCTCTCGCCCGGCAACGCAGGTTGCCCCAGCGTCGCCGGTTGACGGCTTTCCAGCTTCCAGCCCTTCAGGACTTGATTCAGTTGCTGCAGCTGACGGTCTATATATGCCCCCAGCATTTCGCCTTCATTCAGCGCATCGCGGGCAATAGTAATGACTGCGCCTGCAGGATCGAGGGGTTTGAAAACGTTGAGGGTGCGATCTTCATAACCTGGCGGCAGGTCAAGCTGACCTTCGGTGAAAATGCACTGCGGAGAGGTGGAAGACATGATGCCCAATCCCTGATGCTTAAAGATAATTGATGCAAACTATCATCTCACGATGCCAGACGCAGACCAAGAAAAAATCGCCGTAGTCCATTACTTACAACAGGTTAGGAAAAATATTAAGCATCTTGCCGGTGTGGAATTATTAACGGATTTATTAAGGATATTATCCAAGCGGGTTATCTGTTGCCGTAAAACCGGCGTCATTAGTTGGCCGGTTTGAGATAAACCCGGCCAACTAAAAGCAGACTTAAAATCGAGATCAGGCGAGGCTATTCATCCAGCTCTAAAGGCGGCAACTGAGCGAAGACGCTGAGCAGACCGGCGCTCCACAGCTGGCGGATTTGTGAGTAGTAGGGATGCTTTTCGGTCAGGTGATACTGTTGCGCGATGCTGTAACTGTCGGTGGGATAAATCATCACGTCCAGCGGCAGTCCGACCGAGATATTACTGGCCAGCGTAGAGTCCATCGAGATCAGCGCGCACTGCATCGCCTGGTCCAGCGGCGTATCAAAGCGCAGCACGCGGTCGATAATCGGTTTGCCGTACTTGCTTTCACCAATCTGGAAATACGGCGTGTCGGTGCTCGACTCGATGAAATTGCCCTGCGGGTAGATCTGGAACAGCCGCGGCTCTTCGCCTTTGATCTGGCCGCCCAACATCAGCGTGCCGCCAAACTCTTCTCCGTCCCGTTTGATGACTTCACGCAGCGTATCGCCCACCAGCAGCGCCACATCGTACATGTTGCTACAGCTCATCAGGTTGGGCTTTTTCGCGTCTTCGCACCCGCGCCTTAACAGGCTGAGGGCACTTTGCGTGGTGGCCAGGTTGCCGGCACTTTGCAGGACCAGCGTGCGCTCATCGTCCTGTTGGAAAACATGAAGCTTACGGAAGGACGAAATATGATCGACCCCCGCATTGGTTCGGGAGTCCGAAACAAAAATCATCCCTGACGATAAACGCATTGCCACACAGTAAGTCATAGTTTGCCCGAGTCATTAATTACTGCTGCGAATTCACCAGTTGCACCGCAGCCACCGCTAACATGTCTTCGCTCCCGCCGCCCAGCCTCATGCCCCGTACCGGGCAGGCATCCATATAATCTACGCCCACCGCCAGCTTGAGATGCTGGCGCGTGCTGCGGGTATTATTGGTGATATCAAAGCTGTGCCAGCTGCCGTCCACCCAGGCCTCAACCCAGGCGTGCGTAGCCACATGTTCAACGGTGTCAGTATAAAGGTATCCGCTTACATAGCGAGCGGGGATATGCAGGCTGCGACAGCAGGCCAGAAACACGTGGCTGTGATCCTGGCAAACCCCGGTGCCCGCGGCAAATACTTTCGCGGCGTTATCAGTAACAATCGTGCTACCCGGCTGATAAGGCATTTTCAGTAATAACTCGTCCATCAACCGGTCCAGGCTGGCCATTGGCGCTTCCGGACGGAAATAGCGCAGGGCAAAGTCGCGGATTGCCGCATCAGGCTGAGTTAACGGCGTCACGCGCAGGAACACTAACGGCGACAGACAGCTGTCCGGATCCGGCGCCATGTCGCCATCATCGAGGATTTCCACCATGCCGCGCGCTTCAATCTCAATCGACTGGTGCGGCGTATCCAGCGTCAGCACGTGCAGCACGTTGCCGTAGGTATCGGTAGTACAGATCGCCTGCTCGGGCAGGATCAATTCCCAGGAAATAATGTTCTGATGGACCGAATTCTGCGGCGTTAGGCGCAGATACTGGGTGCTTTGCTTCACCAGACTCTGATAACTGAAAAGGGTCTTATGGGCGATATCCAGTTTCATTTAGCCTCCAGGTAAGTCTGTTGAATGCTCACGGCAATGTTGCCAAGGTCGCCAAGGAAATCCTGCAGCCAGCTGTGGATCCCCTCTTTTATCAGCGAGTCGTACGAGGTGAAGCGCAGCTCTGCATCCAGCACCGTCACCAGCAGACGCGGGCGATTTTCACCGCTGCCACCGATCAAGTTTAGCTGGTTGGAAATTTCATCAATGCAGGATCGTAAGGATCGCGGGCTCTCTTCCCGCAGGATCAGCATCTCATTGACGCTGGCACTGGCCAGCTCCTGTTTGTAGATGGTGTGGTAAGCCTCGCGCGCCGATACCGAGCGCAGCAGGGTGTCCAGCCGGTAATATTCGCGCACCGAGTCGTCATCCTGCTCGGTCAGATAGTGGGTCACGTCCAGCAATCTGGCGGTGCAGTCCGCCCGCTCCAGCAGCGTGCCGAGCCGGATAAAGCTCATCGCATCGCCGCGCATCAGCGTGCCAAACATCGCGCCACGAAACAGGTGCGAACGCTCTTTTACCCAGTCGAAAAAGGCATCCGCGCCGATGCTGCTGACGCCTTTGCGCCGCAGCTTGCGCATCTCAATCCAGCTGGAGTTGATGCTTTCCCACACTTCGGAAGAGAGGCTGCCGCGCACCGCGTGCGCGTTGTTCCATGCCGATTCCCAGCAGCAAAAAATACTGCCCGGATTGCGTTCATCGAGCACAAAGAAATTGAACAGCTGCGGCATCGCCAGCTTGTCATTCAGCGTCCAGAACAGCTCGCTGGTGCTGGTCAGGTTAAGCGGTACGTGCAGCTCATCGTCGTGGCTGCTGCGCACCGGCATCAGCGACAAACGGTTGGTCACGTCCAGCACGCGGGCAATGTTTTCAGCACGCTCTAAATAGCGCGCCATCCAGTACAATCCACTGGCTGTGCGACTCAGCATTGGTCATCCTCCAGCACCCAGGTATCCTTAGTCCCACCGCCCTGCGATGAGTTCACCACCAGCGAACCTTCGGTCAGCGCCACCCGCGTTAACCCGCCCGGCACCAGCCGGATTTCGGCACCGCTGAGGGCAAACGGCCGCAGGTCGATATGCCGGGGTGCCAGGCCCTGCTCGACAAACGTCGGGCAGGTCGAGAGCGCCAGGGTGTTCTGTGCAATGTAGTTTTGTGGCCGGGCAATCAGCAGCGAACGGAACTCTTCCAGCTGTTTCTGAGTGGCCACCGGACCAATCAACATGCCGTAGCCGCCCGCGCCATGCACCTCTTTCACCACCAGCTTTGGCAGGTTAGCCAGCACCCACGAGAGCTCGTCCGGGCGACGGCACTGCCAGGTCGGCACGTTATTGAGGATCGGATCTTCGGAGAGATAAAACTTAATCATATCCGGCACATACGGATAGATAGATTTGTCGTCCGCCACGCCGGTGCCGATGGCATTCGCCAGCACCACATTGCCGGCGCGATAGACCGACAGCAGCCCCGGCACGCCGAGCATGGAGTCGGCGCGGAAAGCCAGCGGATCGAGGTAGGCATCATCCACGCGGCGATAAATCACGTCGATTTTGCACGGGCCCGCCGTGGTGCGCATCATCACTGCCCCGTCCTTCACAAACAGGTCGGCACTTTCGACCAGCTCCACGCCCATCTGCTGGGCAAGGAAACTGTGCTCAAAGTAGGCACTGTTGAAACGACCGGGCGTCAGCACTACCACCACCGGATCGTTCACCGGCGAGCTTTCGCGCAGGGTTTGCAGCAGATGCGACGGATAGCGTTCGACCGGCGCAATCCGCTGTTGGGCGAAGAGTTCCGGGTAGAGCCGCATCATCATTTTGCGGTTTTCCAGCATGTAGGAGACGCCGGACGGCGTGCGCAGATTGTCTTCCAGCACGTAGTATTCACCGTCGCTGTTACGCACCATATCGACGCCGCAGATATGGGCGTAGATATCGCGATGCAGATTCAGCCCCTGCATGCAGGGTTGATACTGGTCGTTAACCAACACCTGCTCCGCCGGGATGATGCCGGCTTTCAGGATGTGCTGCTCGTGGTAGATATCATGGAGGAAGGCATTCAGCGCCTGAACGCGCTGGCGGATGCCTTTGTCCAGCATCGCCCATTCACTGGCCGGAATAATGCGCGGCACGCTGTCGAACGGGATCAAGCGCTCAGCGCCGCCATCCTGACCATAAACATTGAAGGTAATGCCGACGCGGTGAAACAAAAGTTCGGCCTCTTCCCGCTTGCGGGCGATCGCCTCGTGGTCGGCTTTTTGCAGCCAGTGCCAGTAGTCGCGATAGTGCTGGCGGTGCTGACCGCTGCCCAGCAGCATTTCATCATAAAAGGTTGATGCTAATTCATAGCCTTGATTCATGATTTCCCTTCCACTGTCGGTGAACCCGTTACTTATCTGCACAAAGCGTGCCAGTACCCAGGGTGACAGAGCGGAGCCTGATGCCGTGCGAGGGCACCATCAACGCCTGGCTTGGCCGGTGCGCCGGGAAGTATCCCTGGAAAGGAGGTCGTAAAGGAAACGCACCATAACGGTGCGTTTAATCAGCGGCGATCAGTTTTGTTCCAGCGGGTGCCAGATTTCGGTGACGGCCCCTTCACCGCCGGTGATCGGGTCATGCTGCGGCATCGGAACCCGCTTAATTTCTACTATAGACTGGTTCAGAAGATTCAGCTCATCACGGCGGGTATCTGGCTGCATCCCGCGCGGGTAAGCGCCGACCGCAAAGAAGTCATCGCTGGCGGCCAGCTGTTGATGGCCAACGCCCGCCGGGATCAGCACCGCGTCGCCGGCATAGACGGTGACCGCCCGGCCGGTTTCACCGCCAAACAGAATTTGCGCCCAACCGGCAGCAATCCCCAACAGTTCATGGGTGTTGGGATGGTAATGGGTGTAAGGGAAAACCGGATAGCGCCAGCGCGGCAGCCACTGGTGGCGGGCAAACAGATCTTCGAAAAAGCGGGCAATGTCTTCTTCATCATCCGGTGCGACCTGCGGATAGATGATCAACGGCAGCGGATTGTTCGGTACGCCGCTGGCGGGCTGGAACGTCATATATTGCGGATTGGATGACGCGCCGGCAGAGAAAGTACCGGCAGCGAAGGACATCATGGTGAGTAGGCTCCCAGATTGCGGCAACATACGGCGTCTCCTGTTTCTGGACTTGATTAGTTGTTAATTAATTGTGGCAAATAATCCACAAGATGCAATGTTTGCGCGACGGCGCAGATCACATAACTTATTAATTTACGGGAACTTAACTCAAATCAGCGCAGCGGCAGATCCTTCAAGAGAAAGAAACGGAAATCGGGCTCAAAAAGGCGCGATGCAATGGCGTTTACCACGGTAGGCAAACTGTTATAGCCATATTAATGAAAACTGTGTCTGCCCTGACTTTACGCAGTGTGTTTTACTGTGAACAGTCACGAATGAGGTGAGAAAAATGCACGACGTAAAACAGATACTGCAACGCGAGATCGACACGCTGAATCAACAGGAACAGCGCGATAACCGGCCACGCCTGAGCATGACCTTCCTGAAAAACCATCCCGGCTTATGGATATCAATGTATGTCTGTTACGCATTGACCGTAGCGCTGTGTTTCACCACCGAATTCCTCGGCTGGCCGGCGTTCTGGGGCGCGACGTTTTTTGTGCTGTTGATGAGCGGCTTGATGATGCTGGATGTGAATCCGCGCTACCGTTTTGAAGATATCGATACGCTGGATCTGCGCGTTTGCTATAACGGCGAGTGGTACTACATTCGTACCCTGTCCGACCAGGCGATTCAGGAAATCCTCTCCAGCAGCCAGGTTTCTGACAAGGTGAAACAGGGCATTGAAAAGCTGCTGTCGCTGAAAGGCGAAGTCGATTTCTACGACGTATATCATCTGACCTGGGGCCAGCAGCGCGCCTCAACTATCTGATGGCAATGGGGCCAGGCAAACTGGCCCATTAATCGCATCCATCAGCTCCTGCCCCGACGTCCGTCCGCCCTGCCTTTACAGCATTTCCGCAATCAGTCCCCCGAGAATCGCTACCGCCGCCTCCTGCGCATCGCCCCACGCCCATGACGCGTTAAAGCGGAAATAATTCGCGTATTGTTCGCCTGACGAGAACATTTTTCCGGGTGCAATACTGATGTTGTTGTTCAGCGCGCGGTAATAAAGTTCGGTGGTGTTCACCTGGCGCGGCAACTCCACCCACAAGAAATAGCCGCCCTGGGAATCGTTGATCCTCGCCTCTACCGGCAGATGACGCTTCAGCGACTGTCGCGCCTGATTCTTGCGCTGCTCCAGCAACATCCGCAGTTTGCGCAGATGGCTGTCATAGCTGCGGGTCAACAGGTAGTTGGCCAGCGCCAGCTGCATCGGCGTGCTGGTCGACAGCGTGCTCATCAGCTGTAAGCGCTGGATGCGCTGCGCATGCTGACCGGCAACCACCCAGCCGACGCGAAAGCCGGCCACCAGATTCTTGGAGAAGGACGAGCAGTGCAGCACGCTTTGTTCCAGCTCAAAGGCTTTAGCGGGCAGCGGCTTTTCATGACCAAAATAGAGTTCGTTGTAAACGTCATCCTCAATCAGCGTCACCTTATGGGCAGAGAGGATCTCCACCAGCCGCTGCTTTTTCGCTTTGGTCAGCGTATGGCCCACCGGATTCTGCTGGTTGGTCATCATCCAGCAGGCCTTGATCGGCCAGCGCTCCAGCGCCCTTTCCAGCTCGTCTAAATCCATCCCATGCTGTGGATCGGTGGCGATCGCCACGGCCTTCAGCTTCAGCCGTTCAATCACCTGCAGCGCGCCGTAAAAACACGGGTTTTCGATCGCTACCCAGTCGCCGGGTTCGGTGACCGCCTGCATACTCAGGTTCAGCGCTTCCATCGCACCGTTGGTAATAACGATTTCATCCGGGGAGACCTGAATGCCCTGCAAGGCGTAACGCTGCGCCAGGGTTTTGCGTAAGGCTTCATTGCCCGGCGGCAGGTTATTCAACGCGTCGGCAGGCTTCATGGTGTGGGAAACCGAGGCCAGCGAGCGCATCAGCTGCCGCTGCGGGAACAGTTCAGGATCGGGGAAGGCAGAGCCAAACGGCAGAATGCGCGGGTCGCGGCAGGCTTGCAGCACATCAAAGATAAAGGCATTGATATCGACAGACTCCGCCAGCTGCACCTTCTGGTGGCTGGCAGGCTGGCTGAGGAAGTCCGCGCGCGGGGCAACGTAGTAGCCGGACTGCGGGCGGGACTGGATCCACCCCTGGCTCTCCAGCACCTGATAGGCGTGCATCACCGTCATCAGGCTCATGCCGCTTAACGCGACCTGCTCTCGCAGCGAGGGCAGTTTTTCTCCCGGCAGCCAGACTTCCGACGAAATCTGCTGCTGGAGTTGGTCGATGAGCTGCTGGTATTTAGCCAAAACTGTTACATGCCCGAACTAGGAATTTGGCAACTATTATAGGTCGCCGCTGACGGATTAAACAATGTCCGTTAGCGGCGTGATGCCAATCAACTCTTTTTTCAGGGTTGGCAACACGTCCACTTCAGTGTCACCGACGTAATGCTTCAGCCCGGCCACCTGATCCGCAGGGATTGGTCGGCCTAATAAATAGCCCTGTAGGGAGTTACAGCCGAGGCTGGTAAGAAACGCCTGCTGTTCTTCGGTTTCCACCCCTTCAGCCACCACTTTCAGGTTCAGGGTCTGCGCCAGCGCCACAATGGCGGTGACGATGGTGGCATCCTCGCTCTGCGCCTGTAACTCATTGACGAAGGCACGGTCAATTTTCAGCTCGCTGGCCGGTAAACGCTTCAGGTACAGCAGGCTGGAGTAGCCGGTACCAAAGTCATCAATCGAGGCTTTGACGCCCAGATCGGTCAGCTGCGTCAGGATGCGGATACTTTCATCCGGATCGCGCATCGCGGTGGTTTCCGTCACTTCCAGCGTCAGCAGCTCGGCCGGAATATGATGAACCTTCAGCGCGGTGAGCACGGTTTCCACCAGGCCTGGCTGTTCAAACTGCAACGCGGACAGGTTGACGGCCACCGACCAGTGCGGATTGCCCTGCAAATGCCAGATACGCAGCTGGCGACAGGCTTCGTTGATCACCCAGTTGCCGATACTGACAATCAGCCCGGTTTTTTCCGCCAGCGGCAGGAATACGTCCGGGGACATCAGGCCGCGCTCCGGGTGCTGCCAGCGGATTAACGCTTCAAATCCGAGGATCGGTCCCTGCGGAGCACAGAACTTCGGCTGATAGAACAGACGGAGTTCTTCACGCTCCTGCGCCAGCCACAAATCGTTAATCAGCTGCAGTTGGCTCTGCGCAATCATGTTCATCGATGGCTGGAAGAAGGTGTAGCCGTTACGGCCGTTATTTTTGGTGTGATACATGGCGGCATCGGCATTGAACATCAGCTCGCGCTCGTCATTGCCATCGCCAGGGAACACGGCAATGCCGATGCTCAGCGACACCATCAGTTCATAACGGGAAATTTCAAACGGCTGATCGATGGCTTTGACCAGCATATCGGCCGTGGTGGCCGCATCATTGGGATCGTTGATCTCCACCAGCAGCACAAACTCATCGCCGCCCAGACGGGCCAGCGTGTGGTGGCCCTTCAGCAGATGGTTCATTCGGTCGGTGACGGCAACCAGCAGGTTGTCACCGATATGGTGGCCGAAGGCATCATTAACCGCCTTAAAGCCATCAAGATCCATAAACATCAGCGCAAAAGAGGTGTTTTCCCGCACCGCTTTATTCATCGCCTGGTCCAGACGATCTTCCAGCAGAATACGGTTAGGTAAGCGGGTCAGGTTATCGTGTAGCGCCAGCTGAGCCAGCTCGCGGTTGGCATCGGCCAGCGAAGACGCCAGCACCGAGGTTCGCGCCTGCAGGCGGGCATCCAGCGTCGACACCACCAGGGTGATCCCCAGAATGGAGAGCGTCACCACCACCACCAGCACCGCCAGCCAGTTGCTGTTAACGCCCATTTCAGTGGCGTGGCTGTGCATCGGGAAGCTGGCGGCCGCCATGCCGGTGTAGTGCATCCCGGCGATCGCAAAGCCCATTACCGTTGCCGCACCCGCGCGCATCAGCGCCAGTCGACCGCCGCCCTGACGCAGCTTAAACGCCAGCCACAGCGCCGCAGTGGACGCGGCCAGCGCAATCACCACCGACAGCATGATCCAGTTCCAGTTCCAGATGATGCCCGGCTCGAACATCAAGGCCGCCATGCCGGTGTAGTGCATCGCCACCACGCCGCTGGCTAACACCAGCGCGCCTACCATCAGGCGATGCAGCGGCAGTTCGCCGTAGCAAACAATCCACAGCGCGAAGATAGAGGCCGCCACCGCAATCAGCATCGACACCACGGTCAGCGTGGGATCGTAACTCATCACCATTGCCATGTTCATCGCCAGCATGCCGATAAAGTGCATCGACCAGATGCCGACGCCCATCGCAAAGCCGCCGCCAAACAGCCAGACCTGCGCTGTTCTGCCTGTAGTGGTCGCCACTCTGCCCGCCATATCCAGTGCGGTATAGGAAGCCAGAAAAGCCACGAAGATGGAAACGATGACCAGAAGCTGGTCGTAGGAGCTCATAAGCATAGGGAAATCTCTGATGCTGATGCCGTTTTACGGGCGCCGGGTAGTTAAACAAAATTGCTGAAAAAAACTGCCTTTGAGATCAGTGTATCGGCTAAAGATCAGGCAACTTTATGCCTGTGACAATAAAGAACGGAAGCTGAATAAAATAAGCACAGCGCAATGATAGATATCCCTATAATTTATCTCGTTTATTAATTGCCAATAGCGATCCTACGAACATAGCAGAGGCACTTTTTTTTGCGAAGTTATAAATAGGAAAAGTCCCGTTTATTTTCACAGCCCAGATCGGGTAAGGGTTTGGCGCAGAAATGATTTCTACCGGTAAATTGATAAGCTTTATTTTAAGGTTTCGCTTCGCTACAAGGTCCAGGCTGATCTATAGTAAAGAAAAACAAGACAAAGCTGTTAATTCAAACGCCTGAAGCACAGCCCTCAGGTGTTTATTGTGACAGCGATCAAGTAATTTTATTGCAGAATTTAGCGTCACTTATATTAATTTCACATCAGGCGAAAAAGCACGTTCATCTGTCTAATCAGTAAGGAATGGTTATGAAAATGAAGCTTTTTCTGCTGGGCTGTGGCCTTAGCCTTGGCGTGGCCTCTTCTGGCTTTGCCGCCACCACAACGGGAACCATTAACGCAAGGCTGGTCCTGACCACCGGCTGCCTGGTTAACGGTCAGTCCGCCACCACCGGCGTTAACTTCGGTACCTTAGACTTTGGTAGCAGCGCTGCCACCTTCGATACTCTGAACGCCACCTTAGTCGGCTCGCTGGGTAACGGCATCTTTGTCCGTTGCACCACCGGTCAAACCTACAACGTTCAGCTCACCAGCAGTAATGCGGCCCCCGCTACCGTGTTCGGTGCGGTGACGGCACAGCCACGCTATCTGGTACTCGGCAGTGACGCCACACAGGGAATTGCTTACACCCTGTATGGCACCACCTCTTACACCACGCCAATTGCTAACAGCACAAACCTGACTAATACCGGCACCACCGATCCGGTCAACGGCGACAACTACCCGATTTACGGTCGTATCACCGGCGGTGGATTCAATGCGGCCATTCCGGCAGGCACCTACACCGATACCATCAACGTAGCCGTCAATTACTGAGTCTGAAGACAGGGAAAACAACGTGCTGGAGTGGGTGATGCGACAAGGCGGGAGGCTTTATCCGCTGTGCCTGATGCTGCTGTTAATCAGTTATCAGAGTTGGTCGCTACCCACTCAAACTTTTCAGGTGACGGCTTCGGTGGTCAACGGCTGCGTGGTGTCGGGAACCAATCCAGGCGTGTTTGGCACGCTGGATTTTGGCACCCAACCGGGTGTTGGCAGCCGCAGCGTCAGTGCCGCGTTTGTGCAAAGCACCACCATCACGCTGGCCTGCACGCCCGGCACCACGCTGAATATGAGCATTAATGGCGGTAGCAACTACGGCTCCAGCCGTAATCTGAAGGTGGCAAATAACACCAACCTGGTGGCCTATTCGCTGTATACCAATGCCAGCCACAGTGCGGCAAGTGCTATCCCGGTGAATCAGAACGTGGCGCTGACCTACAGCAATGCAAACAACATTACCCTGCCGATTTATGGCCTGCTGCAGCTGAGTGGCGTCAACCGGGCAGGGACTTACAGCGACACGCTGACCGTGACGCTGAGTTGGTAAAACAGGGATTTCAGAAGGATTGAATAATGAAGACGCTACGACTTTTTGGCCTGCTGATCAGCCTGATGGGCAGTGCTCTGGTGGCGCCAGCCTGGGCTGGTAACTCGGTGTTGATCTGGCCTATCGATCCTAAAATCCCCAGCGGTGATAAAGCCACCGAGCTGTGGCTGGAGAACCGGGGAGAAGCCACCACCTTAATGCAGGTCAGGGTGTTTACCTGGCAGCAGATTAACGGCCAGGAACAGTATCAGACGCAGCAAACCGTGGTCGCCAGCCCGCCGCTGGTGAGGATTGAACCGGGGAAAAAACAGCTGGTGCGGTTGATCAATCAGACGCCGCCACCGGCAGGCAAGGAGGTCGCGTACCGGGTATTGCTGGATGAGATCCCCACCCCGCAAACGCCGGGTAAAGACCAGGCCGGGCTGAACTTCCAGATGCGTTACTCGGTGCCGCTGTTCACCTACGGTAAAGGCCTTTCCTCCGACTCGGCTAAGCCCGATCTCAGCTGGCAGACGGTCAGCCAGGATGGCCATTCCGCCATCAGGATCACCAATAACGGCTCTGGCCACGCCAGACTGAGCAAGGTCTCGCTCGGCAGCCGCATTCTGTCCAACAGCCTGTTTGGCTATGTGCTGGCAGGATCCAGCAATACCTTTCCGTTGAATTTCCCGGCTTCCAACAGTTCGGAACTGAGCGCGCAGCTGGAAAATAACAAAAGCTGGCGTAGTACCGGTTCCTCACAGTAACGCATGAGCAGGCGATGCGTTGCGTCACTGGGACGCTGCTCCCTGGCCGTCACCGGCATCATCAGTTGCCTGTTCCCTGTAACCGGCAGCGCGGAAACCTTTTCCTCACTGCCGCCGCCGCCGCAACAAACTGCGCCAGGTCAGCAGAACAATCAGTACATGCTGGGACTGGTGGTGAACGATCAGGACAGCGGTCAGGTGGTGCCGGTTGAGTTTAAGGATGACCACTATTTATTGCGCGCGGGCGATCTGCAGCGCGCCGGGATCCCCACCTCGAAGATTAACGCCTCGATTGTCGATGTCTCGACGCTCCCCGAGGTCAAAGCCGAATACGATCGACCGCGTCAGCGCATCCTGCTGACCGTGCCGCCGGCCTGGCTGCCGAAGCAAACCATCGCCAGCGCCGAGACCAACGGCCCGCGCTATCCGGGACGCACCACCGCAGGCGCCCTGTTCAATTACGATCTGTATACCAGCCACACCTCGGCCAGCGGCACCCGAATTTCTGCCTGGAACGAATTCCGCCTGTTCAGCGAAAGCGGGCAGTTTTCTACCAATGGCGTTTATCAGGAACAGCTTTCCGGTACGCCGGGCAGCCAGGACGAGGGCTTCCTGCGCTACGACACCTGGTGGAGTAATCAGGATGAGAACCACTCGCTCAGCTGGCGGGTGGGCGATCTGATCACCGACTCGCTGGCGTGGACCAGCAGCGTCAGGCTGGGCGGTATCCAGATCGCCAGGGACTTTTCCGTGCGCCCGGATTTGGTCACCTATCCGCTGCCGTCGTTTTCCGGCCAGGCGGCGGTGCCATCAACCGTTGACCTGTTTGTGAACGGTTATAAAAACAGCAGTAACAACGTCCAGCCTGGCCCGTGGTCACTGACCAATATGCCGTTCGTTAACGGCGCGGGGAACGCGGTGGTGGTGACCACCGATGCGGTGGGCCGGCGCGTGACCACCACCCTGCCGTTTTATGTGTCGAGTAACCTGCTGAAACCCGGCCTGTCGGACTTTTCATTTTCTGCCGGTGCGCTGCGTGAAAATTACGGTCTGAAGAATTTTGATTACGGAGCCGGTGCGGTCAGCGGCTCGTATCGTTATGGCCTGAACGACTGGCTGACGCTGGAAAGCCACGCCGAAGGTGCCGATGCGCTGGCGGTGGGCGGCGCGGGCGGCCAGATGAGAGTTGGCTCGCTGGGCGTGGTCAATGCAGCGCTGACGCAAAGCCAGATGGAAGGCGACACCGGCACGCAGTACAGCTGGGGTTATCAGTACAACAACAGCCGCTTCAGCGTCGGCACGCAGCATATCGTGCGCTCGTCGGGCTTCGGCAATCTGGCCCTGTACGGCGATCGTAACGGTAACATCGGCGGCTCGGAATACACCCTCAGCCGCCGCAGCGCCCAGTACAGTGCCAGCCTGTCGCTGAACCAGTATGGCAGCGTCGGCGCCGCCTTTATTGATATCACCAGCGGCACCGGTGACCGCACCCAGCTGTGGAACCTGTCGTGGAGTAAGAACCTGTGGGGCAACAGCAGCCTCTACGTCTCGGCCAGCCGCGACCAGCAGGAAGGTGAATGGTCCGGTGCCATCTCACTGGTGATCCCGTTCAGCGATCTGGGCACGGTCAGCGTAAGTCAGGAACGCGATCAGCAAGGCGGATCGTCACAACGCATCACCGCCTCACGCGCGATGCCGACCGAAGGCGGTTTTGCCTGGGATGCCTCGTATGCCAATCAGAGCAGCGACAGCGATTACCGCCAGGCGAGCCTGAGCTGGCGTAACGCCAATCTCGAAACCTCCGCCGGCTTCTATGGCGACAAGGACTACAGCACCGAATGGGCGGATTTAACCGGCTCGGTGGTGTTGATGGATGGCAGCCTGTTTGCCGCCAATCAGGTTAACGACGCCTTCGTGCTGGTGAAAACCGACTATCCGAACATCAATGTCCGCTACGAAAACCAACTGATGGGTAAAACCAATGACAACGGCTATCTGCTGGTGCCGGGCATCAGCTCCTATTATCCGGCGAAGTACGATATCGATACGCTCGATCTGCCGGCGGATATGACCACCTCCAGCGTGGAACAGCGCTTTGCCGTCAAGCGGGACAGTGGCTATCTGCTGCACTTCCCGATTGAACCGCTGCGTGCCGCCAGCGTGATCCTGCACGATCAAAACGGCCAGCCGCTGCCGGTGTCCACGCAGATCCTCCGCGAAGGTCAGGCAACCGAATACGTTGGCTGGGATGGTCTGGTGTGGATGGAAAACCTGAAAACTGACAATGCTTTCCGCGCGGAAACGCCGGATGGTCGCCACTGCGCGTCAACACTCACTGTGGCGGGCGGCCGCCCGAAATCGCTTGAAACTTACGGGCCGCTAACCTGCTCGCTCACATCCGATCCCTCTCCAGGAACGTCACCATGAAAAAGCTGCTTTCCGGCCTGTTATTCCTGCTGCTGCTGGCCTGCGCGATCCCCGGCTGGGCCGCCTGTACGTTACCCTCTTCCACCGCCAGTTTTGGCACCGTCAGTTCATTTGCGGTCAATACCACTGCCAGCAACATAACGGCCAACGTCAACGTCAATTGCGGCTCGGGCAGCGTGCTGTCACTGCTTTCTACCGACTATATAAGGCTGCAGCTCGCCAGCGCCACCTACACCAGCGGCACGCGGGCAACGTTAAAAACCGTCAGCACCGGCACCGACAATATCCCGCTTCGCACCTGCACCGACGCCGCCTGCGCCACGGAAATCGCGGTCGGTGGCGTCACCACCAACTATAGCCAGGCGCAGCTGCTGAACCTGCTTGGTCTGGGCGGCGGGCAGAACTTCAGTATTCCGCTCTACCTGCGCACGGTACCGGGGCAAACGGTGGCCGCAGGCACCTATACCGTCAACCTGAATATCCTGGTCAACTACAACATTTGTACCGGCATTGGCGCGTTGGGACTCTGTCTGCTGGGCAATCAACAGACGGGATCGGGCACCATACCCATTACTACCACGCTGATTGTCACCAATGACTGTACAACCATTACCGCACCCGATATCAGCTTCGGCAGCGCGCCGCTGGTCAGCAGTTTCAATACCATTTCTCAATCGATTAATGTGATTTGTACCAAAGGCAGCACCTACACGGTGGGGATGAGCAACGGCAGCCATGCGGTGGGCACCCAACGCTATATGACCAGCGGCAGCAACCAGCTGGCCTACGAGATTTATCAGAATGCCACCACCACGCGCTGGGGGCCAACCGGTACCGACCGGGTGTCGAGTAGCGCATCCAGTGCCCTCAGCACCGATGGCCTTACGCGAACCTTCAACTATACCGCCAGGGTTTTGACCACTCAGGCCACGCCGGTGGCGGGCAGTTACAGCGACAGTGTAGTGATCGACCTGTCGTTCTGAGTCGATGACCGCCGCCGTCAGCGGCTTCTGGCGGCGGCTTTTCTGCCTGAATTATGGCTGGTACTGCATGTGTTAATAATTTGTTACGAAGAGTCTGCACAGCGCCCGGCTAACGGTGACCGTCATCACATTAAATCCGCGGCTGGCAGGATAAAACGGAAGAAAACCCAAAAGGATGCTGTATGACTGCCGTGACTTCTCCCCCAAATCCCGCCCGCAAGCCTCAGGGTAATGCCAGAACCATCTTCAATGTGACCAGCGGAAATTTCCTGGAAATGTTCGATTTCATGGTGTTTGGTTATTACGCCACGGCTATCGCCAAAACCTTTTTCCCGGGTGACGATCCCTTTGCCTCGCTGATGCTGACGCTGATGACCTTCGGTGCAGGTTTCCTGATGCGGCCATTGGGCGCCATCGTGCTGGGGTCGTATATTGACCATCATGGCCGCCGCAAAGGGCTGCTAATGACGCTGGGCCTGATGGCCATCGGCACGCTGACCATTGCAGTGGTGCCGGGTTACAACACGCTGGGTGCCGCCGCGCCGATCCTGATCCTGTTAGGACGCCTGTTGCAGGGCTTCTCTGCCGGGGTTGAGCTGGGCGGCGTTTCGGTTTATCTGGCCGAGATCGCGCCGAAGAACCGTAAGGGCTTCTTCGTTAGCTGGCAGTCGGGTAGCCAGCAGATCGCGGTGATTTTTGCGGCGCTGTTAGGCCTGGGCCTGAACCATCTGCTGGAAAAAGATCAGGTCACCGAATGGGGCTGGCGTATCCCGTTTGTGATCGGCTGTATGATTGTGCCGTTCCTGTTCTGGATCCGGAGCAAGCTGGAAGAGACCGAAGCGTTCAGCCAGCGTAAAACGCACCCGTCAATGAAGCAAATCGTTCGCTCGGTCGCCAGCAACTGGGCGCTGGTGCTGGCGGGCATGCTGATGGTGGTCACCACCACGGTGATGTTCTATATGATCACCGCGTTTACCCCCACCTTCGGCAAAACCGTGCTGATGATGAGCGATAAACAGAGCTTCTTCGTCACCCTGTGCGTGGGCGTGTCTAACCTGATTTGGCTGCCGATCATGGGTACCGTGTCTGACCGTTATGGCCGCCGTCCGCTGCTGATTTTCTTTACGCTGCTGATGATTGCCACCGCGTGGCCGGTGCTGCACTGGCTGGTCGGTTCCCCGAGCCTTTCCCACCTGCTGGAAGCGGAACTGTGGCTCTCGTTCCTCTACGCCAGCTATAACGGTGCGATGGTGGTGTATCTGGCAGAAGTGATGCCGGCGGAAGTGCGGGCGACCGGCTTCTCACTGGCTTACAGCCTGGCAACCGCCCTGTTCGGCGGCTTCACCCCGGCCATCTCCAGCTACCTGATCCACGTCACCGGCGATAAGGCGATGCCTGGCGTCTGGCTGACCTTTGCCGCCGTGTGCGGATTGATTGGGACAATGATTATCAAGCGCCTGATCCGTCAGTACCAGACCCGACACAGCGGCGCCCCGGCGGTGCAGCTGTAATAAAAAAGGGCCGACATCTGCATGTCGGCCCTTTTTTTAACGCCCGTCGGTTACTTCCCGGCGGTTTCCATTCCCATCAGACCAATCTTCAGATATCCCGCCTGACGCAGTTTATCCATCACGCCCATCAGCGTTTCATAATCCACAGACTTATCTGCCTGGAAGAAAATGGTGGTCTCTTTATTGCCTTCGGTCTGGCTGTTCAGCGCATTCAACAGCGTTTCCGGTGTCACCGCATTGTTGCCAATGAACAGCTGCTTGTCGGCTTTGATTGACAGGTAAACCGGCTTCTCAGGACGCGGCTGCGGCGCACTGGTGGAAGCAGGAAGGTTAACGCGGACGTCAACGGTTGCCAGCGGCGCGGCGACCATAAAGATAATCAGCAGCACCAGCATCACGTCGATAAACGGCGTGACGTTGATTTCATGCATTTCGCCGTTGCTTTCGAGATCTTCATTCAATCGCATTGCCATGGTGCTTATCCTACCCGCAGTTTCTGAGCGGGCGCACGCTGTGCGCTGCCGCAGGCGGCCAGGTCCAGATCGCGGCTTTGCAGCAGCATCACCTGGGCGGCAACATCGCCCATTGACGCTTTGTAGTTGCCGATCAGGCGGGCAAAGACGTTGTAGATCACCACGGCGGGGATGGCCGCAACCAGGCCGATAGCGGTGGCCAGCAGGGCTTCCGCAATCCCCGGTGCAACCACCGCCAGGTTAGTGGTCTGGGTCTGGGCAATGCCGATAAAGCTGTTCATGATGCCCCACACCGTACCAAACAGACCGACGAACGGTGCGATGGCGCCGATGGTGGCGAGGAAACCGTTGCCGCGGCCCGCGTGACGGCTAAAGAACGCCACGCGGCGCTCCAGGCGGAAAGAGGTACGCTCTTTGATGCCGTTGTCGTCGTCGGAGCCTGCGGAAAGTTCCAGCTCGTTTTCCGCTTCTTTCAGAAACTGCGTGGTCAGGCTGCCCGCTTTAAAGCTGGCGCTGATCTGCGCGGCTTCCTGCAGAGAGCGTGCACCTGCCAGCGCGTTCTGTTCGTTTTTCAGGCGGCGTTTCGCGGCGCTGAGTTCAAAACTTTTACTGAAGAAGATCGCCCAGGTCACGACAGATGCCAGCAGTAAGCCGATCATCACCACTTTTACTACGATGTCCGCATGCTGGTACATGCCCCAGACGGAAAGATCCGTCTGCATCAAATCATTCGTCACGCTGTGTCTCCAACGTCATTCAACGGGTAAAAAAAACCAGTGCGGATCATACCAAATCAGTGCTGAATTGATAGTGGTTATCATTACTATTTACTTTTGGGGTAACATTTTTTACACACTTTCCTGATTTAGCGCATATCCAGCCGACTTTTGCTGAATCTTTCTCACAGTGCCCTACGCTTAATTTCGCCCAGCCGCCTGCCGTGTTAACGTTAAGGCAGACCAGACATCCGCAAACAGAGCATTCCGATGACCAGTAAAAAAATTGAAACGGCGCTGATTGCCGCCGGACGCAGTAAACGTTTTACCCAAGGCTCAGTGAATAGCGTGATCCAGCGGGCCTCCTCGCTGGTGTTTGATAGCGTGGCTGAGAAAAAACGCTGTACCGCCGGCCGTGCCGATGGCGAGTTATTTTACGGCCGTCGCGGCACGCTGACCCACTTTTCCCTGCAGGACGCGATGACCGAACTGGAAGGCGGCGCGGGCTGTGCGCTCTATCCTTGCGGCGCGGCCGCGGTTGCCAACGCCATTCTGGCCTTTGTTTCTGCCGGTGATAACGTGCTTATGGCGGGCTCGGTCTATGAGCCGACGCAGGACTTCTGCACCAAAATCCTCAGCAAAATGAATGTCTCCACCACCTGGTTCGATCACTGCATCGGTGCGGAAATTGCCGAACGGGTGCAGCCAAATACCAAAGTGGTGTTCCTCGAATCTCCGGCCTCGATCACCATGGAAGTGCAGGATGTCCCGGCGATTGTCGCCGCCGTGCGCAGCAAAGCGCCGGATGCGGTGATCATGATCGACAATACCTGGGCCGCCGGCATTCTGTTCCGCGCGCTGGATTTTGGCGTCGATATTTCCATTCAGGCCGGCACCAAGTATCTGATTGGTCACTCCGACGCGATGATCGGCACCGCCGTTGCCAATGAACGTTGCTGGGCACAGCTGCGTGAAAACTCCTATCTGATGGGCCAGATGGTCGATGCCGATACCGCGTATATGGCCAGCCGGGGATTAAGAACGCTGGCCGTGCGCCTGCGTCAGCATGAAGAAAGCGCAATAAAGGTCGCCCACTGGCTGGCAGATCGGGCCGAAGTTTCCGTGGTCAATCACCCTGCTCTGCCACAATGTAAGGGACATGAATTCTGGCAGCGCGACTTTACCGGCAGCAGCGGCCTGTTCTCATTTGTGCTGAAAGCGCGTTTGACCGACAAGCAGCTGGCTGAGTATCTCGATCGCTTCGAACACTTCAGCATGGCCTATTCCTGGGGCGGCTACGAGTCGCTGATCCTCGCTAATCAGCCGGAAGAGCTGGCGGAAATCCGGCCGGCCGGCGGCGTGGATTTCACTGGCACGCTGGTGCGCCTGCATATTGGCCTGGAGAACGTTGACGACCTGATTGAAGACCTGGCTGCCGGATTTGCTCGTCTTTCCGCCTGTCCTGCCTGATAAAGCTAAACGGACGATTAACGGTGCGACATCCGCGCCCTTGATCAAAGTGTGGTGAGGGGATTAGCGCTACAATGGCAGCTTAACGCAGTAAACAGGAATTAAGATGGGTGTATTGCATGAGATTGTTCAGGCGCTGTGGCATCAGGATTTTGCTGCGCTGGCCAATCCGGACGTCATTTGGGTAGTTTATTGCATTATGTTCGCTACCCTATTTCTTGAAAATGGCCTGTTGCCCGCCTCGTTTTTGCCGGGCGACAGCCTGCTGTTACTGGCAGGCGCGATGATTGCCAAAGGGGTGATGGACTTTGTGCCTACGGTGGCGATCCTGACGCTGGCCGCCAGCCTCGGCTGCTGGCTAAGCTATTTACAGGGACGCTGGCTGGGCAATACGCGGCTGGTGAAAAGCTGGCTGATGCATCTGCCGGTGCAGTATCACCAGCGGGCGTGGAATCTGTTTCATCGCCACGGACTGACGGCTTTGATCGTTGGCCGTTTTCTGGGCTTTGTCCGCACCATTCTGCCGACCATGGCGGGGATTTCCGGCCTGAAAAACGGCCGCTTCCAGCTGTTTAACTGGCTGAGTGGTTTTCTCTGGGTGGCCATTTTGGTGTCGCTGGGCTTTGCCATCACCCAGGTGCCGTTTATCAAACGGCACGAAGATCAGGTGATGACCATTCTGATGGTGTTGCCGCTGGTGCTGCTTTGTGCCGGATTAATCGGCAGCGTGGTACTGCTGATCCGCCGTAAAAAATCGGCGTAAAAAAAGGCCGGTGCTCCGGCCTTTCTCTTATCCCGCCTGACGCATCCGCGTCGCTTCTTCGCCCGGCGTGACGCCAAAATAGCGCTTAAACTCGCGCGAAAACTGCGAAGCACTTTCATACCCTACCCGCATTGCCGCCGCGCTGGCCTTCAATCCTTCATGCAGCATCAGCATCCGCGCCTGATGCAGCCGGTAGCTCTTCAGATACTGCAACGGCGAGGTGCTGGTCACCGCTTTAAAGTTATGGTGAAACGCCGAGACGCTCATATTCACTTCTGCGGCCAGCAGGTCAACGCTGAGGTTATCGGTGTAATGGTGTTCGATGCGGCGCAATGCGCGGGCAATCTGGCTGAACTGGGTGTGGCGGCTGACCAGCGCCATCAGCGCCCCGCCGCACGGGCCAAGCAGCACATGATAGAGAATTTCCCTGACAATCTGCGGGCCCAGCACGCGGGCATCGCGCGGATTCGCCAGCACGTCCAGCAGCCGCTCGGCGGCACAGAGCATCTCTTCCGTCAGCGCGGAGGAGTGAATGCCCCGGGTTTGCGGTTCAGGATGGAAGCTGTCGTCATCGCCAATATCAATCAGCAAATCCTGCAGCTTGACCGGATCGACGTTCAGCAGGATCCCGGCCAGCGGCGCTTCCGGCGTGGCGAAAGTTTCACACTCGACCGACAGCGGCACGGTCAGCATCAGGTATTCCGTGGCATCGTAATGAAAAACATTATTGCCGAGGTAGCCGGTTTTCTGCCCCTGGAACAGGATCACAATCCCCGAAGAATAGAGCACCGGCGTCCGTCCGCTGGGCTTGTCGGCATAAATCAGGCGAACATCCGGCAACGAAGCCAGCGGCGAAGCGCCCGATGTCACCAGATGCACCACCTTCCTGGCAAGCTGAGTACAAAGCGTGTTGCGATCCATAGACGAGTTTTACTCTCAGAGAATTCCAAATAGCATCATGCCCAACGGCGCGGCTATTCTCAACTAGACTTAGAGTCACTCGCCGGCACAGAGGTGCCGGTTCATTCGCTGCAAAGGAGAAAACATGGCAGAGCAACCTGTAATTAAACTCCATGACGGCAACATGATGCCGCAGATTGGCCTTGGTGTCTGGCAGGCCAGCATTGAAGATACCCGCACCGCTGCAGTTAAGGCGTTGCAGGTCGGCTATCGCTCACTGGATACCGCCGCCATCTACAAAAACGAGGAAGGGATTGGGCAGGCGCTGCAAGAAACCGATATCCCGCGCGAAGATATCTTTGTCACCACCAAACTGTGGAATGACGATCAGCTGAACGCGCCGCAGGCGATGGAAACCAGCCTGAAAAAATTGCAGCTGGAGAGTGTCGATCTTTATCTGATGCACTGGCCGTGCCCGGCAAAAGACAACTACGTTGATGCCTGGAAAGCGATGATTGAGTTACAGAAACAGGGGCTGACGAAAAGTATCGGCGTCTGTAATTTCCAGGAAGCCCACCTGAAACGGCTGCTGGAAGAGACTGGCGTCAGCCCGGTGGTCAATCAGATTGAGCTGCATCCGATGCTGCAGCAGCGCACGCTGCACGCGTGGAATGCGATGCACCATATTCAGACCGAGTCCTGGAGTCCGTTAGCGCAGGGCGGTAAAGGCGTATTTGATCAGGAGATTATTAAAAACCTGGCGAAGAAATACGGCAAAACCCCGGCGCAGATCGTGATTCGCTGGCATCTGGATAGCGGCCTGGTGGTGATCCCGAAATCGGTCACGCCGTCGCGCATTGAAGAGAACTTTAAGGTGTTTGACTTCCGTCTGGAGAAACCTGAAATCAGCGAGATTGCCAAGCTGGATAAGGGTAACCGACTGGGGCCAAACCCGGATGAGCTGAACTAACTGTGCAAACGGGGCGAATTAATCGCCCCGTTTTTTTTGCCTGCCTGCCCGACTCTCGCCACCTAAATCGTTGGCTGTATCAGCATCTGACCCGCCGAGCCGCGGTCGGCCATTTCCAGCGTCTGGCTGTAATAGACGAACGGGAAATGTTCAGCTGAGGACTGCAGCAATGAGACAAATAACTCCACCGTGCCGTCGACCCAGACCGTATCTTTCCAGCCGCGATCTTCTGCCCAGGGCTGCGCGCCGTTGACGTTTTTAATCAGGAACTTCACGCCCTGAATATGGAATGACTGCGGCAGATCGGCATGGATAATCCAGCGCTCAAAGGTGCCCTGCTGCGCCTGCACGTCAATTCGCTCCATATCCCATAGCGCGCCATTGATGCCCGGCAATGAATCACCGAGGCTGAATTCACGCGTGCGGCTGACCGACCCTTCAATCACCTCATCGGCCAGCAGGCGCATTGGCAGGTTATCGGTGACCAGCGGTAACAGCCCGGTCGGACGCAGCGTCAGCACCAGCGTCGAGGTCAGAATGCTGGAGGGTTCGAACAGGCCGCGCAAGCGGTCAACGATACCGGCTGCGGTGCCCGCGGTGATCGACACTTCGTCGCCCTGGCTCATATCCACCAGTACTTCACGGCGTTCGCCCGGTGCCAGCGACAGCTGCTTGACCGCCACCGGCGCAGGCAGGAATCCCTGATCGCTGGAAATCACGTTGAACGGGCGGTTGTCGCTCATTAACAGCTGATAACAGCGGGAGTTGGAGGCGTTAAGCAAGCGCAAACGCACCCAGCCGCGCGAGACATCGACATACGGATTCTGCACGCCGTTAACCAGCAGCGTGTCGCCGACAAAGCCACCGCTGGACGGCGGGTCATACTGCGGTGAACCAAAGTTATCCAGGCGCTTATCCTGGATAATCAGCGGGAAATCATCGACGCCGTAATGATTGGGGATCGGCAGCGCTTTGCTGACCTCATCTTCAATCAGCCACAGACCGGCCAGCCCGTTATAAACGTGAGGTGCCATGCGGTTTGGCGTGTTAGCGTGATACCAGCAGGCGGTGGCTGCCTGGCGGATCGGCAATACCGGCGCCCAGTCCACACCCGGTGACATCAGTCGTGGTGCGCCGCCCGCCAGTGCGCCAGGCACCTGCAGACCGCTGATGGTCATCGAGACGGGTTCATTCAGTCGGTTGCTGTAGATCAGCTTGACATCATCGCCGCTCCACACCCGCACCGTCGGCCCGAGGTAGAGGCCGTTAACGCCCCACACCTGAGCCTTATTGCCATCGCCGGTGAAGGACCAGTGGCTGCGTTGTAAGGTCAGGAAAATGGGCTGCCCACGGCGCGATTCCACCAGCGGCGGGACCGGCAATGCGGTGCCCGGCCCGGCGGCGAACGCATTAACAGGTAACGAGCCCGCGCACAGCGCGATACCCGAAGCCTGAATAAACTGACGTCGACTGAAAGACATAAAAACTCCGTAAACCAAAACGCAGTCCTTATGCCGGACTGCTATCCATCTTTTATGATTCTGGTCTTTGCTGTGTGAGGGTAAGCCAGCCCGCAGGCTGGCTGAAATTATCTTTTATCGGCGGCTTCGCGCGCGGCCACTTCTGCGTTCAACTCGTCAAGTTTCGCCATCATCAGTTCACGGCAGTGTGTCGCCAGCTTGCGCACCGACTGGTCGGCAAAGGCAGCCGTATCTACCGGTGGCAGCATTTCGATAATCACATGGCCGTTGTTCAGGCGGTTAAGCTTAATTTTATCGTGGGTGTTCGACACCACAATCGGGATGATCGGCACACCGGCGGCCATTGCCGCGTGAAACGCGCCGGTTTTAAACGGCAGCAGGCCACGACCACGGCTGCGGGTGCCTTCCGGGAACATCCAGAACGAGATTTTTTTCTTCTTGAACTGATCGACCAGCTCGCCAATGGTGCCGTGCGCCTTGGAGCGGTTATCACGGTCAATCAGCAGGTTACCGGTCAGCCAGTACAGCAGGCCAAAAAAGGGCACCCACAACAGCGTTTTCTTACCGACGGTCACCGTCGTTGGCTGCACAATCTTCGCCGCGGTGATCATATCGTAGTTATTTTGATGGTTGGCAATATAGATGGCGTTAGGGTAATTATCGGCGCCTTCTGGACGGCGGAGTTCGACTTTCAGGCCAAATACCGTCGAAAGTTTGCCAAAAAGATGGCCAAACGTGGCGACGTGACGCGGGTTTCTCGGGCTGAATAAGCACCAGATGCAGCCAAAGACACACACCAGGATTGAGTAAATCACCACGACAATAAAACGTAAAATTGAGAGCATCACATCCTCGTTATTGCTTTCAGACTCCCTTGAGTCGGCAGACGGTAACCTGACCTGTTACCGGGGCGAACGCCCTGCCTTCGGGGTACGGATAAAGTATATCCTGAAATCTTGAAATTGACTGCATTTCACCGGGTTAGCCAGGCTTTCGCCTGGCCAGCACGCAGTATACAGGGACCGTTACTCTTCGCTGTCAGCAACCGGTGCTCTGACCGGACCGTCAACTTCCACCCGATCGATACGCTGCAATCCACGTGGCAACAGCGTACCGCGACGCCCGCGCTCTGCGCGGAACTTCTGCAGATCGTCAGGCTTCAGCGTCAGCTTGCGTTTACCGACGTGCAGCGTCACCGAGGTTTGTGGTGTCAGCAGCAGCAGCCAGGCCAGATTATCTTCACCGGACGCCGCCTGCGCGGAAGGAATGGAGATAATTTTGTTGCCCTTGCCTTTCGACAGCTGCGGCAGATCGCCCACCGGGAACAGCAGCATCCGGCCCGCAGAGGTGATCGCTAACAGCAGATCGTCATCATGATGGATAGCCAGTGGCGTCATCACTTTGGCATTCTGCGGCAGCGTGAGCAGCGCTTTACCGGCGCGGTTACGGGAAACCAGATCGCTGAAGGTACAGACGAAGCCGTAGCCCGCGTTTGAGGCCATCAGCAGTTTCTGATCGTCGGCCTCCATCAGCACCTGCTCCATCACCGCGCCCGGCGGTGGCGTCAGCTTGCCGGTTAACGGCTCGCCCTGGCCACGCGCCGACGGCAGCGTAATCGGATCCAGCGCATAGCTGCGCCCGGTGGAGTCGACAAACACCACCGGCTGATTGCTCTTGCCACGGGCGGCGGCGCGATAGCTGTCACCGGCTTTGTAGCTCAGGCCACCCGGATCGATATCATGCCCTTTGGCGCTGCGTACCCAGCCAGACTGCGACAGCACAATGGTCACCGGCTCTGACGGCACCAGTTCGCTTTCGCTGATGGCTTTGGCTTCTTCACGCTCACGCAGCGGTGAACGGCGATCGTCGCCATACAGGTCGCTGTCTGCCTGCAACTCTTTCTTCAGCAGGGTATTCATTTTGCGTTCGGACGCCAGAATGCCCTGCAGCTGATCGCGCTCTTTCGCCAGCTCATCCTGCTCGCCGCGAATTTTCATCTCTTCCAGCTTGGCGAGATGACGTAATTTCAGTTCGAGGATCGCTTCAGCCTGCGTTTCGCTGATCTCAAAGCGCGACATCAGGACCGGCTTGGGTTCGTCCTCGGTACGAATGATGTGGATCACTTCGTCGATGTTGAGGAACGCCACCAGCAAACCTTCGAGGATATGCAGACGACGCAGCACTTTATCCAGACGGTGCTGCAAGCGGCGGCGCACGGTATCACGACGGTAGATCAGCCACTCGCTGAGGATCTCCAGCAGGTTTTTCACCGCCGGACGGTTGTTCAGGCCGATCATGTTCAGGTTGATGCGGTAGCTTTTTTCCAGATCGGTGGTGGCAAACAGGTGGTTCATCACCTGGTCCATATCCACCCGATTGGAGCGCGGCACAATCACCAGCCGCGTCGGGTTCTCGTGGTTGGATTCATCACGCAGATCCTCGACCATTGGCAGCTTTTTATTGCGCATCTGGGCAGCAATCTGCTCCAGCACGCGGGCACCGGAGACCTGATGCGGCAGCGCGGTGATCACCACGTCGCCATCTTCACGTTTCCACACCGCGCGCATGCGCACCGAGCCACGACCGCTCTGGTAAATTTTACGAATTTCGTTACGCGGCGTAATGATTTCGGCTTCGGTCGGATAGTCCGGCCCCTGCACGATATCCAGCAGCTCGTCGAGAGTGGTTTTTGGTGCGTCGATCAGCGCGATCGCCGCCTTCGCCACTTCGCGCAGGTTATGCGGAGGAATATCCGTTGCCATGCCCACCGCAATCCCGGTGGTGCCGTTCAGCAGGATATTCGGCAGCCGCGCAGGCAGCATTTTCGGCTCCTGCATGGTGCCGTCGAAGTTCGGGACATAGTCGACGGTGCCCTGTCCCAGCTCGCCCAGCAGCACTTCGGCATATTTCGACAGGCGGGATTCGGTGTAACGCATCGCGGCGAAGGACTTCGGATCGTCCGGCGCACCCCAGTTTCCCTGACCATCCACCAGCGGATAGCGGTAAGAGAACGGCTGCGCCATCAGCACCATCGCTTCATAACAGGCGCTGTCGCCGTGCGGATGGTATTTACCCAGCACGTCACCCACGGTACGGGCCGACTTTTTGAACTTGGCGCTGTTGTTCAGCCCCAGCTCTGACATCGCATAGACAATGCGGCGCTGTACGGGCTTCAGCCCGTCGCCAATATAGGGCAGCGCACGGTCCATGATGACGTACATGGAATAGTTGAGGTAGGCCTCTTCCGTAAACTTATGCAGGGCACGACGCTCTGCACCATCCTGCGTCAGGTCACTCATTACTCTTGATTCCTCACATCGCGGCGCTGTTGGCGCGCCACATCGGGGTCGTTTGGCGTGGATAGTACCTTATCCAGGCGGGGTCTGTCACAGGTAACCGTGGGGGCAAAGCGGATTCAGGCGGGGAAAGATTGCCCCGCCATCAGGTTTATTTTTTAACGGCCAGCCACTGGCTGACAACCTGCTGATATTCGCCGGTGGCATTGCTCAAATGCAGCCACTGATCGACATACAGTTTCCAGCTCAGATCGTCACGCGGCAGCATGTAGGCTTTCTCGCCGTACTGCATCGGCTGCTCAGGATTGATGGCGCAGAGTTTGGGATAGTGTTTCTGCTGGAACATCGCTTCCGAGGCATCGGTGATCATCACGTCGGCTTTTTTATCCACTAACTGCTGGAATATGGTGACGTTGTCGTGGAACAGCGTCAGGTTAGCCTGCGGCAGGTAAGCGTGGACAAACGCCTCGTTGGTGCCACCCGCCGGTTCGATCAGCCGCACCGACGGCTTATTCAGCTGTTCAATGGTGCGGTACTTCTTCTTATCGGCACAGCGCACCAGCGGGATCTTGCCATCGGTACCCAGCGGGGTAGCAAACCAGGCGGTTTGCTGGCGTTTCAGGGTGACCGACACGCCGCCCAGGGCAATATCGCACTGCTTGGCGATAAAGTCTGGCGTTAAGGTTTTCCAGGTTGTGGGCACCCACTTCACTTCCGCGCCGAGATTTTTGGCCAGTGACTGCGCCATCGCGATATCAATACCTTCATATTGCCCGTCAGCGCGCAGGAAGGTGTACGGCTTGTAATCGCCGGTGGTGCAAACGGTCAGGACTTTGCTTTGCAGCACGCGGTCCAGATGTGACTGAGCACTGGCGCCGCCTGCAACCAGCAGTAACGCGGCAACCCCGCTTTTAATGCGTATTTTTTTTATCATTGTTGTCTGTCTCATGGTAACTGTGCCGAAATCCTACCTTGTGAAGCGCCATTATTGCTCAAAAAGCAAAAGTGTTGTGATCAAACACACATTTTTCTCTGCGGCTCTCGCGCGTAGACTGGCCGTAATGTCATGAACTGGAGAACAAAGAGCATGAGCAAGATTTTAATTATTGATGCAGGAAAAGCCTTCGCCCATTCAAAAGGCGAACTGAACCACACGATGACCGAAGTGGCCGCCACCTTTTTACGCGATGCCGGCCATCAGGTCGACGTCACCGTGGTTGACGACGGCTATGTGATTACCGATGAAGTGCAGAAATATCTTGATGCGGATACCGTGATTTACCAGATGCCCGGTTGGTGGATGGGCGAGCCGTGGATCCTGAAGAAATACATTGATGAAGTCTTCACCGAAGGCCACGGTTCACTGTACGCCAGCGATGGCCGTACCCGCTCAGACGCGGCAAAAAAATACGGCTCCGGCGGGCTGATTCAGGGCACCAAATATATGCTGTCCCTGACCTGGAATGCGCCGCTGCAGGCCTTTACCGATCCCGAGCAGTTCTTCGAAGGCGTCGGCGTCGATGGCCTGTACCTGCACTTCCATAAGGCGAATCAGTTCCTCGGTATGGAAGGTTTACCGACCTTTATTTGTAACGATGTGATTAAACAGCCGGACATTGCCGCAGATATTGCGCGCTATCGGACTCATCTGAGCGAAATCTTTGCTTAACTAGTCAGACGACAATCTCACTAAGGAATAACTATGCTCACCGTGATCGCTGAAATTTGCGTAAAGCCAGGCCGCCGTACGGCCGTGTTACAGGCTATTGAGAACGTAACGCCAACGGTGTTGGAGGAAGCGGGCTGCGGAAGCTATCAGGCGCTGACTGACTATAAAGCGCAGGTTCCCTGGAAGCAGCATTCGCCCGATTCCATCTTTATGGTCGAGCACTGGGATTCTCTGCGCCATCTGGAGCAGCATCAGCAGGCTGCCCATATGGAACAGCACCGCACCAACATCAAAGCCGATGTGGTGGATGTGAAGATTTTCGTGCTGGAAGCGGCTAAGTAACCTGCCTTAAATACTTCGCCCGGATGAGCAGGCCTCTCCGGGCGATTTTTTTTAACCCTGTCGGTATTCGCTGTATTTTCGCTGCGTGGCAATATGGTCAGCGATATACTTCGCGTCGTGCCAGACACCCCAAATAAACGTCGAGCCCCGGCGCGATAACCACGGTAATCCTAAGAAATAGACCCCCGCTTCACTGGATACACCACGTTGGTGTTTCGGCTTATTCTTTTCATCAAAGGCATCCACCTGCAGCCAGCTGTAATCCGTGGTATAGCCGGTCGCCCAGATAATTGAGGTAATTCCCGCCTCTTCAAGATCCAGCTGTAATATAGGATGGGTCACGCATTCAGGGTTTTCCAGGAACTGTCGCGCTTGCGGCTCTTCCGGCAGATCCAGACCGTTACGGACAACATAGGCGTCCGCCGCATCCAGCAGCGAGAGATAGTTTTCATCACCACGGGAAATATTCTCTGCCAGATCGGGCTGGAAGGTCACCTTGCCATTGCGGAACGCTTTTGTCAGGCCCACCAACGTGACGCCCTGATGCGCCAGTGCGCGGAAATCAACGGTATGACCGCCGCGTGCGCCGCTCACGGCAATGGTCACATGCTCTTTGCCTGGCTGGCTGGCGGAGGCGTCCCACAAGCCCAGCACGCCCAACCACCAGCAGAAATCGCGGTTACGGTAAGCACGCGGCGGACGGTCATGTGCCCCCACGGAAAGGTACACCGCTTTGCCTGCGCGCTGCAGCTCGTCCGCGATCTGCACACCGGACGATCCCGCGCCGACCACCAGCACCGCGCCTTCAGGCAGCTGCTGCGGGTTGTAATAGGCCGCAGAATGGATCTGATGCACGCTGTCATCATTTGGCGCGATCGCCGGGATCACCGGACGCTGGAATGGCCCGGTGGCGGCAACAATATGCCGCGCTTCAATGATCCCTTCCGACGTTTCCACCGTGAAGCCCGCGCGTCCGACGTTGCGTTCAACGCGTTTCACTTCAACGCCGGTACGGATTGGCGCGTTAAATTTCTCGGCATAGGCCGCAAAATAGTCGGCAACGCCCTCTTTCGGCACGAAGCCGTCGGCATCAATACCGGGAAATTCCATGCCGGGGAAACGATCGTGCCAGGCAGGACCATTGGCAACCAGCGAGTCCCAGCGTCCGCTGCGCCAGGCTTCGGCAATGCGTTTTTTTTCCAATACCAGATGGGCAATGCCCAATTTAGTCAGATGTTCGCTCATGGCAACACCGGCTTGCCCGGCGCCAATAACCAGGGTATCTGTCACGGTTTTTTCAACCATCATCACTGCATCCTTAAAGTAGTTTTCTGTTGCGGACGGATTACGCCGGGAGTAACAGACTTTGCTGAACATCCCAACCCAGCGAAACCCGATCGCCAATTCGGTTGCCGGACAGGCCATTGCTGCGCACCACGAACCGTGCGCCCTCAGCCAGCGCCACCACCAGACGGGTTTCTGAGCCGGCATAAATACGCTCACAGATTTCGCCGTGCAGCTGGCCGCTGCCGGCCTGCAAAATACGTAAATGTTCTGGGCGGATCACCAGCGAAGCGTTGCCCTGTTTGGTCGGGGATTCCGGCAGCGCGAATGAGCCCTGTTTGGTCACCAGCTGGCCGCCCTGAATATCCCCTTGCAAAATATTGGAGAGGCCAATAAATCCGGCCACAAAGGTCGACTGCGGGCGTTCATAGATGCCTTCTGGCGTGTCGATCTGCACGATCCGCCCTTCATTCATCAGACAGATGCGATCTGAAAGCGCCAGCGCCTCTTCCTGATCGTGGGTGACAAAGATGATCGTGGCGCCTGACTCACGGTGGATCCGGCGGATCTCCATCTGCATAGTTTCACGCAGTTGGCGATCGAGCGCGCCCAGCGGTTCATCCATCAGGATGATCCCCGGCTGGTATACCAGGCAGCGTGCCAGGGCGACACGTTGCTGCTGACCGCCAGACAGGGCCCGCGGAAAACGCTGCGCCGCATGGCCCAGCTCAACCATTTCCAGCGCGGCTTTGACCTTGCGGGCCACTTCCGCCGCCGGCAGTTGCCGCATCCGCAGCGGAAACCCGACGTTTTCTTCAATGGTCAGATGTGGAAAGAGCGCATAGTTCTGGAACACCACGCCGATATCGCGTTTGTGAACCGGCGTCCAGGTTTCATCTTTTCCGTCGATCAATAACCGGCCCGAGGTCGGTTCGGTCAGACCACTGATGATCTGCAATAAGGTGGTTTTACCGGAGCCGGAGGAGCCAAGCAGGGTTAACAGCTCCCCTTTGTTTACCGTTAAATCCAGATCCTGCAATACCTTGGTTTGCCCGTAGTATTTGGCGATCTGTTCCACTTTCAACTTAACAGAGGACATGCTTATTCTCCTTGCAGCGCATCGGCTTTACGACGCGAGCGTTCAGCAATAATGAACAACAGCGTAACCACGGACAGGATAATCACCGAGGCGGCAGCCAGCGTTGGCGTAACGGACAGCAGCACGTCATCCCACATCTGTTTAGGCAGCGTCTGCTTCACGCCGCCGCCGACAAACAGGGCAACCGTCAGCTCTTCAAACGAGTTGAGGAAACCAAAGATAAACGCCGCCACCAGGCTGCTTTTGATTAACGGTAGGGTGATTTCCCGCAGCGTTCGCCAGCGGCTGGCACCCAGCGTGCCCGCTGCCTGATCCAGCCGCCAGTCATAGCCTTTGAAGGTGGTGAGGATAATGATAAACACCACCGGAATGGCCATCACCGTATGCCCCAGAATGATGCCAAGGTCAGACCCAATCAGCCCCAGGGTGGCAAATAGATAGAACAGGGAAACGGCGGTCACAATGTTGGGAATGATCATTGGCAGCAGGAAGGTCATCACCACCAGGCTGCCCGATTTACCCTGATGTTTTGCCAGGCCAAAGGCCGCGGCACCTGAAATCAGCACCGAGAAGATGCCGGTGACCAGCGCGATGCCAAAGGAACGTATCGTGGCCCCGGTCCAGATGGGTGATTCCAGATAGGTTTCCATCCAGCGCAACGAATAACCCGGCGGTGGAAATTGCAGGAAGCTGGAGCTGCTGAAGGCCATCGGCAGGAAGGACACCACCGGTGAAACCAGCACCAGCATCACCAGGATACTGAACAGTGGCAGCAGCCAGCCGAAGCCGGGACGCCCAGGGATCACCGCCAGCCCTGTGGCCAGCCCGTCACATACCCGCGCCAGCACAGCGGTAATCGCATAGCCCACCCGTCGGATCAGCTTGCCGCTGGCATGGCTTTCGCCACCTGAAATCGCCGACATGCCGAACAGCTTGTCATAGCAAAAACAGACAATCAGCGTGGTCACCAGAAGCATCATCGCCACCGCACCGGCCAGTCGCCAGTTGAGCAGTTGTTGCACCTGGGTGATCAGCAGCTGGCCAATCACCGAATCCTGCGGGCTGCCGAGTAATGCCGGCGTAATAAAGAACCCCAGTGAACCGATAAAGATCAGCAAACAGGCCGCGACCACCCCAGGCATGGAAAGCGGGAAAAAGATCCGCCAGAAGCTTTGCGCCTTTGACGCCCCGAGCGTGTGCCCGGCCTTCATCAACCCGTTATCAATGCCGGTCATGGTCGGCAGCATGGTGATGATCGCCAGCGGCAACATGCTGTGCGCCATGGCAAATACCACCACGCCGCGGGTATAGAGCACATTCAGCGGCTGATCGGCACCCAGCGACAGCAGGATTTCCGAGAGAATGCCACGGCGGGAAAGCAGCACCAGCCACGCAAAGTTTTTCAACAGGGCGCTGGTCCAGAATGGCAGTAAAATCAGCCACATTAAGCGACGCCGGACGGTTTCCGTGCGCTGTGAAAGCCAGTACGCTACCGGGTAGCCAATAACCAGGCAGACCACGGTGGTTTGCAGCGCGATGGTGAAGGTATTCAGCATCACCTTCACGTAGATCCCGGCCCCAAACATCTGGCTCCAGACCGCAAGTGAGAATCCGCCGTCGCCATCCTGAAAGCTGAGTAACATCAGTTTCAGCGTCGGCCAGGCGAGGAACAGGGCCAAAAAGAGTAGTCCTGGCGCCGTCAGCCACAGGGGATGCCAGCGTCGGGATTGACCAGGTGGCGATTTTTTCACGCCAGATGTTGCGAGTTCTGCCAAAGACTTGTCCTCCAACAGGTTGGGTGGCGCGATTGCGCCACCGCCTGAATTAACTCATTACCCACTTCTCAAAACGCTCGGTCAGCGCCACCTGATTGTCGCCCCAATAGTCCGCGCTCATCTCCGCCAGGCCCTGGATATGATCCGGCGCGGTCGGCAGCAATGCCGCCTTCTTATTGTCGATAAAGTCGTAGGCTTTAATATTGGTCGGTCCGCAGGCCAGGTCGTTGGTGTACATCGACTGGCGTTTGGCATCCATACAGAACTGAATGAACTTGCGGGCGGCGTCGAGCTTCGGGCTGCCATGCGGAATGGTGAAGCCATCAATGTTGTACAGTCCCTGGCCCCAACCGATTGACGCTGGCGTACCGGCATCAATCGCCGTTTGCGCGCGGGTGCTCCAGATACTCATCAAATCCAGCTCGCCGCTTTGCAACATTTGCGTAGCCTGCGCCCCGCTGGTCCACCAGACGTCGATGCTGCTGCGGATTTTATCCAGGCTGCGGAACGCGCGATCCACATCCAACGGATAGAGTTTTTTCGGATCAACGCCGTCCGCCATCAACGCCAGCTCAAGGGTGCAGACCGGGCTGCGCCACAGTCCACGACGGCCCTTGAATTTGGCGGTGTCCCAGAAATCCGTCCAGTTGGTGGGTGCCGCTTTACCGGCAAAGCTGTCGGTACGGTAGCCGAGTGCCAGCGCATAGATGCTGACGCCACCGAACTGCGGGGTGATCGAGCCTTTAACGTAGTTTTCCGGGTCCGGCACCTGAATATGCAGATCTTCCAGATAGGGTTTCGGCATCTTGTTCAGACGCACCAAATGCTCCGGATTGAGCAACGCCACGTCGAACAGATAGTTTTTGGTATCGACCATCATCTGGAACTGAGGAACCGGATCCGGCCCCAGGACGGTATTAATAATTTTGATGCCGGTGGCTTCTTCAAACGGCTTATAGAAGGCTTTGCCGAAGCCCGCGCCATACGGGCCGCCCACATCCGCCACCGTCAGGGTGGTGACTTCCGCCGCGCGTGCCGGACGGCTGATAATCATCGGCGCAACGGCGGCGGTGACCGCCGCTCCCATGCCGAGTTTGAGTGCATCACGACGCGAATACCCTTTGTTCTCTTTCATTCTGATTCCCCTGCTGCATAGCAAAATGGTGTGAATGGCCGACCCAAAAGCCGCTGTTTTTTTACTGTGTTTCTCGTTCGATGATGGCCCGATTGACCGTAACGATCAGTTGTTCAATATCGGCCTCCGCAAAGCGCTGACGGAACCGGCGATCAAAGGTGGTGAAAATGCTGAAGAACGAGTTTTTGCAGTGCTCAAGCATGCGGTCAGCATCGGGCGCGCTGACGGAGAGTTGGGCCTGCAGGAATCGGGTGAAGGCTTCACGGGCGACCGGGTTTTCCAGCACAAATATCGGCTGGGTATCGCGCGAAATCAGGCGGTAACGCGCCACGTCGCTGAGGCATTTCACCTCAGCCTGCAACGGGAATTCGCGGGAGTTTGGCCCAACGCTCAGCGTTATCTGCCCCTCTTCCAGGATCCACTGCTGACGGCCGGTATCGTAGTAACGCAGGTCATCGGCGGAGACGGCCAGCGTGATGCGGCGCGCTTCACCTGGCTGAAGGTCGACCTTACTGAATGCCCGCAATTCCTGCACCGCACGGGCGCGCTTCGAGGTGTCGTAATGGCTGTAAAGTTGACAGATTTCTTTGCCGGCGCGTGTGCTGGTGTTTTTCAGCGTGAAGCTGACGTTGACGGTGTCATCCTCGCGTAAGCTCTGCACATCCAGCGCGATGTCGCTGTAGGTAAACTGGCTGTAGCTCAGGCCGAAACCAAACGGGAACAGCGGTTCCACTTTACGGATGTCATACCAGCGATAGCCGACAAAGATGCCTTCGCTGTAATAATGACGGCCGTTTTCGCCAGGGTAGCTGTGCCAGCCCGGGATATAGTCAATACGCTGCGGGAAGGTAACGGTCAGCTTGCCGCACGGGTTTACCGCACCAAACAGCACGTCGGCCACGCCGCCGCCCATCGCCTGACCGGCATAGAAGGTTTCAACCACGGCACTCACCCGGTCCAGCCACGGCATTACCACGGCATCCGGGTTCGCCAGCACCACGATCACCCGATCGTTGACCGCCGCCAGCGCGCTAATCAATGCATCGTGACCGTGCTGCAAGCCGAGCGTGCGGCGGTCGGAACCTTCGCCGTCATAACCGTCTTCGCTGTTAACAAACACCACGACATAGTCGGCTGACTGTGCAGCCGTGCAGGCCTCAGCGCGTAATGCCTGCTCATCAGTGAACTCGTCACCGGCTCCCTGACACCAGTTCACAGCAATGGTGTCGCCGCAATAACGGAGGATTTCGTCGTAAGGGATATCGACGCGAGTCGGGGTGGTGGTGGCGCAACCGGAACCCTGAATAACCGGTTTTTTCGCACCTTCACCGACAATCAGCAGCTGGCGGCAGCGTGTGGCTTCCAGCGGCAGCGTCTGATTTTCGTTTTTCAGCAGGACAATTGATTCGGCCACCATCTTACGGGCCAGCGCATGATGCGCATCGACATCAACCTGCGTCTCAGGACGTTCTGCGGATTTGGCCCGGTGCACCAGGCTCAGGATCCGCTCCGCGCTGCGCTCGGCCTCTTCACGCGGCACCTCACCGGATTTGATCGCGTTGATCAGACTGGCCTTGCGCGTCTCGCTTTCTGGCATATCCAGATCGTTACCCGCCAGTAACGACGCCGGACGATCTTTGATGCCGTGCCAGTCCGCGACCACGACGCCTTCAAAGCCCCATTCAGACCGCAGCACATCGTTCAGCAACCAGCTATTTTCGGCAGTATGTACGCCATTCAGGCGGTTATAGGAACTCATTACCGTCCACGGCTGCGACTGCTTAACCGCACGTTCAAAGCCGCGCAGATAGATTTCACGCAGCGCACGTTCCTCGACAATTGAGTCCATGCTGGTACGCTCAACTTCGGAGTTATTACAGGCAAAATGCTTCAGCGACGCGCCAACGCCGCGCTGCTGTAACCCGTTGATCACCCCGGTAGCAATTTCTCCGCTGATCAACGGATCTTCGGAATAGTATTCATAGCTGCGGCCACCCAGCGGCGTGCGGCGGATGTTAATCCCTGGCCCCAGCAGCAGGTTTACGCCAAGCCGCTGGCACTCTTTGCCGAGCGCATCGCCCAGCGTTGCCGCCAGCTCAACGTCCCAGCTACAGGCAAAGCTGGAGCCATTCGGGAAGCAGGTGGCAGGCCGCATGGTGCCCCAGGCCACCTCCACATCTTTTGCGCGCTGGTTGACCACGTTCAGGAAGGCTTCAAAGTCCTGGCCGCCCTTCTCGTCCTGCTCAATTTGCTGGATTGAGTAGCGCACACCGTAGGTGCCGTCGGTCATGATCATATGCGGGATGCCGAGCCGGACGTTGGCTTCGGTCTTCCACATGCCATGTCCGCTGAGAATGTCGCCCAGCTCTTCGGGCGTCATCGCTTTCGCCAGAGATAAAAATTCCCCTTGCTGAATGAATGCAGTGCTCATGCCTTAATATTCCTGTCATGGAGGCGTGGCTGACGACGCCACAGAATTCGCTGGCATTCACTATGTACTGAGGCGAAACAAGGAGGAAAGTAGTAATTTGTTTGCCACTAAACTTAAAAAAACTAGGTCAGTATTTATTCTGCATAAAAAAACTATTTATCCGCTGAATTCGGTTCAGACGGGCAGAAATAAACGCTCACTGCCCTAAAATGGCGCTAATTAATCGACGCTGATGCAGCCGTTGCACGAAATAAGAGCAGGCAGGCCGGTGAATAATAAATAATCCTTCGCCAACCTCTTTTTTTCTGTGGCACAAATATTGCTTTGATGAGTCTGCCTCGCTTTTTTGTTTTCAAAGAAAGCGCTGACATAACTAAATACTCATCAGAGAGAACACCTGCACATGGCTCATTTCACCCTCAAACAGCTCAAATATTTTATAACCGTGGTGGAACATCGCAGTATTGCCGAGGCGTCGCGCCATCTGCACATTGCCCAACCGTCCATTTCAACGGCGATTAAAAGTCTGGAGGAGAGTTTCGAACAGCAATTATTTATCCGTCATCATGCGCAAGGGGTGTCGCTAACGCCGAGTGGACGTCGCTTCTATGAAAAGGCCGCTGAGTTAATGAGAATGTCCCGGCAGTTTGAGCAGAATGCCCGTGCAGACAATGACCTGGTCGCGGGAACGCTGTCGGTCGGCTGTTTTGAAACCGCGGCACCGCTGTATATGCCCAAGCTGATCGCCGGTTTTAAGAAGCTTTATCCCAATATCGAAGTGCAGATTTACGATGGCGAGCAGCATGAGCTGACCGACGGTCTGCATCGTGGGCGCTTTGATATGGCCATTCTGTATCGTCATGAACTGGACAGCAGCATCCATGCCGAGCAGCTGAAAGCCCCGCAAAAACCCTATGCGCTGTTGCCTGCCGATCATCCGCTGGCCTTACGCAGCAGCGTGAGCCTGGAAGAGCTGAGCCATGAGCCGATGATCCTGCTGGACGTGGTGCCAAGCCGGAACTATTTCCTCGATATCTTTAAGCAGAAAGGCCTGTCGCCAAACGTGGCGTTCAGCTCACCGTCGATTGAAATGGTGCGTTGTATGGTCGGTCAGGGCTTTGGTTTTTCGCTGCTGGTGACCCGGCCATTCCCGGACTTTACCTATGATGGCAAGCGCGTGAAGCGCGTGACCATCCGCGATGAGATGGAAGGATCGTGCCTGGTGATGGCGCACTTACGCCACGCAGAACCGACACGCCCGACGCAACTGTTTATGGAATATTGTCGCGCGCAGGAGCTGACGCCAGAACATCTCAGCGCAGCCGAGCTGCTCTCGCAGTCCGTGGCGTAAATTATTCCCGCATCGACTGGCACAGCCGCTGCAGGAAGCGGTCGCACTCTGCCAGCTGGTCGAGGCGAATAAACTCATCGGCCTTGTGTCCCTGGGCCATATCACCCGGCCCACAAACTACCGTCGGGATCCCCATCTGCTGGAACAGCCCGCCTTCGGTGCCAAACGCCACGGTACACAGGCTATCCGGCGGCGGCAGAAGGTGCAGAACCGCCGCCAGCGCGTCGCTGCTCTCGCTCTGTAAACCGGGATAATGGCTGAGCGGACTGAAGGTGATGCGACAGTCTGGCGAGACCCGCTGCATTTCCGGCAACAGATGCTGTTGGCACTCGCTTTCGATTTCATCCACCAGCGACTGCGCATCAACGCCAGGCAGCGTGCGGATCTCAAAATCGAACTGGCAGTGTGCCGGCACAATATTCAACACCTCACCGCCCCGGATCACCCCGGTTTGCAGGGTTGAAAACGGCGGATCGAAGGCCAGGTTTTGCTGTGTTTTTAACTTTTCCGCCAGCGCCATGAGCTGCTGAATAATTCGCACCGCGTACTCGATAGCATTCACTCCCTGCGGCGTATAGGCGGAATGACCCGCCAGGCCAGTCACCTCACAGCGCAACGCGATTTTGCCTTTATGCCCAAGGATCGGCCGCATGTTGGTCGGCTCACCGACGATGCAGGCTGCCGGCAGTACCGGCACCCTGGCCAGATGCGCCAGAAGGGCCGGCACACCTTTGCAGCCCACCTCTTCATCATGGCTGAATGCCAGCCACACCGGCAGACGCAACGGCTGAGCAACCAGCTGCGGGACCAGCGCTAATACCGCAGCCAGCCAACTCTTCATGTCGGCCGTGCCGCGACCGTACAGACAGCCATCGGCTTCACGCAGCTGGAAAGGATCGCTTTGCCACTGCTGCCCGTCCACCGGCACCACATCGGTATGCCCGGAGAGCACGATGCCAGCGCGTTCCTGCGGACCAATCACCGCCAGCAGATTAGCTTTTTCCCCGCTGGCATCGGTCAAAAGCTGGCTGCTGACGCCATAGCCGGACAGGTAATCCTGCACCCAGACCATCAGCGCCAGATTGCTGTTGCGGCTGACGGTATCAAAGGCGATCAGCTTCGCCAGCAGCTCGCGGGTGGTCAGATTATTCATCGCCCGGCACGCCGTAACTGGGTGCAGCAGCAGGATTGATCGCGCGCGTCAGATAGGCTTCACTTTGCGGCTGCCACAGCTGCCAGATCCGTGCCAGCTCGCCAATGGCATCCTCTTCAAACCAGTCCACCCGCAGATCGGTCAGCGGCCAGCTTTCACTGCTGACCACCTTCATGCCCGCCGAATAGATCGGCCCGGCTTCGCCACCGGTCTTCAGCCCGGCCTGCAAGGAGGCAATCAGGCGATCGCCCAGCGACTGGCGCGGATCGGCACAAAACTGGCGGACCATCGCCTCAATCACCTCGCGATCTGCCAGCATATTGCCAGCGGCCACACAGTTCAGCCCCTGCCGGTGATGATTGATGCCCAGCGTTTTCTGGCCAGAAAAAACCGCGCTGTCACCCCTGCCGTCCAGCACCGTCACCTGCCGCCAGTCGGCGTAAGGTTCGGCATCCATCACCGCTTTCAACGCCACGTCGGCCGTTTCCCCCTGCGCCAGCCGGGCAAGAATTCTCGGCCCCAGGGCCGGTAAGGTAATGTTCTGGCTGGACACCGCGCCCACGCCGCTCATCACCCACGGGCAGCGTGCGGCAACGGCCAGGCTGGATGAGCTGAGTGCAATACCATACTGCCCGCTGCGCGGGCAAAAACCGGCGATGGAAAAGGTCATGTTATGCCTCCGGGATCACGGCGATGACATCAATTTCCACCAGCCACTGCGGCTGGGCCAGTGCTGAAACCACCAGACCGGTAGAGATTGGGAAAACGCCCTTCAGCCACTCGCCCACCACCAGATATACCGGCTCACGGTAGCGCGGATCGACAATGTAGGTCGTGGTTTTGACGATATGGCTGAGATCGCTGCCCGCTTCTTCCAGCAGCTGTTTGATATTTTTCATTGCCTGTCCGGCTTGTAGGCCGGCATCACCGAGCCCAACCAGATTGCCATCGAAATCCGTCCCGACCTGCCCGCGCACATACACCGTATTGCCGGCACGCACCGCCTGACAAAGATCGTTATTCAGCGCCTGATTAGGATAGGTGTCTTTCGTGTTAAACATGCGGATACGGGTATGGGTTGGTTGACTCATGGTCGGTTCCTTCAGTAGCCAATAATGAACCGAGCCAGCAGCATCGCGCGAAAATTTTCGCGCATTGGACCGGCTCAGAATATCCGTCCATTCTTGGTGATTGCCGGAGAGAAAATAAATAAGGATTTTTATCTTCCGGCAATAACTAAAAACTGGCCTCTCGCAGACGCGTTTTTTTAATGCCAAAGGATAAAAAAATACGCATTTATTTTTGACGCTGGCCGTGAACATACTTAAAGCTAGTTAATTAAGGAGCTGGCTATGTCCGCCACTGTTAAAGAAGTGCCGCTTATTACCCGGGAAGCCTTTATTAGCGCGATGGAAAGCTGTGTCACCGGCGTGCACATTGTGGCCACTGACGGGCCAGCCGGCAGAGAGGGAGCAACTCTCAGCGGTATGACGGCCATTTCAACCGAGCCAGGGCTGTTGATGATCTGCCTTAACCGCACCAGTTCACTGTGCAGCGCCATAGAAGAAAATCGTGGTTTCAGTGTTAATGTACTGGCCGAAGGGCAAAAAATGGCCGCACACGCGTTTTCAACATTTGCGCAGGGTGAGCCGCAATTTGCCGACTCCCACTGGACCATCAGTCCGGAGGGAACGCCGCTGCTGCAGGGCGCCATTGCCAGTTTCGATTGCCGGTTGCATCAGCAGTGGGCGGTGAATGATAAGGTGTTACTGGTTGGCGAAGTCAGCGCAGTGTATCGCCATTATGGCGTGCCGCTGGCACGACAGGCGCGCCAGTATGTGCTGATCCAACGCGATCAATACTGACATTTGCGGATCGATGTTTTCCTGAAAGACGGCAAAATTTCGGCATAGCGGAATCACAGAGTGAGGAACGATGAGAACCATCATTTTTGATACTGACATTGGCGTAGATGACGCCTTTGCGCTGGCTTACGCTGCCAAAACGCAGACCATTCTCGGCATTACCACCGTCTTCGGTAATGTGCCGGTCGATCAGGCAGTGAAAAATGCAAGGCTGTTTTCACAGCAGATTGGGCTGGATGTGCCGATCTTCCGTGGCTGCTCCCGACCACTTGCCCTTTCGCCGATGGTCAACAGTACTACCGTGCACGGCGGAGATGGCCTGGGCGATGTGCTGACAAATCCCTTTGACGGCCAGGCCGACAATGCCATCAGCTTTATCATCGACAGCGTGAAAGCCCATCCGGGAGAGATCACACTGGTGGCTATCGGTCCGTTGACCAACATTGCGACCGCGATCAATCTGGCGCCAGAGATTATTCCTCTGGTCAAAGAACTGGTGATTATGGGCGGTGCTTTTGGCACCAACGGGCACGCCGGAAACGTAACGCCGCACAGCGAATTCAATATCTGGAAGGATCCGCATGCTGCCGATCAGGTTTTCGCCTCAGCATTGCCGCTGGTGATCCTGCCGCTGGATGTGACGCATGAAGTGCTGATCACCGGCGAGGAGATCCGCGCGCTGAACGTACCGGTGCTGACCAGCATCTCCAAAGGCTATCTGAAATACAGCCTTGAGCGCGAAGGGTTTGAAGGTATGGCATTGCATGACACGCTGACCCTGTCCTGGCTCAGTCACCCCGAGCTGTTTACCACGGTCAATGCCCCGATCAGAGTGGTCACAGAAGGGATCACCCTTGGGCAGACGGTGCGGAAAACCACGGAGCTGGCCTCACGGTTTAACCCGTATCAGCACTGCCGCGCGCAGACCCTGTGTCTGGAAGTGGACGCCGAAAAGGTGAAACAGGCTTTTCTCAGCTGTTTACGGCAGTCGGCGCAGCGTTGAGGTCGACGGCTTCGGTTTACAGCAAAGGCTTGCTGGCGATCTGCTCGCTAAGAAAATCCAGGAAGCAGCTGATGCGCACCGATAAGGTGGTGTTGCGGTAGTAGACCGCGTGGATCGGGTGATGCATCTCGCGCGTCAGGTCATCCAGCACGGTAACCAGCCTGCCGCTGGCGCGATCCTCGCGACTGAGAAAATCAGAGATGCGCACGATCCCCTGCCCGTAAACCGCCAGCTGCCTGAGCGTTTCCCCACTGGATGCCGACATCGTCGGTTTGATTTGCAGCGGCTCTCCTTCACTCTTCCACACCGGCCAGACGTTATGACGATCTAACTGGCTGAAGCCCAGCAAACGGTGATCGTCCAGATCCTCCACGCGGGTTGGCACGCCATATTTCGCCAGATAGTCCGGGCTGGCCACCAGCCGCAACCGGCTGCTGCCTAATGCCCTGGCATGAATACTGGAATCCCTGAGTTCACCAATCCGGATGGCGATATCGGTCTGCTGCTCCAGCAGATCGATCACCAGATCGTCGGTATTCAGTTCAAGCTGGATCAATGGATAGCGCGCGGTGAATTCGTCCAGTAACGGCACGATCACATGCAGCATAAACGGCGTGGCGGCATTCACCCGCAAGCGGCCAGAAGGGATTTCACGACGCTGAGCAATCTGCTCCTCGGCGGTTTCGACCGAACGCAGGATCTCCCGCGCGTGCTCCAGAAATATCTGGCCCTCTTCGGTCAGGGCGATGCGTCGGGTGGTACGGTGCAATAAGGTGGTCTGCAGCTTCTTTTCCAGCCTGCTCAACGCACGGCTGATGCCGGAAGTGGTCTGGCTCAGCTGCTCGGCGGCAGCGGTGATCGAACCGGTATCGACAACCACGACCCAGGCCCGCAGTTCTTCAAGCGTGATTTTCAAGGATGGCCTTAGCGAAAGTGAGCACCGGCTGAGTATATCCCAGAAACTGCGAAGGCATAAAAAAAGGAGCCTCGAGGGCTCCTTTTGCAGGAGCAGAGATTACTTGCTCAACTGCGCCTGCGCGTCTTTTAACTCTTCGTTAGCGCTGTCCAGTTTCTTCTGCTGTTTGGCAATTTTCTTGCTGTTGCCGCTGGCCTGCGCTTCACGCAGATCGGCTTCGCGCTCGGCGACTTTGGCCTGCTTTTCGCTGACCCTCTGTTGGCGATCGGCCAGCAGACCTTCATTAGTGCAGTGCTGATCGATCTCTTTCAGCGCTTTTTCCAGGCCCGCTTTCTGTGAACTGTTGCCATGGGCATCGGCATACTTAATTTGTTCGACAACCTCTGCGCGTTTAGCGGAGCAGCCGGTTGCCGGTTCCGCGGCCTGGGCTGAACCCAACACCATCAGCAGCGAAGTCAGTAGAATGATTTTTTTCATGGTTTAGCCTTCCTCATTAGCCTTTGGACACATTATCGATAGCGGCCTGAGCACACTGCTCATCCAGATTTCCGCCTGGTGCACCACCCACGCCTACCGCGCCGATCACCTGGTCACCATCACGCAGCGGCAAACCACCAGCCAGCAACAGGAAACCCGGGATGTCACGCATATTGGCGGCACCGGCGTTCGACTGCGCGGCTTCCATCACTTTGCCAGAGGCATTTTTCGCGCTCAGCGCGGTGAAGGCCTTCATGCGGCTGGCTTCAACGGTGTGCGGGCCGGCGTTATCCATGCGCTGCAGGGCTTTCACGTTGCCGCCACGATCGAGGACGGTCACGCTGACGTTATATTTTTTCGCCGAACAGGACTGAATGACGGCAGACGCCAATTCATTGGCCTGCTGCAGAGAAATGTTTTTTTCAGTCAGCGACGCGGCATGTACCGGCAGTGCGCTAAAGCAGGCCAGTACGGCCAGAGCAGAAAGGGTCTTTTTCATCTCAGTATTCCTGTTTTCGGTAAGTGGACCCTATTCTGCAGGAAACGTCAGAGGCGAACTATTCGGTGGATTACCCATCGTGCCTGGTAGATCTACCAGGTTCAGACAGGGTTTGCAGCCGGGCATACTGCCAGACCAGCGTTGCCAGGTTATTGACCTCAAGGCGGGCAAAGATCGAGGCACGATGCGCTTCGGCGGTACGCGGGGAAAGCGCCAGCGTCTTAGCGATCTCTTTGGCGCTCTGCCCTTCGACCAGCAGCGCCAGCACCTCGCGCTCACGGTTCGTCAGCTGAGCAAACTTATTCTCCAACTGCTGCCGTTCCTGCCGTTGCCCGGCGCGCAGTTCGCTCTCTTTGAAGGCCTCGCTGATGCACTCAATCAGCGCATCGCTGTCGATGGGTTTGGTAAAAAACTCCCAGGCACCGTGCTGGAACGCCCGGCGGCACAGGTCGATAGTGCCGTGGCCGGTCATCAGGATCACCGGCAGCAGCGGATAGTGACGGGACGTCTCTTCCAGCCAGCTCAGCCCGCTTTTTCCCGGCATGCGGATATCCAGCAACAGGCAACCGGTCAGCGAGGGCGTGACCGACGCGTCGCTTTCAAAGGCGGCAATGCTGTCGAAGGTGTTAACCTGCCAGCCCAGCGTCTGCAACAGAAAGCTCAGGGATTCCCTGATCGACGCATCATCGTCAATCAGCCAGATAGGTGACTCGTTCATTGCTTCTCCCAAAGCTGAAAACGCAGGTGTATGCAGGCTCCGCCAGCCTCATGGTTCGACAGGCGAATCGTCCCGTTCATGCGTAATACCAGGGTTTCCGCCAGCGTCATCCCCAGCCCGATCCCCTCGGCGCGGGTGGTGTAGAACGGCATCAGCGCCTGCTTCAGGCCCTCTTCCGAAAATCCTTTCCCGCCGTCGGTCAGCGTTATCAGCACGCTGCGATCGTCCACCCTGCAGTGTACCCGTACCCAGCCTTTGCGCTGCGCGCTCTGCGCCTGCACCGCATTGCTTAACAGATTATGCAGCACCTGCTCCAGCCACAGGCGGTCGGCGCGCACCAGCGGTGCTGGCGTAATAAAATCGCGCTGCACGGCTATCTCGCCTTCGCGGATCTCCCGCGCCAGCAGATCCTCGACATGCCCCCACAGACGTTTCACGTCCACCGCTTCCATCTTTACTTCACGTTGTTCAAGGTGATCGCGGAAGCGCTGCAGCAGTAAGGCAATGCGCTGAGTCTGGCTTAAAGCGCCCTCAAGCGCTTTCGGCAGCAGGCTGAGATCGCCCTTGGCCACCAGCCTCTGCGCGCCCTGTAACCAGGTCTGGATGGCGGTTAGCGGCTGATTGATCTCATGCACCATGCCCGCAGTAATTTCGCCTAGCGCGTTGAGCTGTGAATGCTGATAAAACTGCGCGCGGCGATCGGCCTGGCGCTGGCGCTGCAGCTGGTGCAGCAGCAGAACCAGCCCACTGAGCAGCAGCGCCAGCAGTAACGAAGGCCATATTTTGACTGCCGCCCAGTTTGCCGACGCGTCAGCGGTCAGCTCAAACGGCTGGATCTCTTGCGCAAAGGTCGTCGACCAGTGCCAGATCCCGCCAGACTGCCCGCTGCCTGCAGTCAGCAGCACGTTTTCCTGCCAGCGTAGCGTCAGATGGCTGAACTCAGCCTGCTGCAATGCCGCGGCGATGACCGGGCGGAAGTCCACCAGCTCGCGGACATTCTGCCAGGGATTATTCAGCCAGTAACGGCCATTATCCGCGAGGGTAATCCGCACTTCTTCAGAGCTTCCGCCAGGCAGGGGTTCAATGGCGACAATTTGCGGGAATTTGTGATTAAGCGCTTTGGCATCGCTGCCGGGTGAGATCAGCGGCAATACCGCCGCATTCTGCGTCAGCCGGTACGCAATCTGCAGCTCCACTTCCTGAAACGCCTTATTGAGCGCTTTCCATTGTTGATACAGCTGAATGCCGGGCACCACCATCAGCGGGATCACCATCAGCAGTAACCAGATGATCAGGCTGCGTTTTATCAGCGGAAATGTCACCAGAAGATCCTTAATCAGCACATTGGCGGCAGAGTAGCCTGTATTATCGCCAGGGATCAACTAAACGGACAGAGAATAAGGGAAAGGGTAAATGTCGCGGCCATCACAAAATTGGCCGATTGCGGTTAAGTACATGTTAACTTCCGGGAGGATCCCTTAGCATAAGCCGGTTAATTAATTATCTGGAGCACTGTGATGTTTAAAGGACTTTTCCCTGTTGTTTGCCTGTCTGCCGTACTGACGTTGACCTCTGCTGACGCTTTTTCTGCCCCGCCGCTGAGCAGTGAACAGATCAAGAGCGTGGTCGATGGCCAGATTGCCCCGCTGCTTAAAGCCCAGCAGATCCCCGGCATGGCCGTGGCAGTGATCTATCAGGGTCATCCCTGGTTCTTTAATTATGGCGTGGCGGAAGTGAAAAGCGGCCGTCCGGTTTCTGCCAACACTATTTTTGAGCTGGGCTCGGTCAGCAAAACCTTCACCGGCGTGCTGGGCGGCTATGCCGTGCAGAGCGGGCTTATCAAGCTCGACGATCCGGTGGCAAAATACAGTGCAGAATTGTCCGGCAAACAGTGGCGCGATATCACCCTGCTCAACCTCGCCACCTATACGGCGGGCGGATTGCCTCTGCAGGTGCCTGATGCGGTCACCGACCAGAAATCGCTGTGGAATTACTATCAGCAGTGGCAACCGCAGTGGAAAGCCGGAACCATGCGCAACTATTCCAACGCCAGCATTGGCCTGTTTGGACTGTTAGCCGTGGCGAAATCCAACAGCAGCTTTGCTTCGCTGATGCAGCAGCAGGTTTTCAACCCGTTAAGCCTGACCCACACCTACCTTCGCGTGCCCGAATCCGCACAGGCTGACTACGCCTGGGGCTATAAAAATGGCCAGCCGCTGCGCGTGACGCCAGGTCCATTGGACGAACAGGCGTACGGCGTGAAGTCCAGCGCGCAGGACATGGCGAAATTTTTACAGGCCAATATCGATCCCGACAGCCTGCCATCTGAGGACGCGGTGCTGAAAAAATCGCTGCTGACGGCGCAGAAAGGCTATTACCAGGTGGGGAATTTCCGGCAGGGACTGGGTTGGGAGATGTATGACTGGCCGACCAATCCCCAGACGATTATTGCCGACAGCGCCAATGACGTTGCCCTGAAGCCACGTGAAGTCCACGCGCTGGTGCCGGCCCGTGCGGCAACGCCCGCCAGCTGGATCCACAAGACCGGCAGCACCAATGGTTTTGGCACTTACATTGCCTTTATCCCTGCGGAGAAGCTCGGGATTGTGATGCTGGCGAACAAGAATTACCCGAACCCGACTCGCGTGGAAGCCGCGGCGAATATTCTGCAGGCATTGCGCTGAGGCGTTAACCCGCCAGCGTTGACGCAATAAAAAGGCCCGGACGGTTTCCTGTCCGGGCCTTTTTTATATCGGCGTTAGATTACGCTTAGATATCCGCCGTATGGCCGTTTTCCTGCAGCCAGTTGCGGCGATCTTCCGAACGCTTTTTCGCCAGCAGCATGTCCATCACCGCCATGGTCTTCTCCACTTCATCATCTTCAACCGTCAGCTGAACCAGGCGACGGGTGTTCGGATCAAGGGTGGTTTCACGCAGCTGTAAGGGGTTCATCTCGCCCAGCCCTTTAAAGCGCTGTACGCCAGGCTTGCCCTTTTTACGCTTGAGCTGATCGAGAATACCGGCTTTCTCTTCTTCATCCAGCGCGTAATAGACCTCTTTACCCAAATCGATTCGGTAAAGCGGCGGCATCGCCACGTAGACGTGGCCGTTTTTCACCAGCGTACGGAAGTGACGCACAAACAGCGCGCACAGCAGCGTGGCGATATGCAAGCCATCGGAGTCCGCATCCGCAAGGATACAGATTTTGCCGTAACGCAGCTGGCTGAGATCTTCGCTGTCTGGATCGATGCCAATCGCAACCGAGATATCATGCACTTCCTGCGAGGCTAACACCTCATCCGAAGAGACTTCCCAGGTATTGAGGATCTTACCTTTCAGCGGCATGATCGCCTGATATTCACGATCGCGGGCCTGCTTGGCCGATCCGCCTGCGGAATCCCCTTCCACCAGGAACAGCTCGGTGCGGTTAAGATCCTGCGCGCTACAGTCAGCCAGTTTGCCAGGCAGTGCCGGGCCGCTGGTCAGCTTCTTACGCACCACCTTTTTGGCGGCACGCATACGCCGTTGCGCGCTGGATACTGCCATTTCGGCCAGTATCTCAGCGGTCTGAATATTCTGGTTCAGCCACAGGCTGAAGGCATCCTTCACCACGCCCGAAACAAAGGCTGCGCACTGACGTGAAGACAGGCGCTCTTTGGTCTGGCCGGCAAATTGCGGATCCTGCATTTTGACCGACAGCACGTAAGCACAGCGATCCCAGATATCTTCCGCAGAAAGCTTCACGCCGCGCGGCAGGATATTGCGGTATTCGCAAAACTCACGCATCGCATCCAGCAGGCCCTGACGGAGTCCGTTGACGTGCGTCCCGCCCTGCATAGTCGGGATCAGGTTGACGTAGCTTTCGGTCAGCAGCTCGCCGCCTTCCGGCAGCCACAACAGCGCCCAATCCACCGCTTCCACATCGCCGGCGAACGCGCCGACAAATGGCCGCTCTGGCAGCGTAGGCAGACCGTTTACCGCTTCACACAGGTAATCGGTCAGGCCATCGGCATAGCACCAGGTTTGTTCGGTGTTGTTCACGTTGTCTTTGAAAACAATTTCAACGCCCGGACAGAGTACCGCTTTGGCCTTCAGCAAATGGCTGAGGCGCGAAACGGAAAATCGTGGGCTGTCGAAGAAGTTCACGTCTGGCCAGAAGCGGACGCGGGTGCCGGTGTTGCGCTTACCCACGGTGCCGGTGACGTGCAAATCTTCCACTTTATCGCCGTTCTCGAAGGCCATTTCATAGACTTCGGCATTACGGCGAACCGTCACTTCCACCCGGGTGGAAAGGGCGTTAACCACCGAGATCCCCACGCCGTGCAGGCCGCCAGAGAACTGATAGTTTTTGTTAGAGAATTTACCGCCGGCGTGCAGACGACAGAAGATCAGCTCAACGGCTGGAACACCCTCTTCCGGGTGAATATCCACAGGCATGCCGCGGCCATCGTCGATAACTTCTAACGATTGATCGGCATGCAGGATCACTTCGACGCGTTTGGCATGGCCCGCCAGCGCCTCATCGACGCTGTTATCGATCACTTCCTGACCTAAGTGGTTAGGACGCGATGTATCGGTGTACATCCCCGGACGGCGACGAACGGGTTCAAGGCCGCTGAGTACCTCAATGGAGTCAGCGTTATAGCTGGATTGAGTCATCGTATAAATCTGATTGGTGGCTAAAAGTGAGAAGCCAGTCGCCGCGACTCACGTCAGCCGGAGGACAAGCCCAGGAAGTCGAGGATCGGGGTGAAATGGCGTTCGAATCTGATAAAAGCATGATTGCCGCCCTCTTCAACCGTCTGGCGGCAGGCACTGTAGTAGTCCAGGGCCTGACGGTAGTCGAGCACTTCATCGCCCGTTTGTTGCAGCAACCAGAGCAAATCCGGTGACTTTAACGGGTCAATCTGCATCATTTTCAGATCGTAAATATGGCGTGACTCTAACACATATTGCTGGCCGGTGTATGGGTTCTCGTTGTTGCCCAAATAATCCGCCAACAGCTCAAAAGGCCGCACCGCCGGGTTCACCACCACCGCCGGAACATGAAAGCGTTGTGACAGCCAGGTGGCGTAATAGCCGCCTAACGAAGAGCCGACAATGCCGACCTGTTCACCGGATGCAGACATCAGCCAGTTCTCCAGCATCTGCGCGGCTTCGCCAGGAAAAGCAGGGAGTTGCGGCACATGCACCTTGAGATCGGGATGGTGAGCGGCCAGCCATTCACGGAACTGGGTGGCTTTGGCTGACTGCGGGGAACTGTTAAAGCCATGCAGATAAAGTAGCGTGGCCATCCGTCAGTATCCTTCCGAATCGGGATCGGGACTAAAGGCACGCGTCGCCAGGCGTTCAACCTGCGTTTCCACCCGACCGTCCGGCAGAAGATCCAGCCAACGCCAGCCCGGCGCTTCGGAATCAATGGTGAAATTGGTGCAATGGGGTTTGAACTGCACGCAGGTCGATGGCGTCGCCAGCAGGCGGCGTCCGTTCCAGTTCAGATCGAGATCCTGATGAATATGACCGCACAGCAGCGTGGTGGCCAGCGGGTATTTTTGCAGCACCGCATCCAGCGAATGGGGATTGCGCAGGCTGTGTTGATCCAGCCAGGTGCAGCCAGAAGGCAGCGGATGGTGATGCAACAGCACCAGCGTGTGACGATGCGGTTCTTTCGCCAGCGTATTCTCCAGCCATTCCAGCTGATAGTCGCTGAGCATGCCGTGCGGCACGCCAAACACCTGGCTGTCTAACAAGACAATCTGCCAGCTGTCGCCGATCAGCACATGTTTCTCATCGGCAATCTGCGATTCGGCCAACGTACTGAACATCGCGGGCTGGAAGTCGTGATTTCCCGGCAGCCAGACGCAGGGTGCGGGCAGGCGCGCGATACCCTCAGCGAAATGCTGATAGGCTTCGACAGTATGGTCCTGAGCCAGATCGCCTGTGGCGACAATCAAATCATAGTGACGGGGGCTGGCGGATATTGCCTGCAGTACCGCGTCATAACTGGCCCAGGTGTTCACACCCAGCAGCGTTTCATCTTTACCTGCAAAGAGGTGGGTATCGGTTATCTGTAAAATCCTGACCGTAGACCCACCCGCCGCAGGAAGTAGTAGCCGGCTATCCAATCAAAATCCTTAGGGTTAACGCCATCTCAGTTGTCTGTCTTAGCAAACCGGTACGGCCATCGCGCCATGCGCCAAACAGTAGCGCAACCAGTCTGCGAGGAACTGGTTTATCTGATGCTTTTCATCACGCTGATGGAGCTTTTTATTAGGATAATCATAGCGCGCTTTGAAGCGATAGATCTGTTGCGTTGAACACACTTCCGCAACCATCGCATCGTGATACAGCCTGACGGACATGGCAGGCAGGCTCCAGTAGCTCACCGCGGGCGCGGTTTGCTTCACTTCCACCAGCGTGGTGTAACGCGTCGATTCCTGGATGGTGACAGAATAATGGGCACCGTTCACCTGATAGGTCACTGACTCTCCCGCCTGGTCTTCTTTAGGCAGCAGGCGACGCAGCTGGGCGAAATTGGTTTCGCACACGCGCATCATTTCAGGGAAATCAGGTACATAGCGCTTTATCATTCGGTTTTCCACTCGTTGCGTAATTTTTTATGGTGCAGTTCAAGCCATTGCAAAGCGATGACAGAGGCTGCGTTGTCTATTTTCCCCTCTTCCACCCACTGGTAAGCCTGCTCACGGCTGACCACATGGACAAGAATATCCTCATTCTCTTCCTCCAGACCGTGGTTTCCCTTCGCCACGCTGGCATCCACTTCTCCCACCAGGATATGCAACCGCTCGCTGGTGCCGCCAGGACTGGCCAGATAGCTCAGCACCGGCTTCACGCGCGCGGGGGTTATCCCGGCTTCTTCTACTGCTTCACGCCGCACCACATCTTCATAGGTTTCGCCCGGCTCAACGATCCCGGCGACTAATTCTAACAGCCAGGGCGTCTCACTGCTGTCAAACGCGGGAATTCGGATTTGTTCGATCAGGACCACTTCGTCGCGCACGGGGTCATAGGGTAGCAGCACTGCGGCATGTCCGCGCTCAAAGACTTCCCTTTTTACTTCACCACTCATCCCACCCTTAAACAAGCGGTGACGAAATCGGTAGCTGGTGAGTGAAAAAAAACCGCTATAAAGTGTCTCTCGTGCAATAATTTCTACATCGTTTTTTGTGAAAGTCACTGGGTATTTTTTGCTGTTTTCCATCGGGGCAGCTCCATTCCGGATGAGTGCGAAAACGAGAAAAGCAACCCGAATCCGCTGAGAGTGTGGTTCTTAATGAATTATTTAAGTAAATTAGGGCAACATGGCACGTTCAGCCAACTTAACTGTTCCGTTTACTCTGCTAGAATCGGCGATTATTTTTTGGCTTACGTCAGCGCTACCATAGCAATTTTGCTGCACTACAAGGAATGCAAATGAAGAAACTGCTCCCGTTACTCATCGGCCTGAGCCTGGGCGGCTTCAGTGTCGCCAGTCAGGCAGAAAACCTGTTGCAGATTTACCAACAGGCTCGTTTGTCTAACCCCGATCTTCGCAGTTCTGCAGCAGATCGTGATGCGGCCTTTGAGAAAATCAACGAAGCCCGTAGCCCGTTGCTGCCGCAGTTAGGCCTGGGTGCTGATTATACCTATAACAACGGCTATCGCGACAGCAGTGGCCTGCATTCCAATACCACCAGCGGAACCTTGCAGCTGACTCAGACCATTTTTGACATGTCAAAATGGCGCGCGCTGACCCTGCAGGAAAAACAAGCCGGCATCCAGGATGTGACTTATCAGACTGCACAGCAGACGCTGATCCTGAACACCGCTACCGCCTACTTTAACGTGCTGAATGCGATTGATACGCTGTCCTACACGGAAGCGCAGAAACAGTCTATTTATCGCCAGTTAGATCAGACCACCCAACGCTTCAACGTCGGTCTGGTTGCCATCACTGACGTGCAGAACGCCCGCGCCCAGTATGACAGCGTGCTGGCTAACGAAGTGACCGCACGCAACGCGCTGGATAACAACGTTGAAATCCTGCGTCAGGTCACCGGCAACTACTATCCAAGCCTGGCGTCGCTGAACATTGACCGCTTTAAAACGGAAAAACCTCAGCCGGTTAACGCACTGCTGAAAGAAGCCGAAAGCCGCAACCTGAGCCTGTTGTCTGCGCGTCTCTCCCAGGATCTGGCACGCGAATCCATCCGTTCAGCCGAAACTGGCCATATGCCAACGCTGGACCTGACCGCCTCTACCGGTTTGTCTAACAGCAAATACGGTGGCAGCCGCGCCAACCAGACCTCTGCGACCGATGACAGCATCACTGGTTCTAACCAGGTTGGCCTGAGCTTCTCTCTGCCGCTGTACAGCGGTGGTGCCGTCACCTCTCAGGTTAAGCAGGCGCAGTATTCATTCGTTGCTGCCAGCGAGCAGCTAGAAAGCGCGCACCGTTCTGCTGTTCAGACCGTGCGTTCTTCCTTTAACAACGTGAATGCGTCCATCAGCAGCATCGATGCGTATCGTCAGGCCGTGGTGTCTGCCCAGAGCTCCCTCGATGCGATGGAAGCCGGTTATCAGGTGGGTACGCGTACCATCGTTGATGTGCTGGATGCGACCTCCACGCTGTTCAGTGCTAAACAGCAGCTTTCCGATGCCCGTTACAGCTACATGATCAATGAGCTGAATATCAAGTCGGCACTGGGTACGCTGAACGAGCAGGATCTGCAGTCGCTGAATGCGCGTCTGGGCAAAGATGTGTCTACCTCTCCTGAGGCGGTGGCACCTGAAACCCCGGAGCAAAATAACGCGGCTGATAACGGCAATGCTGCACCGGCTCAGGTTCATGCTACGCCGGTTGCACAAAGCACCGCGCCAGCCCGTGCCAGCGGCAATCCATTCAGTAAGTAATCCCCAGAGGGGCAGCGCCTGCTGCCCCTTCACAATCAAACGTATAGCTAAGTAAAGATCCCCCTCCGTACTGCCCTCATCGCTTCATTTTTCACCGCTGTTACCCTATTCTATGCACTACCTTTGGGCACAGGACAGAACGTGATGAAACGGACTAAACAAATCAATCATGCCTCCTTTCGCAAAAGCTGGAGCGCACGACACTTAACCCCGGTAGCCTTAGCGGTCACCGCGGTCTTTATGCTTGCCGGTTGTGAACAATCGGATGAAAGCGTTTCCTTGTATCAAAATGCCGACGACTGCTCCAGCGCCAACCCGGGCAAAAGCGAGCAATGCACCACGGCGTTCAACAACGCGAAAAAAGAAGCGGAAAAAACCGCACCGAAATATGCCACACGTGAAGACTGCGTGGCGGAATTCGGTGAGGGGCAGTGCCAGCAAACCCCTGCTCAGGCGGGTGTAGGCACAACCAATAATGCCGAATCTCAGCAGAGCGGAAGCTTCTGGATGCCGCTGATGGCAGGCTACATGATGGGCCGTATGATGGGCGGCGGTTTTGGTGGTCAACAGCAGCCGCTGTTCACCTCACGCGCACCGAACAGCCCGGCCAACGGCAAGTTTGTGGATGCCAGCGGTAAAAGCTTTGGCGCTGCCACACCAGGTCGCACCATGAACGTGCCGAAAACCGCCATGGCGCCGAAACCTGCCACCACCAGCACGGTCACCCGTGGCGGCTTTGGTGACAGCGTAGCTAAGCAGGCCACCGCGCAGCGTAGCAGCGCGACATCCGGTTCCCGCCGCACCTCAGGGGGCTAATGCCATGAAGCGTCTTGCTATCGCTGAACGCCCGGACTGGCGTGAAAAGGCCACCGAATACGGTTTCCGTTTTCATACCATGCACGGCGAGCCTTACTGGTGTGAGGATGCTTACTACCAGTTTACGCTCCAGCAGATTGAGAAGCTGGAGGACGTAACCAGCGAACTGCATCAGATGTGTTTACAGGTGGTGGAGAAAGTGGTGAACAGCGAAGAGCTGCTCGCCAAATTCCGCATTCCAAAACACACCTGGGACTTCGTGCGCGCCTCGTGGAAAACCAACCAGCCGTCGCTCTATTCGCGGCTGGATCTGGCCTGGGATGGCCATTCCGACATTAAGCTGCTTGAGAACAACGCCGATACGCCGACCTCGCTGTATGAAGCGGCGTTCTTTCAGTGGATCTGGCTGGAAGATCAGCAGGCGGCGGGTAACCTGCCTACCGGCAGCGATCAGTTCAATAGCCTGCAAGAGAAGCTGATTGAGCGCTTTGCCAACCTCCATCAGCAGCATGGCTTCAGCTGGCTGCATTTTGCCTGCTGTCGCGACACCGACGAAGATCGTGGCACGGTTCAGTATCTGCAGGACTGCGCCACCGAAGCCGGCTTACCGAGCGAATTTCTGTTTATGGATGAAATTGGCCTGGGCGAACGAGGCCAGTTCACCGATGTGCATGACCAGGTGATCGGCAACCTCTTCAAGCTGTATCCGTGGGAGTTTATGCTGCGTGAGGTGTTCTCTACCAAGCTGGAGGATGCTGGCGTTCGCTGGCTGGAACCCGCGTGGAAAAGCATTATCTCCAACAAAGCGTTGCTGCCGCTGCTGTGGCAAATGTTCCCCAATCATCCGAATTTGTTGCCGGCGTATTTTGCCGAAGATGACGTGCCGCATATGGATAAATATGTGGTTAAGCCATTGTTTTCGCGCGAAGGTTCGAACATCAGCATCATGGAAAACGGCAAGGAAATTGCCAGTGCCGATGGTCCTTATGGCGAAGAAGGCATGATTGTGCAGCAGTTCCACCCGCTGCCAAAATTTGGCGACAGCTACACCTTAATTGGCAGCTGGCTGATCGACGATCAACCGGCTGGTATTGGCATCCGCGAAGACCGGGCGTTGATTACACAGGATCTGTCGCGGTTCTATCCGCACACCTTTATTGAATAACGCTGTTATGCCTTTCAGTTGAGCACTCCGTTAACACGGAGTGCTTCGCTGCTGCTGTTCATGTATTTCCACCCTGCTCTCAGCCCCGGTACTGCCCCTTCCTCTCCTTTTCCATCTTTCCCGGCAATTTTCTCCTTAGTTTTTTTAAAATTTGCGCTACAGGCAGTCTGATAATTGCGCTTATTCACCTCAAAAATTCCTAAGCGGTTATGCTAACAATCATCAATAATATGAAGACGCAAACGCCGAAATAAACAGTCATCCAGAATGACATCAGGATAAAACACAAGGATATCAAGATCTAAAGGTGCCAATAAACGTCATATATATCCAGTAGTGGCGCCCGTAATGGATAACGCTAAAGATTAAGATCTTTATTAATCCTCTGATCGTTTTAACAAAACAAGAACGGTTCAACTAATCGTCAAAAACGATTTCATTAAGCTCTCTCCCATCTTTATCCTCATGCAAAAGTTGTTAAGAAAAATCCAGTCCTGCGGAGGAATCTTAATAACTTTATTAAAGTTGCCGCCTTGTTATTAGATGAGGGCACCTGTGTGCTTTTCATTTTTACACTCGGCCTGGATAGCCATAAGGATATGTACAATGAAGATTCATCAATTCGTCTCACTTGCGCTTCTTTCACTGACGCTTTGCGCCTGCAGTTCGCCGCAAGTAAAAAAAGGAACGGTCAAAAAAACTGGCGACAGCCTGGTGCAACAAAAAACTGACGGTAAGAAGTGTGTCGATAACTTTGATATGTTGAAAGGCCTGAATTACGAAGCCTTTAATCAGTACCGCCTGCAATTCGATAAAATCAATAACTCTCACGCGTATTTTAAAAGTCATGAAGGCCTGATGGAACAGGATCCAAAAGAGCTGATGACGCTGACTCTGAATGACAAACTGAACATGGTCTGCGAGCGCGTAAAAAGCCAGGCTTTCCTGGAGATTCAAAAAAAAATGAAATCCATCAGCCAGATCTAAATAAACCGCTTTTTGCCGCTGACAGCCTGTCACATTAACAATCAAAAGATCTTTTCCTACATTTTTTTCTCTATTTTCCATAACCTCCTCTCCGGGGTTATGGAACTTTTTTTCCGGACGGGAAGATATGGACTTCAAATTCAAAAAAATAGCCTCTGTTCTTGTTATACTGAACCATCTATTTGTCTCGATTGCTATACCGCTTTATTCTTCAGCCGTCCGGGCTAATTCAGACATGCTGGCATTAAGCGAGACGATGGCGGAGCTCAACGCGGGGATAAGTACCCTGCCAGACCGCCATACCCTTGAGCCCGCGCCTGCAACTACAGCGCAGGAAAGTAGCGATCCTTCGCCATCGGCACTCAACCTTTCGCCCCCTTTATTCCCTGCCTCACCGGCCTACGACGCCTCTTCTTCCTCTGGCCCGTTCAATACTGCGGCAGAGTTAAATAAAGAAGGCAGCAATGACCTTATTTCACAGCTCCCTTCACTGGAAGGAAGCCAGAGCAGCTTATCAAAAGAAAAATCGCTGCTGTTAAATGAGGATATGCAACGTTCCCGTGAAGCGGATGAAAACGATCTGCGCCCGCTCGAAGGCGTTAAGCAGTTCTGGCAAATCATGGGCGCAGACAGCCGTTCTCAGGCCGGTATGGGCGTCATTACCGGTATTGCAAATGATATGGCCAGCAGTGCGCTGCGTGACTGGATGGGCCAAAGCGGCAATACCCGCATCCAGTTTAATTCCGCAGGTGAAGCCAGTGCGGATTTACTGATCCCGTGGTGGGATACTCCGAGCACGCTGCTGTTCAACCAACAGGGCGTTCGCGTCAATAAAGAACGCACCACGCTCAATCTCGGGCTGGGGCTGCGTCATTACCTCTCCGACCACTTTATGCTCGGGGTAAACAGCTTCTATGACCGCGATATCACCGGCAACAATGCGCGATTCAGCGTCGGGGCCGAAGCCTGGACCCACTACCTGAAACTGAGCGCCAATAAATATCAGCGCCTGACCGACTGGCACCAGTCGCCACTGGATGCGATGGAAGATTACGACGAACGTCCTGCCAACGGTTTTGATCTGGCCGCCGATGCCTGGCTGCCGTTCTACCCGCAATTTGGCGCGTCGGTGAAGTATGAAAAGTACTTTGGTAAAGGTATCGTTCTTGATAATTCTGCCAGTCCCAGTGACCTGCGGGATTCCCCTTCCGCCGTCACCACCACGGTGAATTACACGCCGATCCCGTTGCTGACCTTCAAGGCGGGCCACAAATCCGGTAGCGGATCCGACAGCTTTGTCGGTCTGGACATTAATTACCGCCTCGGCCTGTCGTGGCAAGAACAGACCGACCGTGAAACGGTCAAGGTGATGCGCAGCCTGCCTGGCGCACGTTACGATTTTGTCGATCGTAACTACAACATCGTCATGCAGTATCGAAAACAGAATCTGATTTCACTCTCCTTACCCGCATCGGTTAGCGCTGAAGCAGCGTCCACCACGGTGATCACCGCCAGCGTTCGCGCGAAATACGGGTTGAAGAAAATTGACTGGCGCGCAGCAGAACTGATTGCGGCGGGCGGCTCGCTGTCTCAGGATTCGGCGACGTCTGTGGCGGTCAAATTACCGAAGTATCTGCACGAGGGGGTTAACAGCTATACCGTTTCGGCCATCGCCACCGATAACCACGGCAATGTCTCGCCAGAAAGTACCGTGGTGATCAACCTTATCCCTTCCAGCACCATCATCTCGCTGGAGGTTAAACCGGCCGATAATGTGGTGGCCAACGGCGTGGATGCTGCACAGCTGCATGCCAAAGTCACCGGAAAATCCGGTGAGCTGTTAAGCGATCATAACGTGCGCTTTGTGGTCTCAGGCATTGATGACAGCTGTATTCTGAAGGGCGCTAACAACTGTGAAGCGCTGCATATTACCGATACCTCGGGTAGCGCGATGGTGCCGCTGGCCTCAACCCGCGCCGGTAAGGTCACTATTTTCTCGCATCTGGATAACGGTAACCGCGACAGCAAAACGCTGAACTTTATCGCCGATAGCACTACCGCTGAAATGGCCGAGCTGACCATGGACGTCAACAATGCCGTCGCCAATGGCAGCGTCGCCAATAAAGCCAGGGTGCTGGTCGCCGATTACTACGGCAACCCGATCCGTAATGTGCCGGTCACCTTCTCTGTCGCTGGGAATGCGACGCTTTCTACCACCGCCACCGTGACTGACAGCAACGGTTCTGCCACCGTGGAGTTGACCAGCAAACTGGCTGGCACCGTCACCCTGACCGCATCAGCCACCGGCATGACCAAAAGTGCCGAGCTGACATTTGTCGCAGATTTGCGTACCGCGAAAATTGATGATCTGTTCGCGACGCCAGCCACCGAGGTGACGGCGAATGGCGCTGATGCCACAGTCCTGACGGCAGTAGTGAAAGACACCAACGGCAACCGCGTCAGTGGCGCGCCGGTGATTTTCAACGCCACGGGTGCGGCCAAACTGGGCCAGACCACGGTTATCTCTGATGCCGACGGAGCCGTCAGGGTTAATCTGACCAGTATCCGAGCTGGCAGCAGTACGGTAACCGCAATCACCGGAGAAGATAAAACCGGTAAGCAGGTCACCGTCACCTTTATCAGTGATATCAGTACCGCGCAGATAGACCAGTTCACCGCTTCGCCAGAAGCTGGCGTGAAGGCGGATGGCACTGAAGCCGCCCAGCTCAACGCCGTGGTGCAGGATGCTCAGGGCAACGCCGTCAGTGGGATTCTGGTTAACTTTGCGATAATAAGCGGCAATGTTCGACTCAGCGCGACTGAGGCCATATCGGGCAATGACGGCACCGTTACGATTAGCCTGGCCAGCGCCACAGCCAACAGCATTACCGTCAGCGCCACAACGCCTTTTGACGCGACGGGTAAACAGGTTTCCGTTGAGTTTGTTGCGGACGTTGCCACGGCCAGCGTTGAGAGCCTTATTGCCTCACCTGCCTCTGAGGTGAAAGCCAACGGCATTGCCACTTCGATCCTCAGCGCGCAGGTGAAAGACGCCAGGGGTAACCTCGTCAGCGGGGCAAAAGTGAGCTTTAGCGTGCCTGCCGATGGAAAAGGCAAATTAAGCCAGTCATCCGCTATCACCAGCAGAGAGGGTATCGCCACCGTCCAGTTGACCAGCACGCAGGCGGATACCCTCACCGTTACGGCGAAAACCGATTTTGATACCACAGGAAAGCAGGCCACCGTCAGCTTTATTGCTGATGCCACGACAGCGAGAATTGCCAGCCTGAGCGCATCGCGTGATACAGAGGTGAAAGCCAACGGATCTGACAGTTCACTGCTGACCGCGAAGGTAAAAGATAACTTTGGCAATGCCGTAGCGGGCGTTACGGTCACTTTCCGCGTGCATGGCCATGCCATCCTGGGTGAGTCGAACGCTGAAACCGACAGTGACGGCACCGCGACAGTCTCCCTTACCAGCAAAGCGGCAGGAAGCAGCACGGTGACGGCAGTGGTCGACGGTGACAACATCGGTAAGCAGACTGTTGTTGGCTTTATCGCCGACGTAGCCACAGCGAAAGTCGAGAGCCTGATCCCTTCACGCGATAATGATGTGCTGTCCAACGGCAACGATATGTCGGTTCTCACCGTGACGGTCAAGGATGCCAACGGCAACCTGGTCAATAATGCTAAAGTGTTCTTCAACGTGTCCGGCAAGGGATCGGCGACGCCATCTCCAGCCACGACGTCCAACGGTATCGCGACCGTGCAACTAACCAGCACTGAGGCCGGGATCGTAACCGTTACGGCCACCACAGACGCTGATGCCTCCGGTAAGCAGACCTCAGTCACCTTCAGGGCCGATGTGGGCACAGCCAAAATCGACAGCCTGAGCGCTTCACGAGATTCTAATGTGAAAGCCAATGGCACCGACAGTTCAATACTTACCGCCACGGTGAAAGATGCTAACGGCAACCTGGTGGACGGTGCGAAGGTGTTCTTCACTTCATCAGCAGGCAAGGGGAAACTCAGTCAGACCTCTGCCACCACCGTCAACGGTGTAGCCACGACCGTTCTGACCAGCCTTAGCGCTGAAACCATCACCGTTACGGCAACAACCAACGTCGATAGCACCGGAAAACAGGCTGCCGTCAGCTTTATTGGTGACTCAGACACCGCGACAATTGCCGACTTCACCGCGTCGCGTACGGAGAATGTAACGGCTAATGGTCAGGACAGCGCCATGGTTACCGCCACGGTGAAAGATGCTCAGGGAAACCTGGTCAATGGCGCGACCGTCACATTCACGGTCTCGGATGGCAAAGCCAAGTTGAGTCCGACTTCGGCCACCAGTAACCAGAATGGCATCGCTACCGCGCAGCTCACCAGCAATGTCGCTGACATCATCACGGTCACGGCTGTCACCAACTTTGATGGAACGGGCAAACAGACTTCTGTCAGCTTTATTGCCGACCTTGCCACGGCGAAAGTAGCCAGCTTAAGCGCCACACGAACAGACGGGGTGAAGGCTAACGGCACAGATAGTACAACCCTTGTTGCGACAGTGAAGGATTCCAGTGGCAACCTGGTCAATGGCGCTAACGTCACCTTCAGCGTGGTGACAGACAATGGAGAACTTAGCCAGAAATCGGCCAATACGGTAAATGGTATTGCTGGCGTTAATCTGTTCAGTACCCGCGCTGAAATTATTAGCGTTAAAGCAGTAACCGATTTTGATGCGACGGGCAAAACTGAATCCGTCAGCTTTATCGCCGACCTTGCCACAGCAAAAATAGAAAACTTCATCGCTTCACCTGACGCGGGGGTTGTGGCTAACGGCACTGACAGCTCGGAACTTAAAGCCACCGTAACCGATGCCAATGGAAACCGCGTGAAGCAGGCTAACGTGTTCTTCAGCGTCGAGGGCAATGCCGACTTAGCTACTCAGTCCGCCAAAACCAACGATGACGGCTATGCCATAGTCAGTCTGACAAACCGCACCGCGGAAATCAGCACCGTTACCGCAACCACGGACGCTGATAAATCCGGCAAAAATAAGGCAGTCAGCTTTATCGCCGATAAAAGCACCGCGAAAGTGGACAGCCTCACTCCCTTCCCTTCCACCGCACTGGCAAATGGCCGTTCAGTCATCACTCTGACGGCGGTAATCAGGGATGCCAATAACAATCCGGTGAGCCAGGTGCCGGTAAGCTTTACTGCAACTAACGGGGCAATACTGGAGTCGGGCTCAGTTACCACCGACAGCAACGGAAAAGTTAGCGTGGGGCTAACCAGTGTCAACGCAGATAGCAGTACTGTCACGGCTACCACGGCTACTGACCAAAGTGGTCAACAGGCCACCGTCACCTTTGTCGCAGAAGCTCAAACAGCCAGTATTGCCACGCTCACCGCGACGCCGGCATCAGGGATCAAGGCCGATGGCAAAGCAACGTCCACCATTGATGTCACGGTGAAAGATGCCAATGGCAATGTCGTGGCAAACGAGGAGGTAACCTTCCATGTGACAGGTAATGCCGATCTGAGCCCGTCCACAGTCAAAACCAACGGCAAAGGGGCAGCCAAGGTGACGCTGAAAAGCGCTACTGCTGGCAGCACGACCATCACCGCCGTTACGGCTTTCGACACCACCGGTAAACAGACTGCCGTCAGCTTTATTGCCGACGCAGACACGGCAAAAATCGACAGCCTGATCCCTTCACGGACGGATAACGTCAAGGCTGACGGCAGCGATAGCTCTGTGATCACCGCCACGGTAAAAGATGCCAACGGAAATCGGGTCAATGGCGCAAAAGTCACCTTCACGGTAACGGGCGGCAAATTAGCTGAGGACAGCGTTACTACTGTAGATGGCGTCGCCAGCGTGCAGCTAACCAGCCTGTCGGCGGAAAGCATCACGGTCACCGCGACCGTCGGCGCGGACTCGACCGGTAAACAAACCAGCGTCCTTTTTAAAGCCGACCCGGCTACGGCAACCATCGACAGCCTGATCCCGTCACGGCCTTCAGACGTGAAGGCGAACGGCACTGACCACTCCGTGCTGACTGCCACGGTGAAGGATGCTAACGGTAACCTCGTCAGCGGCGTCACCGTGTCCTTTAAAATCAACGTTGGCAATGGGACGTTGAGTCAGAATTCAGCCACTACCGTCAATGGTTTAGCGACTGTCGAACTCATGAGCCGTACCGCTGCAATCACCACGGTCAGAGCGCATACCGAAACGGACACGAACTTCAAAGAGGCCGCCGTCAGCTTTATAGCCGATAGCACTACGGTGAAGATCGACACGCTTACCGCTTCACGATCTTCAGACGTGACGGCAAATGGCGCTGACCGCTCGGTAATTAGCGCCAGGTTAAGAGATGCCAACGGTAATCCGGTCAGTGGATTTGATGTGACATTTACCGTGACATCCGGTGAGGGTGTGCTGGCTAAGACCACGAGGAGCAATGTGAACGGCGTGGCGACGGCGAACCTTACCAGCCGCAGCGCCAGTAGCAGCACCGTCACGGCGACCCTCGAGGGCGACAGCATCGGCAAACAGGTTAGCGTCAGCTTTGTGGCCGATGCCGCGACTGCGCATGTTGACTTCCTGGACGCCTCGCGCAAATCCGACGTCATCGCCAACGGTGCCGACAGTTCGGTGCTTAGAGCCAGGGTGGTCGATGCCTATAACAATGCTGTGAGCAACAAACCCGTCAGCTTCAGCGTAAGCGGAAACGCCAACCTGGCCGGCACGTCCGCGACGACGGACAGCGAGGGGTATGCAGAAATGAAACTGACCAGCCTTATTGCGGACAGCAGTACCGTTACTGCAACCACTGATTACGATAAAACCGGTAAGCAGGCTTCCGTCAGCTTTATTGCTGACCAGGCCACGGCCAAAGTCGACAGTCTTAGCGCTGCGCCGGAGAGTGGAATTACCGCTAACGGCACGGATAAATCTGTGCTGACGGCAACGGTGTCGGATGCCAACGGAAATCGGGTCAATAACGCCCGGGTGACGTTCACCATCAAGGGCAACGCCAACCTCATTAACTCATCGGCGACAACAGGCAATGATGGTAAAGCATCAGTGAGCGCCATCAGCTTTACCGCAGGCAGCAGCACGGTGCTGGCGCAGACAGCTTATGACAAAACCGGGAAGCAGGCCTCCGTCAACTTTATTGGCGATATTGCTACCGCCGCCATCAACAGTTTTACCGCGTCTCAAAGCCAGGTAATCGCTGACGGTAAGTCATTTGCCACCCTGACGGGAATTGTGAAAGATGCCAATGGCAATCTGGTGGCAGGGGCCGCAGTAACCTTTAAAGCGCCAGCTAACGGCACCCTGAGCCAGTCTTCAGCTGTTTCCGACAGTGAAGGCAAGGTGGTGGTAACCATTGCCAGTAAAATAGCGGGGATTCATGAGACGAGAGCCGTGACCAAGTATGATCCTGAGGGTAAGAACGCTGCAGTCAACTTTATCGCCAACGAAAACACGGCAAAAGTGACTGACATTATGATGTCAGCAAATATTCCACTGGCTAATACTAAAGATCAGTCGATCCTCACCGCTGTAGTACAGGATGCAAATGAGAACCCTGTCAGTGACGTAGAGGTGATTTTTACCCTCAGTGGCAAAGCGACGCCAAATCAGCTTACTGCCCGCACCGACAACAACGGTTACGCGAAGATGACGCTCACCAGTACCGTGGCAGGCAGCAATACGGTTACGGCCAGGACGGATATGGTTAAAGACAGCAAGAGCATCACCGTTGTCTTTAAGGCAGATGCGTCTACCGCCACGATAGCCAGCCTGACGGCAACGCCGGCAGAAGGCATTATTGCGGACGGCGTCGCCGTCTCAACCATCAAGGCTCTGATCACCGACGCCTACAATAACCCTGTGTCGGATACATCAGTTACCTTCTCCGCACCAGGTACGCTTAGCAAAGGACAGGTACAGACCGACAGTGCAGGTATGGCTGTCACGACAGTGAGCAGTTCTCAAGCAATGACAATGGACGTCATGGCCAGCACTAAGGGCATTGAAAAAACGGTGAGCGTTACCTTTATCGCCAATACTAAAACAGCCGTCGTCGACAGCCTGACGGCCTCGCCAGCGACCGGCGTGACGGCGGATGGTAATACCTTCTCCACGCTCACTGCCGTGGTGAAAGATGCCAAGGGGAATCCCGTAAAAGATGTGGCGGTCACCTTCCAGGCGGCAGGAACAGTTATATGGGGCGCAAGAACCCTTAAAACAGATGCTGAAGGAGTCTCCACAGCGGAAATTGCCAGCACCCTTGCAGGTAGCATAACTCTCACTGCCATCATCAGCACTGACACAACCGGCAAGTCCACAAAGGTTATCTTTGTTGCCGCCCCAATTAATGCCAGCAACTCAGTCTTGCAACTTAGCAACAACATATTGCCAGCTGATGGGAAATCTACGCTTGCCATAACGTTAACTGCGAAAGATAAATTTCAGAATGTCGTCACTGGAGGGAAAGTTGCCTTCAAGGTCGCTAATTTAGAAGGAACGAAAATAAGCGCAGTCACTGAAAAGAATGGGGTTTACACGGCGACACTGACCGGCGGGACGAAAGCGGGCACAGGAACTATCTCCATTTTGCAAAACGATGTATTAGTGGAAAACATGTCGGTTGATGTGGGCCTGTATTCGCCGCAGTTAACCTTAGTGATTAATTAATCGACTTCGAAACTGTATTTATAATTAACAGGTCGGTAATCGCCGGCCTGTTAAAATTGACGCTACCGAAGACGGAATAAAACAGCCGAGGCTCCATTAATTAACTGATGTAAAGGAACTACGATAAATGAAAAAATTCTTGAAAAGAAAAATAACCTTTGGCCTGCTTACCCTGACACTGTCATTTAATGCTGCCGCCCTTGATTGTTATATTGGGAATGTAGCTGATGAAGTTGTATCAATTGGCAAACTTGTGCTGCTTTCTGGCACCGGGAATGGCAGCCGGGTCTGGGAGTCAAAAGAATATGTGCGTGATATTACCTGCAAAGGGGATATCCAGGAAAACGTCTATTTTTATCCGTTTCCCTATATCAGCAGCGAGACGCTGCCAAGCGGCGTAGAAATGGGGCTGGTTTATGATGGGAAAGATCTCGGAACCTTTGATGAAAGCTCAGGAAATGGAAATATAAATACAAAGATAGATACCGGTTGGACGATCAATAAAACAGCTGATACCAAGACCTTTCGATTCAAGGCCTATCTCAAAAAAACCGGGGATATCGACACCAGTAAGGTATCAGGCGCCATCCGTCTGTTTCAGTTGGATGGCAAAGGAGGTTTAAACAGAGCAGTTGGCGCAAAAAATTATAAATTCAGTCTCTCAGAGTGGAATCAGGCCGGCACGGTAAGCTGTTCCCATACGGTTTCTAACAGCACATTCAGTCTTGCAGTGCCCACAGCCCAAGCCCTGTCAGCCTCATCAAGCCTCAGTGCGCAACCGGTGGTGAATATTGCCTGCACGTCGGATACCTCCGGGCTGGCTAATTTAATTTCCACTGTAACCGGTGACTTTTCGCTGTCAGGAAATGCCATGACAAACAAAAGCGATCATTACGGCACTGACAAAGACCAATTTGGTTATGCCGTCACCCTTAAAGGTACCGCTGTCACGCCCGGTAAGACCGTGCCGTTAACTATCCCGATTAGCGCAGGTAAGGCAAGCTACTCTGTGCCGCTGGTATTAACCCCAAGACTGGCAGCATTAACCCTGAACAGTCCTGCATGGATCTTTAACAATGCAGAAAAAGAGGTGAAGGCCAAAGCAACGCCGGCTTTCACCCCTCTTTCTGTCAACACCAACTGATGGTGTGCATTTAGCCCACTTGCACCGAAAGCATACTGAGCGAAGACATCACCAAACCATCCACCGGAATAGAGACGGCTTCACCCGGCAAACGAGCACCCAGCACGTAGAGCAGTGGCAGGTAGTGCTCAGGCGTCGGGTTGGATAACGCAGCGCCGCTGTGCTGACTAAAGTTCACCAGCGGATGCTGCTCTGCTTCCCCTTCCCAGCTCAGGTTTTCACGCACGTAGTCGTTAAAGGATGAGGCCCACGGGTAAGGTTCAGCATTGCCTTCCCAACGCACCATCCGCAGGTTATGCACCACGTTGCCGCTGGCGACAATCATCACGCCCTGCTCGCGCAGTGCCGCGAGCTTACGTCCCAGTTCAAAGTGATAAGCCGGCGGTTGCGTACCGTCGACGCTCAGCTGAACCACAGGAATATCGGCTTCCGGGTACATCTTAATCAGCACGCCCCATGAACCGTGGTCAAAACCCCACTCCTGATCCAGGCGGACATCGTAAGGTGTCAGCGCGTCAACCACCTGGCGGGCCAGGTCCGGTGAACCCGGAGCCGGATAAGTGGTGTCAAACAGCGCCTGAGGGAATCCGCCAAAATCGTGAATGGTTCTTGGCTTTTCCATCGCGGTGACCGCCGTGCCGCGGGTGTACCAGTGTGCGGAGACCGCCACGATAGCTTTAGGACGCGGTAAGGTTTGGCCCAGCTCACGCCAGGCTTCGGTATAAACATTTTCTTCCAGCACGTTCATTGGGCTGCCATGGCCAAGAAAAAGTGCGGGCATACGTGACTGACTCATAGTGGTTCCCCTGAAGATGTCGGCTTAATGATCGCTACATTACGCCCTTTCGACAGGGGATGAACCCGGATAACGGTGATGAAGATATTCAAGAAATTTGAACAGCGAAAAATACAAATCCTGACGTTACAACTGATTATTTTTTGATAAGGTATAGCAAAGGCTATACTTTATTCTTGTCTTTAGGAGGTCACCTTGTCCGTGCCATTAATACTGACTTTACTTGCCGGTGGCGCGACCTTCATTGGCGCGTTTCTGGGTGTTGTCGGCCAGAAACCGTCGAACCGGGTGCTGGCGTTTGCGCTGGGATTTGCTGCCGGCATTATGCTGCTGATTTCACTGATGGAGATGCTGCCAGCGGCGCTGCACGCTGAAGGCATGTCTCCTGTTTTGGGTTACGGCATGTTTGTGGTTGGGCTTCTGGGTTACTTCGCCCTCGATCGGATGTTGCCCCACCAGCATCCACAGGATCTACTTAGCGGCGGCCAACCTCCCCGCAACCTTCGGCGCACGGCAATCTTACTGACGCTCGGCATCAGCCTGCATAATTTTCCAGAAGGTGTGGCAACCTATGTCACCGCCAGCAGTGACCTCGAAATGGGCTTAGGCATCGCGCTGGCCGTTGCCATCCACAATATTCCTGAAGGACTTGCCGTCGCCGGGCCGATGTATGCCGCAACGGGTTCAAAAAGGAAAGCGATCTTCTGGGCAGGCGTGTCAGGCATGGCCGAAATTCTGGGTGGCGTGTTGGCCTTCCTGGTGCTCGGTCCACTGGTGTCACCAGTGATGATGGGCGCGGTGATGGCGACCGTGGCCGGGATTATGGTGGCGTTGTCGGTCGATGAGCTGATGCCGCTGGCGAAAGAGATCGATCCGAAAAGTAATCCCAGCTATGGCGTGCTGTGCGGGATGGCGGTGATGGGCCTGAGCCTGACCATGCTGCAAAGCAGCGGCTTAAGTTAAAGCAGTGGCTTAGTTAAAGCAGTGGCTTAGGTAAAGCAGCGGCCTAAGTTGGGGCATAAAAAAACCGGGTGACAGGCACCCGGTTTTTTTTCATCGTCGGGCAATTAGCTGGCCTGACGAGACTCGTTGCTACGGCGATAAGCCACCAAATCTTCGATGGTCACAACCGGCATATTCTGCTGCTTAGCAAACACGATAGCTTCTGGCGCATGGGCCATAGTGCCATCATCGTTGGTCAGTTCACACAGCACACCCGCCGGTTTAAAGCCGGCCAGCGTCACCAGATCGATAGTTGCTTCAGTATGACCGCCGCGCGTCAGCACGCCGCCTTCGCTGGCGCGAAGTGGGAACACATGGCCAGGACGATTCAGGTCAGAAGGTTTGGCATCGTCGGCGATAGCCGCACGGATGGTGGTCACGCGATCTTTCGCCGAAACGCCGGTGGTCACGCCTTCTGCCGCTTCAATGGTGACGGTGAAGCCGGTGCCATAAGCACTGGTATTGGTTTCGACCATCATTGGCAGCTCAAGCTGACGACGACGCTCTTCCGTCAGACAAAGGCAGACAATGCCGCTGCCGTGGCGAATGGTCAGTGCCATCTGCTCAACGGTCATGGTTTCGGCGGCAAAGATCATGTCACCTTCGTTTTCACGATCTTCATCGTCCAGGACCATCACACCGCGCCCGTCGCGCAAGGCAGCGATAGCACGTTCTACACGCTCTTCAGGCGTGCCAAATTCAGAAAGTAGCGTCTGATTCATGGTAATAAAACCTTATAAAATGTATGGGTTACCAGAATCAGGGCGTGCTTAGGAGTGTCATGCAGTGACAAAAAATAACGGCGCGGCGGGCAAAGCCCGGCCTGATACGTTACTCTCTCCCATCCGGACTTTAACCGTCGGCCCCGGAGTTACACCGGGTCTGCTGACCTTCAAACCGGGAGGTCTGAAGCGCTCGCGGGCTTTCGGCATGACGCCGATTTACCGCCGGTGGGGAATTACACCCCGCCCTGAGAATAAGCCTGCTTACTATAACGCCGATAAAAAGCCAGGGCAACGAACAAAATGTGCCTTTAGTTTGGCATTTTTCTGCTTTGCTTATTTCTGGTTTATCCTTTCGGATTATCGCATTACACTTAAAGAAACTTTGCCGCTACCAGGAAGCCGCTATGATTGACCCCAAAAAAATTGAACAACTCGCCCGTCAGGTTCACGAATCCATGCCAAAAGGCATCCGTGAGTTCGGCGACGATGTTGAGAAAAAAATCCGTCAGACGCTGCAATCGCAGCTGACCCGTTTAGATTTGGTCAATCGCGAAGAGTTTGATGTGCAAACTCAGGTGTTATTACGCACCCGTGAAAAGCTGGCTGCGCTGGAGCAACGTCTGGCCGAGCTGGAAAGCCGCGGTACCGACGCAGCGCCAAAAGACGTGATTAAAACCGAAGATATGCAGTAATTCTCTGGTTTCAGGCCAAAAAAAGGGGCGATCTCAGATCGCCCCTTTTTCTTTCTGACCGCGGTCAGTCTTTCGCTTTAATCGCTTCGATGATTTTGCTGGTGGAGATGCCATCTTCAAAATTCAGCACCCGCACTTCGCCACCGTTAGCCCAAACTTCAACACTGCCCGCAATCTCTTCCGGCTTGTAGTCTCCGCCTTTCACCAACAGGTCTGGCAGCACATCAGCAATCACCCGCTGCGGCGTGTCTTCTTCAAACGGCACCACCCAGTCGACCGCTTCCAGCGCGCCCAGCACAATCATCCGGTTGATCAACGGATTGATCGGACGGGTTTCGCCTTTCAGCCGTTTGGTCGAGGCATCGCTGTTAACCGCAACAATCAGGCGATCGCCCAGCTTACGGGCGTTGGCCAGATAGGAAACGTGGCCAGCGTGCAGAATGTCGAAGCAGCCGTTGGTCATCACCACTTTCTCACCGCGACGACGAGCCAGCGCGACCGCTTCTCTCAGCTGCGCTTCATCCATTACGCCAAAACCCGACTCCGGACGGGCACGGATGGCGTTTTCCAGTTCAACCGGCGACACGGTAGAGGTCCCCAGCTTACCGACCACCACACCCGCCGCCGCGTTGGCGAGGAAGCAGCTCTCTTCCAGCGTATTGCCCGCCGCCAGCGCCGCCGCCAGCACGCCAATCACCGTATCACCGGCACCGGTCACGTCATACACTTCCTGTGCCTGAGTCGGCAGATGGAACGGCTTTTTGCCCGGTTGCAGCAGCGTCATGCCGTTCTCTGAACGCGTCACCAGCAAGGCTGACAGATCGAACTGCGCCATCAGCGCCATGCCGCGCTCAACAATCTCGGCTTCGTCCGCACATTTGCCGACCACGGCTTCAAACTCAGAGAGATTTGGCGTCAGAATGGTGGCACCGCGATAACGCTCAAAGTCAGTGCCTTTCGGGTCGACCAGCACCGGCACATTGGCCTCGCGGGCGATCTTGATCATGGTTTCTACGCTGGCCAACGCCCCTTTGGCGTAGTCAGACAGCACCAGCGCGCCCGCTTTCGGCAGGCCCTGACGAATACGCTCATGCAGCGGCTCAGGATCGACGCCTTCAAAACCTTCTTCAAAATCAAGGCGGATCAGCTGCTGGTTACGCGACAGAACGCGCAACTTAGTGATGGTGGGATGGGTGGCAACCGCAACGAAGTCACACTGCACGTTAACGCCACTCAGGCTGGCGTCCAGCGCGCGGGCGGCATCATCAATACCGGTCAATCCCACCAGACGTGAGCCTGCGCCCAGTGAGGCGATGTTCATCGCCACGTTAGCCGCGCCGCCAGGACGCTCCTCAACGTTATCCACTTTTACTACCGGAACCGGGGCTTCAGGGGAGATGCGGCTGGTTGGGCCGTACCAGTAGCGATCCAGCATCACGTCGCCAACAACCAGAACACCCGCACGGTTAAAATCGGGCAGCGTAATTTTCATTCCAGACACTCCAGGCTGAAGTCAAAAATAGTGCGCGGGATGATAGCACAAGCTGACTATCCCGCACATTCACCCGTAATCTTACACGCTATCGCTTGCAAACCCGGGCAAGCAGCAGATTAACTGCCGAACCAGTGCAGCCAGCTGTTGTTGACCACGCTCTTCTCCGCGCTGAACGCATCCGGCGAGACATGACCCGGCAACTCCTGCAACGCGAGGTGGTGCAGCGCGTCACGTAGCGTGACGTAAGCCTGGGTCAGCGCCTTCGCTTCTTCGCTGCTCATCCGGTCATTATTGGCCATCAGCTCCAGAATGCGCACGTTATCGGACCAGCGGGTCAGCTTCGGTTCACTGGCGGCATAGCGTAAGACCAGGTATTGCGTAATGAATTCAATATCGGTGATGCCGCCCCGATCGGCTTTCAGATCCCAGCGCCCTTTATGCTTGTTGCCAAGGTGCGCGCGCATTTTCTCACGCATCTCGCGCACGTCGATCTTCAGCTTATCGGCCTCACGCGGCAGGCACAGGATGCCACGGCGGATATCATCAAAGCGCTGGCTCAGCGCCGCCTCGCCAAATACGATGCGCGCGCGCACCAGCGCCTGATGCTCCCAGGTCCAGGCTTCATTACGCTGGTATTCATCAAAGGCGTCAAAGGTACTGACCAGCATGCCTGCGGCTCCGGATGGACGCAGCCGCGCATCCACTTCATACAGAATGCCGGAGGAAGTGCGGGTGCTGAACAGGTGCATAACACGCTGCGCCAGACGCAGATAAAACTGCCTGCCGTCAATACTGCGCTCGCCGTCGGTCACCGCATCGGCCGGGCAATCATGCAGGAACACCAGGTCCAGATCCGAGCTGTAGCCCAGCTCCCAGCCACCCAGCTTGCCGTAACCCACCACGGCAAACCCGCGTTCCTGAAGCTGAATCAGGTGCGAAGGACGACCATAACGCTGCACCATCATCTGCCAGGCCTGCTGGACCACCTGCTCGATCATCGCTTCTGCCAGCCAGGTCAGATGATCGCTGACCTTCATTACCGGCAGCGTGCCGGCAATATCTGCCGCCGCAATGCGCAGATGCTGGGCCTGCTTAAACTGACGAAGCGCTTCCAGCTGCTGCTCCTCATCCTCTTCCGGGATGCGCAGCAGATACTGGCGCAGCTCATCACGGTAGGCATCGGTGGCGGTCGGCTGGTAGAGCGTGGCCGGATCGAGCAGCTCATCGAGCAATAACGGATAGCGCGCCAGCTGGCTGGCCACCATTGGCGACGCCGCACACAGGCGGATCAGGTGCTTTAACGCGCCGTGATACTCGGTCAGCAGCTCCAGATAGGTGGTTCTCGTTACCACGCCCAGCAGCAACGGCGTCAGGCGGCTTAAGGCAACGGCAGCATCATCGCGCGGGCAGACTTCGCTCAGTAGACGCGGCATCAGCTGATCGAGCGCCTGCCGTCCACGCGGGCCAATGGTGCGTTTATCCACATCCTGACGGAAGTCGTTGATGGTTTGCAGCAAACGCTGACGCGCCTCGCTTTCAAGGTGGGGAACCAGCGGCGCAAGCTCGGCCTCTTCCAGCCGATCCTGCCAGAGCACGCCATAATCATCGGCTTCTTTATTGCCGCCGGTTTCCGGGGTGTCATCGCCAATCAGGTCATCGAAAATTGCGCGCACCGCGGCCATATGGCCCTCAAGCTGGCGGGTCAGCGCAGCCCAGTTCTCCACGCCCATCGCCCAGGCCAGACGCTCGCGGTTTAACGCGTCCGCCGGCAGCGTCTGGGTCTGTTCGTCATTGATGCTTTGCAGCAGATTTTCCAGACGACGCAGATAGAGATAGGCCTCACTGAGCTGCCCGACCTGTTCGCCAGGCAGCAAATTCAGCTCGCCAATGGCCTGCAAGGTGGGTAACAGCGCACGCAGCTGCAGCGAACGCTCACGCCCACCCCGGATCAGCTGGAACACCTGCACAATGAATTCCGTTTCGCGGATGCCGCCTGCACCCAACTTGATGTTGTCGGTCAGGCCGCGCCGCCGGACTTCACGGGCGATCATGCTTTTCATATTTCGTAGCGACTGGATCACGCTGAAGTCGATGTAGCGGCGGTAGATGAAGGGCCGCAGCATCTGCTGTAATTCCTGGCTCCAGCGATCGTCCGTCCCGCCCATCAGGCGCGCTTTGACCATCGCATAGCGCTCCCAGTCGCGTCCCTGCTCCTGGTAATAATCTTCCAACGCGGCAAAGCTCAATACCAGCGGGCCGCTGTCACCAAATGGCCGCAGCCGCATATCCACGCGATAGACGAAGCCGTCGACCGTCGGTTGATCGAGCACTTTGATCAGACGCTGGCCAAGCCGCGTGAAGAACTGGGCATTATCCAGTTCACGGCGTCCGCCGGTGGTGGTGCCATTTTCAGGCCAGGTGAAAATCAGGTCGATATCAGAAGAGAAGTTCAGCTCGCCGCCGCCCAGCTTGCCCATGCCGAGGATCAGCAGCGGCTGCGGCTCACCGGCGGCATTGACCGGCGTGCCGAATTCACGGCAGCAGGCCAGCCAGAGCCAGTCACGGGCGGCGACAATCAGGGTTTCAGCCAGTTCGCTAAGCTGCTTCAGCGAGTCTTGCGTACTGCTGGTTGCCAGCGTCTGCATCCAGGCAATGCGCGTCAGCATCTGCCGCCGGAACAGGCGCAGTTCACGCATCAGGGCATTTTCATCCGCCACATCTGCCAGCTTTTCAGCCAGCCAGGCCGGATAGTGCCGCCACTCGTCCGGCGCGGGCGCCTGCTCCTGCAGCGATTGCCACCAGTCAGGATGGCGTGCCAGGTTGTCCTGCACAAAATCACTGAAGGCCAGCACGCCCTGCTGTCCGGCGCTCAGTTCTCCCCATGTCGGGCTAAGCTGTTGGGCCTGTGCCGCCAGCAGCGGCGGCAGGGTCTGAGTAAGCGATGGCGACATAAAAACTCCCTGTGAGCGGCGTGAATTCTCTCGGTTCTCTTAACGCGGCGAACGACCTCAGACGGTGCCGTTTTTCCAGAAGGCCGGTTGCTTAACCGCCTGGCGACAATGACCTTCCAGCCAGATTTCCTGACCGCTTTCGATCGCCTGCGCCAGCTGCTGCCAGCTTTGCATCCAGGCATCGACCGTCTCAGCGTCGTAGCCACCGGACAGTAAACGGGCGGCCAGCAGCTGACGATGCAGGCGGGTCAATTTATCCTGATACTCATTCATCTGACGCACATCGCCGAAGGTTTCTTTCAAATCGGCGGCAATTCTGCCGAGCATAATGTCGCAGAAGCGTTTGAACGATCCCTGCAGCTTGGCATCGCCTTTCGCGTCGATAAACCCGCGCCAGCGCTCGGTTACAATCCAGTTAGTAAGTGCTAACTGGGTATCCAGAGAGAGCGTGCTGAAACAGAGAGCGTCGGCCTTAACATCATCTTCCCGCAGCGCTTCTTCCAGCCCGGTTAAGGAGTGACGCAGCTCATTGCTGGCCTTACGCGGCACCAGTGAACCAAACAGGGAGAAAGTCTGGCGCAGGGTTTCAAGCGCCTGCTGCACTTCATGCTGAGCCGCGCGGTTGCCACGCAGCCACAGCTCTTCGTGATACTGCCACTGGCTCAGCGCCAGGGTGAACGCCGCCAGCATCGCCTGCTCTACCGTGGCTTTCGGTGCCACCTTCATTACTTTCAGCGGGCGCAGTTCGCGGGTTGGATTGCCTTTGGCCAGCGCGTATCCACGGGCGGCTTTGCTCAGGCTCCCCAGACGCAGTCCGCCCATATTTGCCAGTTCAGCGGCAAAGGCCAACAGATCATCACGTTCACCGGATTTCAGTTCCAGCTCAATTTCATTCAGCGGCTCGCTCAGCTCACCGGCGGTGACATCGCCGCGATCAAACGCAACTTCAATCTCGCTTTCCCGGTAAGTAACCACCCACTTTTCACGAACGAAATGGGTGCTGAACAGCGGCTGCAACTGCTGCTGCAGCGCGGCCAGATCGCAGCCTTGCGGCCAGATATCTGCTGGCAACAGAGCAATATCCAGCTCGGGTTTGGCAAGCGCCACATTGTATTCCGGGCGCTGATGCAGGCCACCAATGGTCTGCCCTGCTGTCTTCAGCGTCATTTCATAGCTGTCGCCGAAGCCACGAATGCGCAGCCCCATATCCCAACCGCGCAACTGGCCGTCGGCCGTTTCGAAGTAGATATTGGTGAGTTTCTGCGGTGCAGAGTGCTGATGCGGCCAGTTTGCCAGCTGTGCAGGCAATTTTTCGGCGGCGTCGGAGGTCGCGATGAACTTTAATTCGATTTCGATGGTCATATTTTCTTAACCAGATAATTAGCGGTACGGTAAAGGGCTTTTGGCGCGATTTTGCCGCTCATTTCATCAATGGGGCACACGGTGGCCAGATATGACGTGAAGAGTAATGCAGAATCGCCGTGGCTGTCTTGGCTTTCTTCTCTATTTCGCGTCTGCTCGCGTCGGCCCTCGCAGAGCGCTGAGACCAGGAAAGTTCTCATTCAGCTTTCTGCGAGCCAGCTCCAGACTGTTCCATTACTTTTGTCCAGGATCCATGTAAAAAAGACATCGAATGAAAAAAACTCAGCTTATTGGCCTCACTTTACTGACTTTTAGCGTAGCAGCATCCGTTCATGCCGAAGAAAAACGCTATATCTCCGACGAACTTTCCACCTGGGTTCGCAGTGGTCCCGGTGACAATTTCCGCCTTGTCGGCACCCTGAATGCTGGCGAAGAAGTCCAACTGCTGCAATCGAATGACAGCACGCATTATGCACAGATCCGCGACTCAAACGGCCGCACCACCTGGATCCCGGAATCCCAGCTGAGCCAGCAGCCAAGCCTGCGTACCCGCGTGCCGCAGCTGGAACAGCAGGTCAAAGACCTGACTGACAAGCTGGCAAACATTGATGGCAGCTGGAACCAGCGCACCGCCGAGATGCAGAAGAAAGTGGCCGGTAGCGATGGCGCCATCAACAGCCTGAAGGACGAGAATCAAAAGCTGAAAAACGAACTGGTTGTGGCACAGAAAAAAGTGAGTGCCGCCAACGTTCAGCTTGATGATAAGCAGCGCACCATCATTATGCAGTGGTTTATGTACGGCGGCGGCGTGGCCGGTGTCGGCCTGCTGCTGGGTCTGCTGTTACCGCATATGATCCCGAGCCGTAAAAAGAAAGATCGCTGGATGAACTAACCCTTCACCGGTCAGCATCAGGGCATCCATTGATGCCCTTTTTGTCGTGCCTGTCATTCAGCAAACCTGACCCGCAAAGGTGGGAGAGGATCACCACATCTAGTATGATGACGGAAACGTTTAACTCAGGAGCGTGGTAGTGAAGACTTACCTTGTCGGTGGCGCGGTACGCGACGCACTGTTAAATCTGCCGGTCAAAGACAAAGATTGGGTAGTGGTGGGCGCCTCTCCGGAAGAGATGCTCAGCCAGGGTTACGAGCAGGTTGGCCGTGACTTCCCGGTGTTTTTGCATCCTGAAACCCATCAGGAGTACGCGCTTGCGCGCACCGAGCGCAAAAGTGGCAGTGGCTATACCGGTTTTGTCTGCTATTCCGCCCCGGATGTGACGCTTGAGCAGGATTTACAGCGCCGCGATTTGACCATCAATGCCATTGCCCAGGATGAACAGGGCCGCTTATACGATCCCTACGGTGGCAAAGCGGACCTTGATCAGCGTCTGTTGCGCCATGTTTCCGCGGCCTTTAACGAAGATCCGCTGCGTGTGCTGCGTGTGGCGCGATTTGCCGCGCGTTTTGCCCATCTGAATTTTGTGGTGGCGGAAGAGACCCAGGCGCTGATGCGCTGGATGGCAGAGAGCGGCGAGTTGAACACGCTGACGCCAGAAAGGGTGTGGAAGGAGACGGAAAAGGCGCTGGAAACCCGCAACCCGCAGGTCTACTTCCAGGTGCTGAGAGACTGCGGAGCTTTAGCGGTGCTGTTCCCGGAGCTGGACAATCTCTACGGCGTGCCCGCGCCGGCCAAATGGCATCCTGAAATCGATACCGGCATTCATACGCTGATGACGCTGGCTATTGCCGCTCAGCTCAGCCCGGATATCGCTGTCCGCTTTGCCACTCTGTTCCACGATGTCGGCAAGGCGCTCACGCCACCTGAGAAGTGGCCGAGCCATCACGGTCACGGCCCGGCCGGCGTCCCGCTGGTTGCCGCCTTGTGCCAGCGTCTGCGGGTGCCGAATGCGATTCGCGATCTCGCCCTGCTGGTGACTGAATTTCACGATCTGGTGCACACCGTGGAACGTCAGAGCGCCGAAACCCTGGTGGCGCTGTTTGATCGCATCGATGCCTGGCGTAAGCCTCAGCGGGTGGAGCAAATTGCCCTGACCAGCGAGGCGGATGCTCGTGGGCGCACCGGTTTTGAGAGCAATGCGTATCCGCAGGGTGATTATTTGCGTCAGGCATTTGAAGTGGTGTTAAGCGTGTCGACCAGGGAGGTGGTGGCAGCCGGATTTAAGGGTATGGAAGTCAGGGAAGAGCTGAACAGACGGCGCATTGCCGCGCTGGAACAGTGGAAGCAACAGCAGGATTAAGGTCCCGAAGCGGCCTGAGCAGGCCGACTCCGGGGCAAAGCACGCTTAACTACACAAAGATCATGTAGACCGCAGCGGCCACAATAAAGCGGTAAATCGCAAACGGCACGAACGAGATGCGCTTAATCAGGTTGAGGAACACCTTGATAGCAATCAGCGCGACCACGAATGCGGTCAGGAAGCCGACGGCAAACATCGGCAGATCGGCCATGCTCAGGAAGCCAATACTCTTGTAGAGATCCAGCACGGTGGCACCCATCATCATTGGCACGGCCAGGATGAAGGAGAACTCTGAAGCCGCATAACGGCTCACGCCCATCAGCATACCGCCTGAAATGGTCGCGCCCGAGCGGGAGAAGCCCGGCCACAGCGCCAGACACTGGAAGCAGCCGATCACGAACGCCTGACGATAGGTCATATCATCCACGCCGACCGCTTTCGGATTTTTAGGCTTCAGGTATTCTGCCGCCAGCAGCAGCACGCCGCCGACAACCAGCGCGTACATCACGTTAATCGGATTGAAAAGCTCTTTGATTTTGTCGTGGAAAATCAGACCGATAACGACAGCGGGCACCATGCCCAACAGGATGTGGATAAGCGTCAGATGACCTTTGCCAGTGCCTTCATGCGGCACCTTGCCAAAATGAATGCCGATTAAACCAAACAGTCGACGCCAGAACATCACTACGACAGCTAAGATTGAACCAAGCTGGATAACAACCTCAAAGGTGTCCGCCTTGTCGCCTTCAAATCCTAACAAATGACCGACGATGATCATGTGCCCGGTGGAGGAGACCGGAAGAAACTCCGTAAGCCCCTCAACAATGCCGAGTATTGCTGCCACCCATAGCTGATGAATATCTGCCATCCAATCTACCCCTATCCGTATAAAAAACATTAAAAAGGCGGTTGCTCATCGCTACCGCCAAATTCTGCCCAGGTTGAGTTAGGCCAACCTTAAGACAGAGCATAATGTGGTTTGGTTTCACCGTGATGGCAATCACATTGGGTTTATTTCGGATTAGTCCCGCGTTCGATGATCACCCCGACCTGGGCTGCCTGGGCCACTGCGCCTGGCTTGCTGAGCTTAATTCGCACCCAGGGAGAGTTGAATCGGGTCAGCAGCAAGGCAGCCACTTCTTCCGCCACGCGCTCAACCAGCGCAAAACGGCCACCGGCAACGTGATTAATAATGGTCTCAGAGACGTCGGCGTAGCTCAGGCAGTCGTTCACATCATCACTGGCGGCGGCTTTGCGGTTGTCCCAGGCCATTTCGACATCGAACACCAGCTTCTGCTGAATGGTTTGTTCCCAGTCGAAAGCACCAATGGTGGTTATGACCGTGAGTTGTTCAATAAATACAATATCCATGATGGCCGTCTCTGTTTTTGTGGTTGCCGGATACCACTTCCGGCGGATTATGCGTATTATCCACGGATGACGAGAACAAAACGACCCCTACTGGATGGAACGGTGTTATGAGTGTATTCGCGCTTGGTATGATTCTTTTCGCGTATCTGTGCGGCTCCATTTCCAGCGCGATCCTGGTTTGCCGACTGTTCAGACTGCCGGACCCGCGACTTAATGGTTCCGGTAATCCCGGTACGACAAATGTGCTGCGTATTGGCGGGAAAACCCCGGCAGCGATGGTATTGGTGTTTGATGTTCTGAAAGGCATGCTGCCGGTCTGGCTGGCTTATCACTATGGCGTTTCGCCACTCTATCTCGGCCTCATCGCCATTGCCGCCTGCCTCGGTCATATCTATCCGGTGTTTTTCCACTTTAAAGGCGGAAAAGGCGTGGCGACAGCCTTTGGTGCCATTGCGCCGATTGGCTGGGACTTAACCGGGCTGATGACCGGGACCTGGCTGCTGACCGTGCTGTTGAGCGGCTACTCCTCCCTTGGCGCGATTATCAGCGCACTGATTGCCCCCTTCTACGTCTGGTGGTTCAAACCCCAGCTGACCTTCCCGGTCGCCATGCTCTCGTGTCTGGTGCTGCTGCGTCATCACGACAATATTCAGCGTCTGTGGCGTGGGCAGGAATCGAAGATCTGGAAGAAGAAAAAGAAGAAACCTGACGCCTGAGAACGCCGGGCAAAGCCATCGCCCGGGCGGGCATTGAAGGGTTTATTGCGTCATCCGTAACGCCTCTGCCATCACCGGCTGATGATGGCAGAGTGGAACACTACGCCTGGATTGCAGGCAGTTCCGCCAGCGGCCAGCGCGGACGTACTGTCACGCTCAACTCGCCCCGCGTTCCGCCTTTCATCCGCACCATACCCGCGTAAGCAATCATCGCGCCATTGTCGGTGCAGAACTCCGGTCGCGCATAAAACACTTCCCCACCGCGCGCCTTCATCACCTCCGCCATTTTGCTGCGCAGCGTGCGGTTGGCACTGACGCCACCGGCAATCACCAAACGTTTAAAACCGGTCTGCTCCAACGCGCGCTTGCATTTGATCGCCAGCGTATCAACCACCGCATCCTCAAAGGCACGGGCGATATCAGCACGGGTCTGATCGTCATCGCTGTTTTCACGGATGGTGTTGGCCGCAAAGGTTTTCAGCCCGGAAAAGCTGAAATCCAACCCAGGGCGATCGGTCATCGGACGCGGGAAGATAAAGCGCTTTTCGGTGCCCTGCTGAGCCATTTTCGACAGCATTGGGCCGCCAGGATAATCCAGCCCCAACAGCTTGGCGGTTTTATCAAAGGCTTCGCCTGCCGCATCGTCCACTGACTCGCCCATCAGGCTGTATTCACCAATGCCGGTCACGCTGATTAACTGAGTGTGACCACCCGATACCAGCAAGGCGACAAAGGGGAATTCCGGCGGATTATCTTCCAGCATCGGTGCCAGCAGATGGCCTTCCATATGATGAACCGGGATCGCCGGCACATCCCAGGCAAAGGCCAGTGAACGGCCGATAGTGGCCCCGACCAGCAGCGCGCCGACCAGACCGGGACCGGCGGTATAGGCCACCGCATCAATGTCTTTGGCCTGCAATCCGGCTTCTTTTAACGCCGCCTGGATCAGCGGTACGGTTTTACGCACGTGATCGCGCGACGCCAGTTCCGGCACCACACCGCCGTAATCGGCATGCAGTTTGACCTGGCTGTAAAGTTGATTGGCGAGCAAACCGGCGGTTTCGTCGTAAATGGCGATTCCGGTTTCATCGCAGGATGTTTCAATTCCGAGCACACGCATGACTTTATTTACCTCATTCTGGCGGCGCGCAGTGTACCATGAAGGCCGCTGCCATTCGGCAATTTTGCAACGAAAAACGTGACTCCCTGAAAAAGCTGGGGAAAATATTTTCGCGAGCGCCTTCCCTTTGATGTATACTCCTTGGCCTGAAAAAACCGGCAGTGGCACAGGCGCATCTGTTGGTAAGTTAATGCTATGGTGCTTTACAACGCTGCCTGTGTTGGAGTAAAATTCCGCACCATTTTGAAACAAGCTGGCACCGACGTCAGCAACAAAACCGATTTTATCGAGGTGAGAGTTACATGCCGGTAATTAAAGTACGTGAAAACGAGCCATTTGACGTAGCACTGCGTCGCTTCAAGCGTTCTTGCGAGAAAGCAGGCGTTCTGGCTGAAGTTCGTCGTCGTGAGTTTTATGAAAAACCGACTACCGAACGTAAGCGCGCTAAAGCGTCAGCAGTTAAACGCCACGCGAAGAAACTGGCTCGCGAAAACGCACGCCGCACTCGTCTGTACTAGTCGTTGGGGGTTCGCCCTCACGTTTTACAGATAAGTAGTAGTTAAGAAGGCCGTGCTTTCCGAAAGGAATGCGCGGCTTGTTCTCGTTTATGCACTGATAAACCGGGGCCTATGGCTGGACGAATTCCACGTGTATTTATCAATGACTTGCTGGCGCGCACGGACATCGTGGACCTCATCGATGCACGGGTAAAGCTGAAGAAGCAGGGCAAGAACTACCACGCGTGCTGTCCTTTCCATAACGAAAAAACCCCCTCTTTCACCGTGAACGGTGAGAAACAGTTCTACCACTGCTTCGGCTGTGGCGCCCACGGCAATGCTGTCGACTTCCTGATGAACTACGATCGTCTGGAGTTTGTGGAAAGCATCGAAGAGTTGGCGACGCTGTACGGATTAGAAGTGCCGTACGAAAGCGGAACCGGCCCGAGCCAGTTAGAGCGTCATCAGCGTCAGAGCCTTTATCAATTGATGGGCGGCCTGAATGAGTTTTATCAGCAGGCGCTGTCACAGAGTCAGTCTTCAGGTGCACGCGAGTATCTTGCCAATCGCGGACTGAGTGACGCTGTCATCAAGCACTTTTCTATCGGCTATGCCCCCGCAGGCTGGGATAACGCCCTGAAGCGCTTCGGTCGCAATCAGGACGATCGCCAGTCGTTAATCGATGCGGGCATGTTGGTCACCAACGACCAGGGCCGCAGTTACGATCGTTTTCGCGAACGGGTGATGTTCCCGATCCACGACAAACGCGGGCGGGTAATAGGATTTGGCGGTCGCGTGTTAGGCGACGGGATGCCGAAATACCTCAATTCCCCCGAAACCGATATTTTCCATAAGGGTCGTCAGTTATACGGCCTGTATGAAGCGCAAAAGAATCATCCCGAACCGGCGAAGCTACTGGTGGTTGAAGGCTATATGGATGTGGTGGCGCTGGCGCAGTTTGGCATTGATTATGCCGTTGCCTCGCTGGGAACCTCGACCACACCGGAGCATATTCAGCTGCTGTTCCGCACCACCGACACGGTTATTTGCTGTTATGACGGTGACCGGGCTGGTCGTGAAGCGGCCTGGCGCGCGCTGGAAACCGCATTACCTTACATGAATGACGGTCGTCAGCTACGCTTTATGTTTCTACCTGATGGTGAAGACCCGGATACGCTGGTGCGTAAAGAGGGTAAAGAGGCCTTTGAAGCCCGGATGGAGCAGGCGATGCCGCTCTCCGCGTTCCTGTTTGACTCTTTACTCCCGCAGGTTGATTTGCGATCGCCAGATGGTCGCGCGCAGTTGAGCACCCTGGCGTTGCCGTTGATTACCCAGGTGCCGGGCGAAACGTTACGCATTTATTTGCGTCAGGAGCTGGGCAACAAGCTGGGCATTCTGGACGACAGCCAGCTGGATAAGCTGATGCCGAAGCTGGGCGAGAAAGCCCGGCCTCCTCAGCAGCCCCAGCTAAAACGCACAACCATGCGTATACTGATTGGACTGCTGATCCAGAATCCGGCGCTGGCGACTACCGTGCCGCCGCTGGAAGGATTAGAAGCGTCAGATCTGGCCGGATTCCCACTTTTTGTGGAGTTAGTGAGCACTTGCGTAGCTCATCCTGGCCTGACCACCGGACAGCTACTAGAGTTGTACCGTGGAACAAATTTTAGCCAGAGCCTTGAAACTCTGGCCACATGGAACCACATGATCGTAGAAGATGAAGTGGAAACCATGTTTCAGGACTCCCTGGCCAGCATGTATGACGCGGCGCTGGAACGCCGGCTTGAAGAGCTGATTGCGCGCGACCGCACACATGGTCTGAACTCGGAAGAACGCCGCGAGTTCTGGACGCTGAGCCAGGCCTTAGCCAAGAAATAAGTTATATTGCCGAATTTGTGAAGCGTATATCGGCGAGGCCAGTTTGAACGCGAGCACTGCCAGCGTTCAAAAAGGCACGCCAGATAGCTTCCATACAGAATATGTAAAGAACACTGCGGCTTAAGTGCCGATAATCCGCCAGGTCGAGCCTGGCAGCCGCTTGGATGGGCAGCGGCATAAATCCAACGCCCTCACTGTTATTGTTGGCTTGTTAGCCGACCGACACCAATCTAATTTAACAGAAGTGTGGATACCGTCTTATGGAGCAAAACCCGCAGTCACAGCTTAAGCTTCTTGTCACCCGTGGTAAAGAGCAAGGCTATCTGACCTATGCCGAGGTCAATGACCATCTGCCGGAAGATATCGTCGACTCCGATCAGATCGAAGACATCATTCAGATGATCAACGACATGGGCATCCAGGTTGTAGAAGAAGCGCCTGATGCCGACGATCTGATCCTCAACGAAAACAGCAGCGACACTGACGAAGATGCCGCCGAAGCCGCCGCTCAGGTGCTGTCCAGCGTTGAATCTGAAATCGGGCGTACCACTGACCCGGTGCGTATGTACATGCGCGAAATGGGTACCGTTGAACTTCTGACCCGCGAAGGCGAAATCGACATCGCTAAGCGTATCGAAGACGGTATCAACCAGGTTCAGTGCTCCGTTGCCGAATATCCGGAAGCTATTACCTATTTGCTGGAACAGTATGACCGTGTTGAAGCGGGCGAAGCACGCCTGTCAGACATGATCACCGGCTTTGTCGATCCCAACGCTGAAGCAGAAATTGCCCCTACCGCCACCCACGTGGGCTCTGAGCTTTCTGAAGCAGAACGTAACGACAACGACGAAGAAGAAGAAGACGAAGACGACGCGGAAGATGACAACAGCATCGACCCGGAACTGGCGCGCGAGAAGTTTAACGACCTGCGTGTTCAGTACGAGAAAGCGCGTACCGTGATCAAAGCTAAAGGCCGCAGCCACGCTGATGCCGCCGCTGAGATCCAGAATCTTTCTGACGTCTTCAAGCAGTTCCGCCTGGTGCCGAAGCAGTTCGACTTCCTGGTCAACAGCATGCGCATCATGATGGATCGCGTTCGTACGCAAGAGCGCCTGATCATGAAGTTCTGTGTTGAAATCTGCAAAATGCCGAAGAAGAACTTCATCACCCTGTTCACCGGCAACGAAACCAGCGAAACCTGGTTCAAAGCCGCGCTGGCAATGAACAAGCCATGGTCTGAGAAGCTGAAAGACGTCGCCGATGACGTGCAGCGCGGCCTGATGAAGCTCGGACAGATTGAGCAAGAAACCGGCCTGACCATCGAGCAGGTTAAGGACATCAACCGTCGTATGTCTATCGGTGAAGCTAAAGCCCGCCGTGCGAAGAAAGAGATGGTTGAAGCGAACTTACGTCTGGTTATCTCGATTGCCAAGAAGTACACCAACCGTGGTCTGCAGTTCCTGGATCTGATTCAGGAAGGTAACATCGGTCTGATGAAAGCCGTTGATAAGTTTGAATATCGCCGCGGTTATAAGTTCTCAACTTATGCCACCTGGTGGATCCGTCAGGCTATCACCCGCTCCATCGCTGACCAGGCGCGCACCATCCGTATTCCGGTGCATATGATTGAGACCATCAACAAACTCAACCGTATTTCCCGCCAGATGCTGCAGGAAATGGGTCGCGAGCCGACGCCGGAAGAACTGGCCGAACGCATGCTGATGCCAGAAGATAAAATCCGTAAGGTGCTGAAAATCGCTAAAGAGCCTATCTCTATGGAGACGCCGATTGGTGATGACGAAGATTCGCATCTGGGTGATTTCATCGAAGATACCACGCTGGAGCTGCCGCTGGATTCCGCGACCTCCGAGAGCCTGCGCTCTGCCACGCACGATGTGCTGGCTGGCCTGACCGCGCGTGAAGCGAAAGTATTGCGTATGCGTTTCGGTATCGATATGAATACCGACCACACGCTGGAAGAAGTTGGCAAGCAGTTTGACGTAACCCGTGAGCGTATTCGTCAGATTGAAGCGAAGGCGCTGCGTAAACTGCGTCATCCGAGCCGCTCTGAAGTGCTGCGCAGCTTCCTGGACGATTAATCGTTCCCTAAGCGCCAGTAAAAAAGCCCCTGCATGCAGGGGCTTTTTTTATGCCTGAAGCCGGGCAGCGCCCTAACGGCCTCGTGCCGCAAGGGCGGTATCCAACTCGCGGTAAGCGGCCGCCAGCTGCTCCTGAGACGCCCGGTTCAGCCCGCTGGGATTGGGTAGCACCCACACTTCGGTGTCGCCAATGGTTTGCGGCTGCCTGCCCCACTCCACCTTACTGACCCGGAACGCCTGCTTGTAAGCCTGCTTGCCCAGCACCGCCAGCGCATCAGGCTGGTACTGCTGCACCTTCTCAATCAGCGCTTTGCCGCCGTCACGCAGCTCCATGCCGGACAGCTCGGTCGCCTCTTTGGTAGGCCGCTCCACCAGCATTGTGATGCCGCAGCCGGTCTCCAGCAGCTGCATCTCCTCTTCCGGCTTCAGCTGCCTGACGGTGAATCCCGCCTGCCAGATCGTCTTCCAGAAGCGGTTGCCGTTATGGGCAAAATGAAAGCCCTTATGGGCGGAGGATTTTCCCGGATTGATGCCGCAAAAAATCACCCGCAGGCCCGGTGCCAGAATATCGGTAATATTATGCTCGTCGATCTCACTCACTGGTTATCTTCTCTTCCAAATGCCGCGTTTATTCTGCTAACGCATAATAGCTCAATACTTCACAACCTCGCCCGACAGACGGCGTGGCGGTCACGGTCAGGCTGGCAATATCAATGACGCTCAGGGTGCCATCATCTTCGTTAGCAATCAGCAGCGTGCGGTTGTCGGGGCTGAAACAGCCGTCCATCGGCTTATTGCCCACCGCCACCTGACCGAGCGGATTCAGCTCGCCGTCAAACAGGCTGATTACCGGCTCCTGATCGCCAATCACCACCAGCAAAGAGCCATCCTCACTGAAGCGGACAATCTGTGACGCCTTCTGGTGGCCGGTGAGCGGCAAGGTGCGGATAAGCTGATGGCTTTCCGCATCCAGCACATACAGACGCGGCTGGTCGCCATCGGTGGCAACGATCGCCGGATGGCACGGCGACGCCGCAATCCCGTTTATCGGTCCCGGCATCGCAATATTGTCCACCACCTGACCTTTGCCGTTTTCCAGCGCCACCACGGTTATCGAGGCATCTTCTTCGTTGTCGGTAAACAGCTTACGGCCGGAAGGCAGGATGGTCAGGCGATGGGTATTGTGCGAAGGCACCGCAATCTGGCTGACGATCTTATCGGTATTGGGGTCGATCGCCAGGATCGTCGCGCTGTTTTCGCAGCACTGATAGACATAGCCATCGCTTGCCAGCCGCGAAGTATGCGGCGACTCCAGCGGGCTGACGTCAATAAATCCGCTGACCTGGCGGGAGATCAGATCGATCACCGCAATCTTGTGGCCGGGATGGGGATTATCGCCGTGGATGCCATCACCAAAGATCGGCACATAGGCTTTATGCTGCTGCGGCAGGATCAGTAACTCGTGGGGACGCGGAGGGAAAGCATTAAGCTCCTGCTCTACGGCAAAGGTCTCAGGATTGAGGAACAGCACGTTGCTGCCCTGCTTATCCACTGCGATCAAACCATAGCGAGTGGCCGACGTCATACACACCTCCAGTAAAATGAACGTTTCATTTAAAGGTAGCGCATAACGTCGTCAAGTTTTGCGGGAAAAGGTTACAAAACTTGCTGGATCCCCCACATCGCCAGCGCATGATCCTCATGGGAAGGCAGTCCGCTGACCGTCACCGCACCGATAATCCCGCCACCGGTAAGCAGTAATGGGAAGCTGCCGCCGTGGTCGGTATAGCGCTCAGGATCCATATAATTCATCGCTTCCATCCGCGTGCCGGCCGCTTCATTCACTTCGCCGGTGTATAAAGAGGCATGACCGTTGCGCAGGGTGCTGTTGCGCTTGCGGGCAATCCACTCCAGATTTTCGGCGCTGGAACCCGGCAGCGCGGCGCAGAACAACACCTGACCGAAGGCATAAACTTCAATCGCCACCGGGTAGTTTTCCTGTGAGGCGCGCTGGCGGATCAGCTCACCCACTTTCCAGGCATCATCAAAGCTGAACTGGGTCAGACGAACAAGTTGCTCCTGCTGCAGCAGGGTTTCAAGGCTGGGAACGCTGGACATCGGACTCTCCGTGAGCGGGAAACGAGGCCTTCAGCTTAATTGATTACTATTTTCCAAAATAGATAAATATGAAATATCAGTTCTGTTTTTGCGAGCAAGATCACTGCTCAAACGCCGCCCGCAGCCAGTGAATAAAGCCGCTGACCGCGCGCGGCACCTGCGCAGACCACGGGCGCACCACGTACAGCATTCCGGCAAAGGCGCCCACCGTCTGCCAGTCTGGCAACACCTCCACCAGCCGCCCTTCGCTTAAGGCCGCGCGGGCGCTGAAGTCCGGCAGCAGTGCGATGCCCAGCCCGTCCAGCGCCGCATCGCGAATGGATTCACTGTTATTGGTGGCAAACGGCCCGCTGACGTTCACCGTCACCGATTCTTCTCCCGCCTGGCGTGAGGCAAAGGTCCAGCGTGGCATCTCCGTGCCGCGCGGGTAATACAGGCACTGATGATCGCTCAGGGCCTGCGGCGTTTGCGGGAAGCCGTGCTGCGTAAGATACGCCGGGGAAGCAACCACCTGCGCATGCGTGGTACACAGCGGCAGCGCCACATGGGTTTCGGGCAGGGTATCGCTGTGGCGGATAGCGAGGTCAAAGCCTTCACTGGCCAGCGATACCAGCCGGTCAGACACCTCAAGCTGCACACGCACCTGCGGATGCTCGCGCAGGAAGGCGGTGATATGCGGCACCAGCTGCTGGCGGGCAAACGCCACCGGCGCCGTCACCCGCACCAGGCCGCGTAACGGCCCCGCCGAGTCACGCACGCTGAAAAAGCTCTGTTCAATCTGCGCAAAAGGCTGGCGTAACTCTTCCACCAGCTTCTCACCGGCGCTGGTCAGCCGCAGGCTGCGGGTGGTACGCGTAACCAGCGGCACGCCCGCCAGATGCTCCAGCTCTTTGATTTTCTGGCTCATCGCCGCTTTGCTGACCTCCAGGCGTTCGGCAGCGCGGGTAAAACTCCCCTGCTCTGCCAGCACCGTCAGCCAGTGCAGATGGATCCACAACGCGTCGGTCTTTACGTCTTTCATGGTTATTGTTCACTATAGTAAATAATCAATTCAAGTATAGCGCTTTTTCCCGTCTCATATTCCCCGTAAAGTGAACCTCAGATAAGCCGCAGCCATCCGGCTCAATTGACTGTTTTCAGGGGATAAACCAATGCCATTACTGCAATTTGATGTGATTCAGGGCCGTTCAGAATCGGAGATGAGAACCTTACTGGACGCAGCGCACCGCGCGGTGCTGGCGGCATTTAAGGTGCCAGCGCGCGATCGCTACCAGATTGTTCACGAAAACAAAGCGTATCAGATGGTGTTTGAAGATACCGGACTGGGTCTGACCCGTACCGATAATCTGGTGATGGTGCGCGTCTTTACCAGCCCGCGCAGCGATGAGCAGAAGCAGTTTTTTATGGCCGAACTCTGCCGTGAGCTGAAAGAGAGCTGTGGCATTTTGGGCAGCGACGTGATGATCAGTTTTATCACCAACGGCAAAGGCGACTGGAGCTTTGGCAACGGCGTAGCGCAGTACATGACCGGCGATCTGTAAACTGACGGCGCGCTTGTGCAGCAAGCGCGCCGACGGTTATTCCCAGCCAGCGGGCTGCTGATGCCAGCCGGTTAACGCTTCCAGCCGGTGCGCCATCGCCAGCAGCTGTGACTCATGGTGGTAGTTGGCCACCAGCTGCGCACCAATCGGCATCCCTTCTGAGCTCAGCGCCACCGGCAGCGTAATTGCACAGCCATCAAGATAGTTCACCGCGCGGGTCAGCAGCGCCAGCGTGGCCTGCTGCTCATTGACCTCGTCAACCGGGCAGGCGGTGATAGCCAGCGTTGGCATCAGCAGGATATCCCAGTCGTCCATCAACTCATGGAACAGCCCGATATGCTGCTCGCGCTGGCGTAACAGGCCTTCGAAGCTCTCTTTGTTGATCGCCGCCCCGTGCAGCAGCTTCTCAGCCGTTAACGGATTGTAGCGATCGCGGTGGCTGGTCATCATCTCGCGATGCCAGGCCCAGGCTTCCGCCGAAATAATTTCCCCGCTGCGGGCGCTCAGCCCGGTCCATGAGAACGGCAGCTTAATGCGGGTGACCGATATTCCCGCCTCGCTCAGCCGTCTCTGGGTCTTTTCCAGCGCGGCGACAATCTCTGGGTCGATTGCCGCGCCCAACGTATCCGGCTCAATAAACGCCACCTTTAGCGTGTCTGCCACCGCAAGGCGCTGCGTATCGCCACTCATACTGCGGTAGATCAGCTCCGCGTCGGCCACCGTGTGGGTTAACGGACCAATCGAATCCAGCGTGGTGGAGAGCGGAATACAGCCTTCGCGGCTGATGCGATTTTGCGTGGGCTTCAGGCCCACCAGGCCATTCAGCGCGGCGGGAATACGCACCGAGCCGCCGGTATCGGTGCCGATCGCCGCCGGCACCAGGCCCGCCGCCACCGCCACCGCCGATCCGCTGGAGGATCCGCCCGGTACGCGATGCACGTCGCAATCCCAGGGATTCCACGGCGTGCCAGCACTCTGATTGATCCCCCATCCGCCGAAGGCAAACTCCACCAGCTGGGTTTTTCCGGCAATCACCGCGCCGTGTTGCAGCAACCGGGTTACCGCAGGCGCGGTATGGGTTGAGCGGCTGTCCGGCAGCTGACGGGAGCTGGCGCTGCAGGGCGTCCCCCGCCAGTGCAGCAGATCCTTAATGCCCAGTGGCATCCCCTGTAGCGGCCCAAGATCGACCCCGGCTTTCAGCAACAGATCCTGCCCCTGCGCTGCCGTCAGCATCGTCTGCGCAAACACCGTGACAAACGCATTGAGCTTGTCGTTATAACGGGCGATGCGGGCGAGATAAAATTCCGCAATCTCTTCACAGCTCAGCTCGCCGCGACGTAACGCGGCGGCCAGTTCGGCGATCGGTGAAAATGGCGCAATCATGCGGTCTCCATGGCCTGTCATCATTTATGAAGGAGACAGTGCAATATCCGATCCATATTTTTACAGAAACATGCCGCGCGCATCGATATTGATGATTTCCGCCGTGCCATGGCTGTTTCTCATCACAAATTGCGTAAATTGTGCCATTACCGCGCAGGAGTGATTGGGGAAAACGCGCATCAGGCTGCCGAGCGGCGGTGTATTGCCATAATGTGGAATAAAGCCGTGCTCTTCCGATAATTTTTCGACGCGATACTGCCGATCCGTCAGCGCATTGACCGCCAGACCAAAATCGGCTGCACCAGTTCCGTGCGGACCCTTGTCAGAACTGAGTGCTTTTGAGCCGGCATCAATAATGGCGTAGCGATCGTTTACCGACACCACCCGCGCGACCACGCTGATGGCCACCTCATCCAGCGTGCACAGCTGCAGGCGCAACCCGGTAAGATCGCATAAGGCGTAATTGCCGGGACGGATCTCGTCATACCCGTCAGGCAAGGGCGCACCAAGGATCGACGGCGTTGCACCGACGGACAGCGCGCACTGCGCAAATCCAGCCTGATGCAGGCGCTGGCGCAGTCCCTGCATACACTGGGCTTCTGCCTGCACGATCGCCGCCATCTGCTGCGGGTTCTGTGCGCCATAGGCATGTCCGGCATGAGAGACCAGCCCGGCAAAGTGCAGGCCGGCGGCTTGCACCGCGTGGGCCAGCTGCAACGCTTCATCGCCTTCCGGATTGACCCCAACCCGTCCAAGCCCGACATCAACCTTGATCCACACCGATAAATCCAGCGAAGTGACCGCCGCTGCGGCCTGCGCAATAGCCGCCACGCCGGCCTGACTGGCGACAATCACCCCCAGTTTGCAGCCGCTGCTGGCGGCCACGGCAAACAGCGCGCTGACGCTTTCAGCCTGTACCACCGGGTAAGCCAGCAGCACATCGCGCACGCCGCCGTTGATAAACACCACGCCTTCGCTGGGTTTCGACACGGTGATGCCGACCGCGCCCAGCGCAATCTGCTGTTGCGCGATCGCCACGCTTTTATGGGTTTTCACATGAGGACGGAGCCGTACGTTCCCCGTCGCGGCGCGCTGCTGCATCTGCTGTAAATTACGCGTAAGCCGTTGCGCATCGATTTCAATATAGGGCGTCAGCCGGTCGTCATAAAACGGACGATCGCTGCCTGCCACTGCTTCTGAACCTGCCTTCAGTTGATTCACACTGCCTCCATCGTATCGGACTCTCCCGTCATCAGGAGCGAGTTGCCCATCCTAACCCAAACGCGCGTCAGCGAAAAAAAAAGCGCCCGTGCAAATGCAGGGGCGCTCAGAGTCTGCCTGAACCGTGAATAAGGTCACGGTTTACAGCGAATTAGAAGTCGTAACGCAGACGGACCAGGTTCATATCACCCAGGTTGTCGGTGCTGGAGGTGAAGACGTGTTCGTAGTCAACACGGAAGCCGTAATCCAGCTGGAAGGTCACGCCGACGCCGTTATCGATGCGCTGATAGTTGCGGTCGTTAACGTATTCCAGACGGTCACCCATAAAGTACGGCATCACCGATTTCAGGGCGTACTGGCCCACCGGGATGGTGTAACCGGCCAGATACTCAATGCCCCACGCATCGCCCGCGAAGTAGTTATTCACGTTAACTTGCTTGGTGGTCAGGAAGTTCTGGTAGTAACCGCCGCCGAAGCTGAAGGTCCAGTTGTCCGGTTTCCAGCTCAGAGAAGTGCCGTAGATGTTCTGATCGTAGGTTTTGTTGTCGCCGTTGCCAGGGTTACGCATCTCAGCGCGGGTGTAGTTCCACGCGGTGCCCCAGGTCAGGTCTTTGGTCAGGTGATAATCCACACCCAGCGAGCCGCCGCCCTGACGCTTGTAGCGCAAGCCGTTGCCCGGGAGGTATTCGTTATCGCTGAACAGGTACGACGCATAGACGTCAGCCGCGCCGAAGGTGTTTTTGTACTTCAGCATCTTACGGCTACGGTATGAACCATCGTAGTCGCCGTTGATGCCGTTGCCCGGTGCCTGGGCGAGCATGTCGTAGTCCCAGATATCGGTTTTCGCGCCAACCACATCATAGTAAACGCTGTTCTGCTGGCCGAAGGTCATCTGGCCCCAGGTCTTACTTTTAAAACCGGTATACAGCATACGGCGGCTGGTGTTGTTTGCGCCGTCAGCGTGGTGATTATCCCAGTCAAACACCGCCGGAATATTCACGCCCAGCTCGTAGTAACCGATCCAGCTGATGTCATCAAACAGGTAGTAATCCGCCGCAAAGCGGAAACGGGTGCCGCCATCGAAGCCGTTACGCTTGTAAGAGCCGTTATCGCTGGCGCCGGTCATATTGTTGAACTGCGGACGAATACTGCCGCCAACGGTAAAGTTCAGGCGGCTAAGCGGGTCGCCAGCCTGAGGATCTTGCTTCAACACAGTCACTTCTGCATGGGCGGCGAATGACGCACTGCCTGCCAGCAGCCCCAGACCAATGGCCTGAGATAAAACGCGCATTTTTGTTAACATAATGTATCCCTGGAAAGAATCGTCTTAGAATTTTGCCCGCAGATAATAGCCTGAGAAACATGACAAAAAATCGCCTTCCATGACCGTTTTGTGCGTTTTTGCCGACGAAATCATTAAGTAAATGTGTCATTTGACGCACTTACTCACGAAACCAAGCATTTTGTGCGGTTTTTAGCGTTTCCCGTGCAGCATTCACATCCGCATTGATGTTTTGCAATAATTTGCCGATAAGCGCCGTTAAAGCCGCGCGGGTTAACACTTTTGCAACACCAGAGTGAATTTCTGTCCCTGACTGCTATACCTCACAAAGGATTGCATAAGGAGGACAGCATGGCATCAGACAGCAGCAGGCCAGACGATCGCGAGGCGCGACTGACCCGCCTCCGGCAACTCACCCGCACGCCGGTACTGATTATTGGTGGCGGCATCAACGGCATCAGCACCTTCCGCGAGCTGGCTCTGCAGGGGATCCCGGTGGTGATGGTGGAAAAAGGCGACTGGTGTCAGGCCGCCAGCGGCGCGTTGTCACGGATGATCCACGGTGGATTGCGCTATCTGGAAACCGGTGAGTTTTCGCTGGTGAAAGAGTCGGTACAGGAGCGCGACCGGCTGTTAAAAAATGCGCCGCACTTTGTCGCCCCGCTGCGCACCACCGTGCCCATTGACAGCTGGGGTGGTGGCCTGATGAATGCCGGAAAACGCTTCCTGCGCCTGTCCGAAAAACCGAGCCGTCGCGGCGCGCTGGTGATCAAAACCGGCCTGGCGCTGTATGACACCTGGTCCCGCCGCTTCGGCACCATGCCCAAACATCAGCTGCACACTAAACAACAGACTCAGCAACGCTGGCCGGGTTTTGCCGACTGGGTGAAGTGCAGCGCCGCCTACTACGATGCGTGGATTGCCGCACCGGAACGGCTGGGCTTTGAACTGATTGACGATACCGAGCGTGCGGCCGCAGGCGCGCTGGCGCTGAACTATGTCAGCGTTGAGCAGTGTGATGGCGAGAACATCATCCTGCGCGACAGCTTCAGCGGCGAGACGTTTTCGCTGCGACCGCATGTGGTGGTCAATGCCACCGGCGCGTGGATCGATCGGCTGAACGGCACCTTAAGCCCAACCCTGCCTGAGCAAAAGCTGATTGGCGGCACCAAGGGCTCGCATCTGATCCTGCGCAGCCCGGAGCTGCTGCAGATGCTGGATGGCGAAATGGTCTACTACGAGAATCAGGAAGGCCGGGTGTGCATTATGTTCCCGTGGTACGGCAACGTGCTGGTGGGTTCGACCGATATTCGGGTGGATAACCCGGATGATGTGGTCTGCGAAGCGGACGAGAAAACCTATATTCTGCAATCGCTGCGCTTTGTCTTTCCCCACCTTAAGGTCAAAGACGAAGACGTGCTCTATACCTTCAGCGGCGTGCGCCCGCTTCCGGCCAGCGATTCGGCCTTTAATGGCACCATTTCACGCAATCACTCATTAGTGTTACTGCCGCCGGTGGCCGGACGGGAGTTCACCACCCTGTGCCTGGTCGGCGGCAAATGGACCACCTTCCGCAAATTTGGCGAAGAAGCGGCAGACCGCGTGCTGAAGCTGCTGGGCGAAAGCCGCAAGGTCAGCACGGTGGAGTTGGCGATTGGCGGCGGCCGCAATTATCCCAATGCGGCGCGAAAACCCATCTGGATGCACGAACTGAGTGAGGAATTCGGCCTGACGCCGGCGCGCGTTTCACAGCTGGTTGCCCGTTACGGCACCCGCGCCCAGGCGATGCTGCATACCATGGCACTCCAGCCTGACCAGCCGTTGCAGGCTAACCCGAACTGGAGCCAGAACGAAATACGCTTCCTGATCGCGCACGAGCAGGTGCAGACGCTGGAGGACCTGTTGGTTCGCCGCACGCCGCTGGCCATCAGCGGACAGCTGACCGTTGATCTGATTGCGGAGATCAACCGCCTGCTGGCGGAGGCGCGCGGCTGGTCGCCGGAACAGGCCGCGCAGCACCTCGATCACACCCTTTCACGTCTTGCCAGCCTGCACGGGCTCGGCAGGCTTTCTCCTGTGGCCGTTAATAAGGAAACCCGCCATGTCAGCCAGTCAGAAAGTGAGGCTTAACCGACTCTTTAATCAGGGTAAATGCCTGGATGTCGCCATCGATCACGGCATCGCCAACGAGCCAGATTTCCTGATCGGCCTGGAAGATATCGCCAGCGTGATGCGCAGCCTGGTCACCGCTCAGCCTGACGCGATTCAGGTCAATTACGGCCAGGCCGATCTGCTTCAGCAATTGCCCCAGCGCCACAAGCCCGCGCTGGTGCTGCGCACCGACGTCGGCAATGCCTATAACGCCGCCCGTCATCGTGAGATGTGGGCGGTGCTGCACAATCCGGACGATCCGATTCTGGCGGCCCTGCAAATGGACGCGGCGGCAGTGGTGGTGAATCTCTATCTGATCCCCGATGAGCCGGGCATTTTTCGCCAGTGCATTGAGAATATCGGCCGGCTGCGCCACGCCTGCGAGCGTTACGGCATGCCGCTGATGATTGAGCCGCTGGTAATGGCAGCGGCCGGACAGGGCGCGGCCTATGGCTCGCTGGGCGACGTGGAGAAAATGGTGCCGCTGGTCCGGCTGGCGCGCGAACTGGGCGCGGATATCATCAAGGTTGATCCGACCGATAACGTGGAAGAGTTTCACCGCGTGGTGGAAGCGGCCCGTTGTCCGACGCTGGTGCGCGGCGGCGGCAAGGGTGAACTTGGCCCGGTGCTGACCAAAAGCGCGGCGCTGATGGCGCAGGGCGCATCCGGCATGGTGTATGGCCGTAACGTCTATCAACACAGCAATCCGGCCAGCGTGGTGACGGCGCTGATGGCGATAATTCATCAGGGCGTCAGCGGAGAAGAGGCGCTGGCGATCTATCAGCGTGCTGGCTGAAACGGAGAAATGCGATGAGCCAACTGCTGGGCATTGATGCCGGCAACACCATGATTAAGGCGGTGTTGTTCGATCTGGATGGCACGGTTCGCGCCGTTGCCAGCTGTGCGGGCGAAACCCACCAGCCACAGCCCGGCTATGCCGAACGACCGGTGAACGAGGTCTGGCTGGGCGTCACCGCCGCCATCAAAGCCTGCCTGGCACAGATGCCGGATGCGCAGGTGATCGCCGTCGGTGCCGCCGGACATGGCAACGGGCTGTATGCGCTGGATCAGGCGCAGCAGCCGTTAATCGGCATTCAGTCGGTCGACAGCCGCGCCGCCGACCGGGTGGAGGAGCTGGAACAGAGCGGCAACGCAGCGGCGATTTATGCCCGTTCGCTGCAAAAAGTCTGGGCCAGCTCAACGCCGGTGTTGCTGAGCTGGCTGAAGCGAAACCGGCCGGAACTGTATCAGCGCATCGGCCATGTGCTCTGTGCCAAGGACGTTATCAGTCACTTCCTGTCTGGCGAAGTCAGTGCTGACTATTCCGATGCGTCCGGAGCCGGGCTGATTGATCACCGCGTTCGCGGCTACAGCGCCGACCTGCTGGCCCTGTACGACCTGGCGGACGCCCTGCCGCTGCTTCCCGCCCTGCATGAATCCTGCGAAGTGGTCGGCACCGTCACCCCACATGCCGCGCAGCTTACCGGTTTACCTGCCGGTATTCCGGTGGTGGCGGGGATCTTTGACGTGGTGGCCAGTGCCGTTGGCTCCGGCGTGGTGTTGCCAGGCGAAGCCTCGATTGTGGCAGGCACCTGGAGCATTAATCAGGTGGTGGTGTCCCGTCCTGATTACCTGCGCCCGGTCTTTATGAACGCCCTGATTGAGCGCGATCGCTATATGGCGATTGAAGCCAGCGCCACCTCGGCGACCAATCTGGACTGGTTTATCCGCGAGTTTGCCGACGGCCGCAGCGGCAGCGGCGCAGAACAAAGCAGTGATTTAGTGGCAAAGGTGGTGCCGGATGCGCATCTGCCGGTCTACCATCCCTACCTCTATTCCGGCCGGAAAGAAGAACCGGCCAAGGCCGGATTTTATGGCCTCAGCGGCTGGCACACCCGCGCCGATATGCTGTTCGCCTTATTTGAAGGCGTGACCTTTTCTCACCGTGCGCATATCGATCGGCTGCGCGCGGCCGGACTGCCGTTCACCTCGGCTACCCTTTCTGGCGGTGCCAGCCGCAGCTGCGTCTGGCCACAGATGTTTGCCGACGTGTTGGCGATCCCGATTCAGGTCGCGGAGTGTAAAGAGACCGGCGCGTTGGGCGCGGCAATCTGTGCCGGCGTCGGCGTAGGGATCTGGGCGAATCTGGCGGAAGGCGTGGCGCAGGCGGTCAAGCTCAACCCGGTGATTTTGCAGCCCGACGCTGCCCGCGTTGCCTTCCATGAACCCCGTTATCGCCTGTTCAAAAAGCTGGAGCGGGCGATGGACAGCCTCTGGCATGAAGAGCTTAACGACCTGGCTTAACGTGATCTAAATCTGAATTCCGTTACGTCGCTGTTGGGTAGCCGCCGGGTAAATAACGTTAATTTAACTTAACACTCCGCAAGCAGGCTGGCGGACGACTTCCGCATTTTGCTTATAATTCAACGAACTTCCCGTCATCTGGCCCGCTTATGCCCCACAAAATGTTAATGTTACCGATTTGAAAATAATACAAACTTAAACAAAGTGTAAACAGACCGTCATAAACCACGCGGTCAGCCGCATTTTGCTGGGTGGTAACAACATTGCCAGGGATAATTCGCTGCGCTAAATTGGCATATTACGCGCAGATCAGACCACTGCTACTTCCGGCACAGGGCTGGGATCGCGTCAGGTTGAGGATAAAAATAAGCTCATGGGTTCAGAATTACTCTCGCTGGTACTGTTCATTGCTTCAGTGTCGCTTTACACCTGGAAAGCCGGAAGAAATAAACTGTGGTTCAGCGCTATTCTGCTGTTTCTTGGCATCTATATCATTCTGAACGCCTCGATGCTCGCGAGTAATTATTTTACCGGCGAAGGCATTAATGACGCGGTTATTTACACCATCACCAGCAGCTTAAGCGGCGCGGGGATCAGCAAATATATTCTTCCGGCGGTGGGATTGATTGTCGGGCTGGTTGTGCTGTTTGGCGTTTTGTCCTGGCTGTTACGCCTGCGCAAAGGCCATCGCGCCAGTCCGCTCTACAGCCTGCTGGCGGTGATTCTGGCCGTTGCCTCGATCAATACCACGCCGGCCTATCAGCAGGTGGCCAGCCTGATTAAATCCCAGGTCGGAAAAGGTAACTCCGATTTCTATACCCATTACAAAGTGCCGGGAAAACAGCTTCGCGGGGATAAGCCCAATCTGGTTTATATCTATGCCGAAAGCCTGGAACGCACCTACTTCGATGAAAAAGCCTTTCCTGGTCTGGCGCCGGAACTGAGCAAGATTAAAGATAACGCTTACGACTTCAGCAATACCGAACAGCTGCCGGGAACCGAATATACCATTGCCGGCATGGTGGCCTCGCAGTGCGGTATTCCGCTGTTTGCGCCGTTTGACGGCAATGCCTCCAGCTCGCTCTCCACCTTCTACCCGCAGAACGTCTGCCTGGGCGACATCCTGAAGTCTTCCGGCTACCAGAACTACTTTTACCAGGGCGCGAGCCTGAGCTTCGCCGGCAAAGATCTGTTCCTCTCCTCGCACGGCTTCGACCATCTGTATGGCTATAACGAGCTGAAATCGGTGGTCAAAGATCCCAACTACCGCAACGACTGGGGCTGGTATGACGACACGCTGCTGGACGTGGTGTTCGATAAATACCTTGAGCTGGCGAAGCAGAACCGCCCTTTCTCACTGTTTGCGTTAACCGTCGATACCCATCATCCGGACGGATTTATCTCGCGCAGCTGCCAGCGCAAAGACTATCCGTATGAGGGCAAACCGAACAAATCCTTTGCCGCAGTGGCCTGTAGCCAGGAACATATTGCCCGGCTGATCCAGCGCATTCAGGCCACGCCGTACTTTAAAAACACCATTATCGTGGTCAGTTCCGATCACCTGGCGATGAACAACACCGCCTACAAATACCTGAACCAGCACGACCGCAGCGATCTGTTCTTTATGGTGCGCGGCAACGACGTCACCAGCAAAGTGCTGCCGGTGAAACGCAGCACGCTGGATAACGGCGCGACGGTGCTGGATGCGATGGGTGGCGATAACTTTATCGGCCTTGGCCGCAGCAGCCTGTCGTCAACCTCTATGGTGGCCACCTATCTGAATATCAAAGACAAAATCAACGAGTGGAAGCCCGACATCATCAAGCTGTGGAACTTCCCGAAATCGATTTCCGATTACAAAATTGATACGGTCAGCAACACCTTCAGCTTCTCCGGCATGCACTTCAAGCTGCCGCTGCTGCTGTCGGTGAAGCCGAACAGGATTGAGCCAAAGTTTGACGTCTACCTCGCAACTCCCTTAAAGCAGCAGCTGGCGAACTTTGCGCCTGACGAGAAGTTTGTCTGGATTGACCGCTGCTTCAAAATGGGCGATGTCTGGGACGAGAAGCTGGAGCTGAACCCTGGCCTGTGCGTCGCTGACGGCACGTTGAACTCTGCGCCACAAATTGAGCAGATTGAACCGGGCAACACGCTGGGCAAGGTCACCTTTAAACAGACCGGCGATAACAGCGACGCGCGTTATCAGCAGGCGGTAACGCGCCTGAGAGTCACCGATGACGATCTGCGTTATACCGCCGACCACATCATGTTCGGCCTGCCGGGCCTGCCGAAGCAGGTGCAAAAGGTCACCGGCCTCTCCTTTATCGAACCCTGGGGTGGACGCTGGTCTGACGCCAATCTGCTGCCGACCGTCACCGTGCAGTATCTGGAACCGCTGCCGGCAGCCTTTGACCTGAAGCTGACCGCGCGGGCCTTTGGCAAAAACAGCCAGAAGCCGTTCACCGTTAAGGTGGGTGACCGCACGCAACAGATTACGCTGACCAATGCCGACAGCACGCTTAAGATTCATTTCACTAATCCGTCGCAGTCGCGCACCATTGAAATCCTGCCGCCAGCGCCGGAAGAGACCGCCGAAGGCGCTATCGACGGCTTTGCAGCGCGTAAGCTGGGCATCGGCCTGGTCAGCCTGCAGGTGACCACCACCGAATAAACTGAGACCCGCCTCACAAATATTCATCAAGTTTTCGCCCCTGTTGCCGATTTAACCTGCTTCAGGGGCGCAAACGAAAGCCCTGTCTTTCAGAGGGAAACATGTGATGGCATCAGTGAAAAATATGAAGGTCGGGGTTCGCCTCGGCGCTGCGTTCAGTTTGGTGATCCTGTTGTTGATCATCGTGAGCGTCACCGCAGTAGTCAAAATCAACACCATTAACGACGCGGTCAGCAGCATCGTCAGCGATCGTTATATCAAAGTCCGCCTGGCATTTGACGTGCGCGATGGCGTCAACGATCAGATTAAATTCCTGCGCGGCATGGTTATCGACACCACCCGCCCACAATACAACGTTAAGCGCTTCGGTCAGCTGACTGACGCCACCGACAAAACCAATCTGGCGGTGGGCAAAATTGCCCAGCTGCAAACCACGCCCGTGGGTATCAAAAAAATTCAGGCGGTTAAAGAAGCGGCTCAGACATTTGAAACGGCTAAATCCACGCTGCTGGAGATGATCCGTGCCGGTAAACAAGATGAAGCGGCCGAATTCGCCCTGCAAAAAATGACCCCGGCACAGAATACCTATCTGAATCTGGCCTCCGCCTTTGCCGACTCGCAGTCGCAACAGCTGGTCGCTGAAGGCGCGCTGGCCGGCACGGAAGGGAACAGTGCGATTCAAATCACCCTGATCTTCTCTGCCCTGGCGATCCTGGCCGCAGTCCTGCTGGGCTATTTCCTCGCCCGCTCAATCGTGCGTCCATTGCGTGAAGCGGTGACCATTGCCGAAAACGTGGCGGCTGGCGATCTGCGCACGGTGATCCGCGTCAACTCTACCGATGAAACCGGTCAGCTGATGCAGGCCCTGAAGCACATGAACGAAAACCTGCTGCGCATCGTCACCGAAGTGCGCTCCGGCACCGATTTGATCCATAACGCCTCCAGCGAAATTTCAGCGGGCAATATGGACCTGTCATCACGCACCGAGCAGCAGGCCAGCTCGCTGGAAGAGACCGCCTCGGCAATGGAGCAGATGACCTCAACCGTGAAGCAGAATGCCGACAACGCCCGCCAGGCCAATGAACTGGCCGCGCTGGCGTCGAAAGTTGCCAGCCAGAGCGGTGATGCGGTGAAGCAGGTGGTCAGCACCATGGAGATGATTAACGGCTCCTCACGTAAAATTGTCGACATCATCAGCGTGATCGACGGCATTGCCTTCCAGACCAACATCCTGGCGCTGAACGCGGCGGTAGAAGCGGCGCGTGCCGGTGAACAGGGTCGCGGCTTTGCGGTGGTGGCCTCGGAAGTGCGCAGCCTGGCGCAGCGCTCTGCTTCAGCGGCGAAAGAGATTGCCCAACTGATTGAAGACTCGGTCAGCAAAGTGGACGAAGGCGGCAAGCAGGTGGCAAAAGCCGGCACCACCATGGAAGAAGTGCTGAGCAGCGTGAAAAGCGTGACCGCCATCATGGGCGAAATCTCAATTGCCAGCTCAGAACAGAGCACCGGCATCAACGAGATCAGCATGGCGATCACCCAGATGGACCAGGTGACGCAGCAGAACGCCGCGTTGGTAAACCAGTCGGCGTCGGCGGCGCAATCGCTGCAAGAGCAGGCAGAACAGCTGTCGCGGGCGATCAGCGTGTTCAAGGTTAACGACGCGCACTACCACGGTCAGGCGCTGGCCTGATTGTTGAGAGGGCACGCCAGTGCCCTCTTGATACAAATTTGTGGCGAAAGTCGCTGATAAAAGCACGCTGACGGCTTTTTAAGCCGGGTTAAAACAGATTACTATAAGGTTTCTCTTAAGCCTGACTCAGATGGATGACCGCACGTTGAAACCCCTTCTTCACCGTTTGCTGGCACTAATGCTTGTTGCCCTTCCGCTTAGCGGCATGGCAGCGAGAACCAGCCCCGACCCGCTTCTTGCGTCCCAGATTGTTGACCGCTACGCGCAGAACATCTTCTACAACACCAAGGCAACCGGCATGGCGATGGTGGCAATTGATGCCAACCAGCGCGTTTTTGCCAGCCAGGGTTATGTCCGTCCAGGCAGCAACGTGCGCCCGCAGAAAGACTCGGTGATCCGCATTGCCTCGCTGACCAAACTGCTGACCAGCGAACTGCTGGTGAAGCTCTCTGAACAGGGCGTGGTTCGCCTTGACGATCCGTTAAGCAAATATGCCCCTGCCGGCAGCAGCGTGCCGGGTTACGCCGGGCAAACCATTCGCCTGATCAACCTGGCGACGCACACCAGCGGCCTGCCTCGCGAACAGCCTGGCGGTAAGGCGCAGCGTCCGGTGTTTGTCTGGCCGACGCACGCTCAGCGCTGGAACTGGCTGGGCAATGCCCAGCTGAAAGCCGCGCCGGGCAGCCAGGCGGCCTACTCTAATCTGGCCTTCGATCTGCTGGGTGATGCGCTGTCTAAAGCCTCCGGCGTGCCTTATCCGGCGCTGCTTCAGCGTGAAATTACCCGTCCGCTGGGCATGAAGGACACCACCTTTACGCCGTCACCGGACCAGTGTCGTCGCCTGATGGTGGCCGCGAAAGGCGCCAGCCCGTGCATGAATACGCTGGCGGCGATCGGCAGCGGCGGCATTTACTCGACGCCGGATGATATGGGCCGCTGGATGCAGCAGTTCCTTTCCTCCGACGTGCATCCGCGCACGCCGCAGGCCGACCGCATTCAGACCATGATTTATCAGCGCGACCAGTTAAGCAGAGTCATCGGCATGGATGTGCCGGGCAAAGCCACGGCGCTGGGCATGGGTTGGGTATATATGGCGCCTCAGGGCGGCCGTCCTGGCATCATTCAGAAAACCGGCGGTGGCGGTGGCTTTATTACCTATATGGCGATGGTGCCGCAGTACAGCGTTGGCGTGTTTATTGTGGTCACCCGCTCGGCGCAAACGCACTTCACGCCGATGAGCGATGGGGTGAATAATCTGCTGACCGAATTAATCGGCAATACGCCTGACAGTGCGCAATTAGCGGCCAGCATTATGTCCAACTAATATGCGATTCACCCGGCGGACGCCTTAAATCCGCCGGGAATAAGCCACGAATATATCTGGATGTAAATATCCATTATAAAGTTTAAATAATGGATCATCCGGGTGCGCAACGCACTGCTGGCGCTCACCGCCTTTTTTCTTCGCGAATGTATTCAACGCCCTCCGCAATTATTCCGCCCGTATTACGCCCTTATATCATCAGAAACTCGCCGGTAAATTAATACCGTCACGCGCCGTTATTTTTACTGGCACGTAATATGCTACATCCCCCTTTTACCGTATTACCCAAAATAGAAAGCGATAAGCAATAACTCGCGACATCACATCATGAGGTTCCTATGGCGAAGGCGGCATTTAAACAAAAGTTAGGGTTGGTTGATCTCAGCCTGTTGGGGATCGGCTCGATGATCGGCTCCGGCTGGCTGTATGCGGCGCTGACCAGCTCCGGTTATGCCGGGGCACAGACCGGATGGGCATGGATTTTAGGGGCGATTATCGTGCTGATGATTGGCCTGGTGTTTGCCGAGCTTTCTGCCGCCATTCCGCGCGCCGGCGGCTTTGTGCGTTACCCCAACTTCTCACACGGCAACGTGGTCGGCTTTGTGATCGGCGTCAGTTCGTTGCTGGCCTACACCAGCACCGCCGGGGTGGAAGTGGAAGCGGTGCGTCAGTATGCCCAGTACTGGTGGCCGGCGGTCAGTAACAGCGCGGGCGGCCCGACGGCGTTGGGCTTCGCGGTGCAGATCCTGCTGCTGGTCGGCTTCTTCCTGCTGAACTACTGGAGCGTCAGCTTCTTTGGCCGGGTGAACACCATCGTCACCACCTTCAAATTCATCGTGCCGCTGCTGACCATCGGCACGCTGTTTATGTATTACCACGGCGCCAACCTCGATGTGCCACCACCGCCACCGGGCGGCGCGCATGGCATCTTCACCTCGCTGACCGGTGCCGGCATCGTGTTTGCCTATCTCGGCTTCCGCCAGGCGGTGGACTTCGCCAGTGAGGCCAAAAATCCGCAGCGCAACGTGCCGCTGTCGATCATCATCGCCATCGCGGTGAGCTTCGTGATCTATATCGCCCTGCAATATGCGTTTATGGGTGCGGTGCCGTCCGAAGCGCTGTCGGCGCACGGCTGGGATGGTCTGAAGCAGGTATTCCAGTCGCCGTATGCCGATCTGGCGCGCAGCCTGGGGATCACCTGGCTGATTAACCTGATCCTCGTCGATGCGGTGATCTCTCCGGCCGGTACCGGCAATATTTACCTCGCCGGGGCCAGCCGCGTGCTGTTTGCCTGGGCGCGTAACGGCCACCTTTTTAAAATCTTTGGTGAAGTGGATGCCAAATCCGGCGTGCCGCGCGGCGCGCTATGGCTGTCACTGATCCTGTCGATTGCCTGGACGCTGCCGTCGGAGTTCCAGGTGTGGGGCGGATTGATTGGTGCCGTTACCTCGGCCACCGTGTTCACCTATATGCCGGGCCCGATCACCCTGGGCGCATTCCGTCGTCATCTGCCGGATATGCCCCGTCCGTTCCGCCTGCCGGTTGCCGCCATCCTCAGCCCGCTGGCGTTTGTCGCCAGTACGCTGCTAATTTACTGGAGCGGCTGGTCGGTTAACGAAATTCTGATCCCGATTCTGGTGCTGGCGTGGGTGGGCTATGCGCTATTCGGTAAGAAGTCGGACACCTCAGGCCGCGATCTGAAATGCGCCTGGTGGTTGCTGGTCTACTATCTGCTGGTGCTGATCCTGTCGTATCTCGGCACCTTTGGCGGCATCAATGCGATCGCGTCGCCGACCGATATGATCCTGGTAACTATCGCCTCTCTGTTTTGTTACTACTGGGGCGTGGCGGCCAGCCTGTCGGTGCCCGAAATCACCGATGATGAAGAAATTTCCACCGACGCTGACGAAAAACCGTCCGGCAAATATGCCCACAATTAATCCATCGCGTTAACCTCACCAGGGCGAGAAAAACTCGCCCTGGACTGATCTCCATCAATACCCCACCGGCTATTTCCTGCGCATATTTCCCCCCGACCTCTCGAGTAATAATAAAAACCTTCAAGGCAGGAGCCGATATGCAACACAGAATGGTATTGAATGAAACAGCCTGGTTTGGTGCGGGATCGATCGCGCAAATCGTCAGTGAAGTGAACAAACGCCACTTTACCAAAGCGTTGCTGGTGACCGATAAGGCGCTGATGAAAGCCGGCGTGGTGGAGAAAGTCACCGCGCTGCTCGACCGGCACCATCTGCCCTATATGATTTATGACGAGGTGGTGCCGAACCCGACCATCAGCGTGGTGCAGCAAGGCGTGGAGCTGTTTAAAACTGCTGGCGCTGACTACCTGATCGCCATCGGCGGCGGCTCCCCGCAGGACACGGCAAAAGCCATCGGCATCATTATCAATAACCCGGAATTTGCCGACGTGCGCAGCCTTGAAGGCTTCGCCGACACCCGCAACCCGTCAGTACCAATCATTGCTGTTCCCACCACCGCCGGCACCGCTGCCGAAGTCACCATCAACTACGTGATTACCGACGAAGAGAACCGCCGCAAATTCGTCTGCATCGATCCGCACGATATTCCGGTGGTGGCGATTGTCGATGCCGAAATGATGGCCAGCATGCCGCCTTCGCTGAAAGCGGCCACCGGCATTGATGCCCTGACCCATGCGATTGAAGGCTTTACCACCAAAGGCGCGTGGGAGTTAACCGATGCGCTGCACCTGAAGGCGATGCAGATTATCAGCCGCTCGCTGCGGGCGTCGGTCGCAGGCGAAGCCAAGGGTGTGGAAGATATGGCGCTGGGACAGTATATCGCCGGCATGGGCTTTTCTAACGTCGGGCTGGGGCTGGTTCACGGCATGGCGCATCCGCTGGGGGCGTTTTACAACGTGCCGCACGGCGTGGCCAACGCCATTATCCTGCCGCACGTGATGGCATGGAATGCCGAATACACCGGCGAAAAATACCGTGATATTGCCCGGGCGATGAACGTCCCAAGAGTTTGCGGCTTGAGCCTGAGCGAAGTGCGGGTGGCGGCGGTCGACGCGGTGAAACAGCTGTCCGCCGACGTCGGCATCCCCGCCAGGCTGCGTGATGTCGGGATGAAAGAAGAAGACATTGCCGCGCTGGCGCAGGCGGCACTGGACGATGTCTGCACTGGCGGCAACCCGCGCGACGCCACGCTGGCCGATATTACCGAGCTGTATCGCCAGCTGTACTGACCGGACCAACCGAACCCCGGCGGATAAAACGGGGAGTGAAAGTGGGCTGGGAGCCGGCATCATCGCCACGGATTTGTGAAATCACGCGGCGGGCGGCTTCCCGGCCCATCTCATACACCGGCTGCTCAATCACCGACAGCGGCGGCGAAACGATTTCCGTCCATGGGAAATTGTCATACATCACGAACGACAAATCCTGCGGGATCCGCAGCCCGCGCAGCGCGAATTCACGCATCAGCGACTGGGCAATCAGGCTGTCTGAGGCAACAATCGCCGACGGCGGCGGGCCATTCTCAAACAGTTGCGCGACAATCTTGCCGATCGCCGCATCATCAATCGCATCGGTTTTAATCATCTCCGGCAGGAAGGTCACGCCCGCCTGCAGAAACGCCCGTTCCATGCCCGCCACACGCTGCGCCACCGGGGTCAGCCCCAAATCCTCCGGCTGCTGATAGCCGCCCTCGCACTGCATGCTGGTGACATAGGCAATCCGCCGGTGTCCCAGTTCCAGCAGCTGCTGCGTGGCTTCCTGTGCCGCAGGCGTAAAGTCCACGCCGATCACCTCCACATCCAGATCGTAAACGCCCCGATCGAACAGCGTCAGCGCACAGCCATCCGCCAGAATCTGCGCCAGATGCGGATTGTCTCCGGCCGCCGAGCTGCAGGGCGCGACGATAATGCCGTCCACGCGCTTATCCAGCATCACCCGCACCGCTTCCTGTTCGATGTCCACCTGCTCATCGCTGTTGCTGAGGATCACATGGTAACCCGCCTGGCGCGCCACGTCGGAGATGCCGCGCAGCGCGAGGCCAAAGTGCGGATTTTCGATATCGCCGACAATCACCCCCAGCGTGTTCGAGCGTCCGGTGTTCATGCTGCGCGCCAGCTCGTTGGGGCGATAGCCTAAGCGGCTGGCGGCATCGGTCACGCGGGTGGCCACCTCGTCACTCACTGCGCCATAGCCGCCCAACGCGCGGGCGGCCTGCGCTTTCGACACGTTCGCTTCGCGGGCCACATCGGCGACGGTCGGGGCTTTGGCCCGTGCTGCTGCTCTGGTCATAATAATTTCGAATCACATGTTGAGTGGATGAAGATTGACGGCTTTTACCGGCTGTGTCTACTATCACTATAGCTGACTTGAGACCGGTCTCACAACCACCCTGTCGCCCTTCAGCCACCTGCATTGAGACCGGTCTCATACTAATAAACCGATCCGCTCTCAATAGTCGTTGATGTTATCCACAACAAAAACGGACTGACTATGAAATCGCATAAGCCCCTGATCGCTCTGGCCGCTTCCCTTCTCGCTGCGGTCTCTTTATTCACCAACGCTGCTTCGGCGGCCAGTAATGACAATCCCTATGGTTTGATTGAGCCCGGCCACCTGCGCGTCGCCAGCCTTGGCGATGCCAAACCCTATACCTTCACCGATGCCAACGGCCAGTTCACCGGCTTCGACGTCGAGTTCTTTACCGACGTGGCGCACCGCATCGGCATCAACAACGTGGACTTTATCGGACAGGACTTTGCCGGGATTTTGCCGGCGGTGGCGAACGGTCAGTACGACGCGGGCGTGGCGGCGATTGGCATCACCAAAGCGCGCGAGCAGACGGTGGACTTTTCCTCCGGCTATCTGGCGGGTTACCTGACGGTGCTGACCAGCAAAACCTCGGGGGTGAAGAACGTCGATACGCTGGCCAAACACCGGCTGGCGGTGATCCAGGGCACCCTGCAGGAGTCTTATGCGGTCGATCACTTTAAACAGACCGACCTGGTGCGCTTCCCGGATAACAACGCGGCGATCTCGGCGATGAACAACGGCACGGTGGATGCGGTGTTCCTCGATTATGAGTCGGCCAAAACCTACGCCGACCGTTATGACCTGATCCATGCCGCAGACATTCCGTCGTTTGACGCGCCGGCGGGTTTTGCCATCGCCAAAAACAAGGTGGCGTTCAAAACCGCGCTGGATAAAGCGATTAAGTCGGCGATGGAAGATGGCACCTGGAAACGCCTGTATGAGAAATGGTTCCCCGGCTCGCCGATGCCGAAACAGTATCTCCCTGCCGCTGACCAGACCACCCAGTCCTGAAAACGCGCCCCTCTACCCGGCGGCGTGACCTTCTCGCCGCCTAAAGAAAGTGAGTCCTTGCTATGGATATTTTCGAGATCCTGAGGAAAACGTTTTTCGACTTTCCGTCGATGTTACAGGTTCTGCCGCAGCTGCTCGGCACCGGGCTGATCAACACGCTGATCATCTCCCTCTGCGCCACCGTGCTGGGCACCTCAATCGGCCTGCTGCTGGCGCTGATGGGCATTTCGCCGTCCCGCTGGCTGCGCATTCCTGCCCGCCTCTATACCGACCTGTTTCGCGGTTTGCCGTCGATCCTCACCATCCTGCTGATCGGCCAGGGCTTGGCCCGCTTCAGCTATCAGATTTTTGGCCCCAGCCCCTATCCGCTGGGGATTTTCGCCCTGAGCCTGATTGCCAGCGCCTATATGGGCGAGATTTTCCGCGCGGGGATCCAAAGCGTGGAACGCGGACAGCTGGAGGCCTGCCGCGCGCTGGGCATGAGCTACGCCCGTGCCATGAGCCTGATCATCATTCCGCAGGGCATCCGTCGCGTGTTACCGGCGGTGGTGAATCAGTTTATTGCCATCATCAAAGACTCCTCGCTGGTGTATCTGCTTGGGCTGATGGTCAACGAACGCGAGCTGTTCCGCGTCGGCCAGGATGCGGCAGTGCTGACCGGCAACCTGTCACCGCTGATGCTGGCCGGGCTGTTCTACCTGATGATCACCGTGCCGATGACCCATCTGGTGAACTATGTCGATGCCCGTTACCGCACCGGACGCCGCAAAGCGACCGCGCCACAAAGCGGGCTGAAAGAAGTAGACGAAGTGCAGCAACGCAACGCGCTTGCCACCCATCCTGCGTCGCAGCTGACGCCCGACAGAGGACAATAAGATGCTGAAGCAGACTTCCCCGGCAGCGCCGGTCGAGGAGCGCGCGTTTCACGGCGCCAGCCTTGAGCTGCGTGACCTGACGCTGGCCTACGGCGAGATTGAGGTGCTGCGCAAGGTGTCGATCAGCGTCTCACCGGGCACCACCACCTGCATTATTGGCCCGTCCGGCTCGGGAAAATCGACCCTGCTGCGCGGCATCAACCGGCTGCACGAGCCGAAATCCGGCGATGTGTTGCTGGCTGGCCGTTCAGTGTTGAAAGAGAACCCCGACGCGCTGCGGCTGCGCATCGGCATGGTGTTCCAGCACTTCAATCTGTTCCCGGACCACAGCGCCTTGCAGAACGTCGCGCTGGCCCCGTGGAAAATCAAAGGATTGCCGAAGAAGCAGGCCTTTAAGCTGGCGGCAGACCGGCTGAATGAAGTGGGCCTGACCACCCGCGCCGACCACCGCCCGCGCGATCTGTCCGGCGGCCAGCAGCAGCGCGTGGCGATTGCCCGGGCGCTGGCGATGGATCCGCAGGTGATGCTGTTTGATGAGGCGACCTCTGCCCTCGATCCCGAGCTTGTGAAAGGGGTGCTGACGCTGATGGCCGACCTGTGCACGCGTGGCATGACCATGGTGGTGGTGACCCATGAAATGGGCTTTGCCCGCAAGGTTGCCGACCAGGTGGTGTTTATGGATGAAGGTGAAATTGTCGAAAGCGGCACGCCGGAGCAGATCTTCGACCGCCCGCAATCGGCCCGTTTGCGCCAGTTTCTTTCGGAAGTGCTGTAACGCCCTGTTGGCCGTTGACCGCCTCTTACTCTGTCTGACTGATAAGGAATTTGTTATATGGCTGTAACCGCTTCAAGCAAGACCGTTGCCGTGATCGGCGGCGGCATTATCGGTGTTTCCATCGCCACCCATTTGCAGCGCTTTGGCGCACAGGTCACGCTGATTACCGAGGCTGAGCCCGCCTCCGGCGCGTCCGGCCGCTCGCTGGCCTGGCTGAATTCTGCGGGTGAGCGCTCGCTTGCCTACCATAATCTGCGCATGGCCGGGATCGACCGCTATCGCACGCTGTTTTCTCAGCAGCCCGACGTCGACTGGCTGCGTTTTGACGGCGGCCTGTGCTGGAGCAAAAACGACGAGGCCGGCAGCCTGGCGCGTCATGCCTATGAAGCGGCCCACGGCTATGCCTCGGTGCTGGTTGGGCCCGACACCGTCGACCGTTTTACGCCGAATATCGCCAGCGGGGCGATGGCCGCCACCGCCATCTTCAATCCCGGCGAGGGCTGGGTCAGCCTGCCGCCGCTGATTAGCCAGCTGCTGGCCGAGTTCAAGGCCGCGGGCGGCAAGCTGGTTGAGCAGGCCGGGAAAGCCACGGTGCAAACCGACAGCGCAGGACGCGCCACCGGCGTGTCCACCCTTGCGGCCGGTGCGTTTTCCGCCGGGGTGGTGGTGGTGGCCTGCGGACCGTATACCCCTGACGTGGTGAAGCCGCTGGGCGTGACCATTCCCAACGGTTCGCCCGTGTCGATGCTGGTAACCAGCGAACCGGTCGATCACGGGCTGAAAGCGGTGCTGAATACGCCACGATCGGCGGTGCGACCCAATCCGGGCAGTACGTTAGTGATGGATCATGACTGGTATGAAGCGCAGTTTACCCAGGATGCCGCAGGCAACTATCAGATCCCGCCGGCGGTGGTCACCGAGCTGATGGCGGAGACGACGAAGCTGCTGGCCGGGCATCCGCCGCTGCAAGCCGCTGGCTGGAAGGCCGGGCTGAAGCCGATCCCGGGCGATGGCGATCCGGTGCTGGGTGAACTGGAAAAAGTGCCGGGCTGCTATGTCGCCTTCACCCATTCAGGCGCCACGCTGGGGCTGATTGTTGGCGAGCTGCTGGCCGGGGAAATTGTCAGTGGGGAAAAACATCCGATGCTGGCGGCGTTCCGCGCAGAGCGGTTTTAAGGGGTCAGGCGTAACCGGATACGAGGTTACGCCTGACTTAATCGTGAAGTTACACCGACCGTTATTGGCAAGGTTACGCCCCGTCGATCACGCCTTGCGCAGCTGCCCGAAGGCGGTCTGGATGCGGCGACCGGCTTCGCGTACCGACGCCAGGTCCGTCGCAATCGACAGCCGGAAATACGGCGACAGGCCATAGGCGCTGCCCGCCACCCCGGACACGCCGCTCTCCAGTAAATAGCTCAGCACATCCTCTTCACTTGCCAGCGGGCGGCCATCGGGCCGGATGCGACCCAGCACGTCCGCGCAGCGGCACAACACAAAGAAGGCCCCGGCCGGCGAGCTGACGCTGAGGCCATCCACCGTGCTCAATGCATCCACCAGGCTGTCGCGACGTTGCTGATAGGCCGCAAGCTGAGGCACCAGAAAATCCAGCCCGCCGTTAAAGGCCGCCACCGCCGCAGCCTGGCTGACCGATCCGGCCCCCGAGCTGTTTTGCGACTGAACCACCGCCATCGCGTCGGTCAGGACTTTCGGGCCCGCGCCGAAACCAATGCGCCAGCCGGTCATGGCGTAGGTTTTCGACACCCCGCCCACCAGCAAAATACGATCCTTCAGGTCCGGCGCAACGTTCAGCAGGCTTTGATGCTGGCGGCCATCGAACAGCACGTGCTCATACAACTCATCCAGCAATACCAGCACCTGCGGATGCTGGCGCAGCACCGCCGCCAGCGCCGACAGTTCGGCGGCGTCATACACCGCGCCGCTGGGATTACCCGGCGAATTCAGCACCAGCCAGCGGGTTTTCGGCCCAATCGCTGCCGCTAACTGCTGCGGCTGCAGCTTGAAGCCCTGCTCCAGCGGGCAATCCAGCAGCACCGGCTCACCGCCGTTAAACTTCACGCTGTCCGGAAAAGTCGGCCAGTAAGGCACCGGCACCAGCACTTCATCGCCGTCATTCAGCGTGGCGGCGAAGGCGTTAAAGATGATCTGCTTGGCGCCGTTGGCGATCACAATCTGGTTGATGTCATACGCCAGCTGATTTTCGCGCAACAGTTTACGCTGCACCGCCTGACGCAGCGCTGGCGTGCCGGGCGTCGGCGTGTAGTTGGTCTCGCCGCGCGCAATCGCCTGGTATGCCGCCTGCTTGATATGTTCAGGCGTATCGAAATCGGGCTCACCCACCGTAAGATCGAGAATATCCACCCCTTCCGCCTGCAGGCGCTGGGTGAGCTGACGGGCGGCAGCATTCGCCGACAGGGAAACGCGCTGAACACGGCGGGACAGGGTAATGGTCATGAAGAGATCTCGCGGTTAAGCCGGAGCGCATCCGGCTGAGAAAAGGATCAGTTGTAGTCGGGCAGCCCGAGGTTTTCGCGCAGGGTGTTGAACTGATACTGCTCGCGGAACAGGCCACGGCGCTGCAACTCCGGCACCACCAGCTCGATAAACAGATCCAGCTGCTCCGGCACGGTGGCAGGCATGATGTTGAAGCCGTCCGCCGCCGACTGCTCGAGCCACTGCTGGAAGTCATCGGCGATATCTTCGGCCGTGCCCACTACCACGCGATGCCCACGGGATCCGGCGGCTACCGCTGCCAGCTCGCGCAGTGTCAGGTTGTCGCGTTTCGCCATCTCGGTAAACAGCCGTACCCGGCTCTGGTTACCCTCGCCTTCCGGCGCATCCGGCACCGGGCCGTCCAGCGGATACTGGCTGAGATCGAGGCCGAAGCGTGCCGACAGCTGGCGCAGGCCATTCTCAATATCCACCAGCGAATTCAGCGCTTTCCAGGTCGCCTGCGCCTCTTCACGGGTTCTGCCGACAATCGGCATCACGCCCGGCAAAATCAGCAGATGATCCGGGTTGCGTCCGGCCTCTTTCACCCGCTGCTTCTGGGAGCGGTAAAACGCCTGACCTTCTTCCAGGCTGGCGGACGCGGTAAACACCACTTCGGCAGTTTCCGCCGCCAGCGCCTGACCATCCTCCGAGGAACCGGCTTCAATGATCACCGGCCGTCCCTGCGGTGAACGGGAAATATTCAGCGGGCCCTGCACCTGATAATGCTCACCCTGATGATTAATCGCCTTGATCTTGTCATCAACAAAATAGCTGCCGCTGGCGGCATCCGGTTGCACCGCGCCCTCTTCCCAGGCTTCCCACAGCTTGAAGGAGACCTCGAGGAATTCGCGCGCTTTGGCATAGCGTTCCGCATGGCCCGGCATATCGTCGCGGCTGAAGTTGCGCGCCACGTCGGTGGAGAACGAGGTCACCACATTCCAGGCCGCCCGGCCACGGCTGATATGGTCAATCGACGAGAAGCTGCGCGCGAGGGTAAAGGGATCGCTGAAGGTGGTGGAAGCGGTGGCCGCCAGGCCGATATGTTTGGTTGATACCGCCAGCGCCGACAGTAAGGTCAGCGGCTCAAGGCGCGCCATGGTGGATGGCAGGCGGTGCACGCTGGTGGCCAGCGCATCACCGACGAAAAACATATCAAACAGGCCGGCTTCGGCCTTCTGCGCGATCTGGATCAGCCAGTCGATATCGGTCGGCGAACCTAACTGGCGGGTCAGACGCCAGCCGCTGACGTGCTGCCCCAACGGCTGAACGAACAAACCCAGGCGAAGCTGGCGGGGTGAAGACGGAGTCGGTTGCATAATCAGTCCTGGAATAATAAAGCGCACGCCAACACGGCCTGCGTCTGAAAAGGGTTAGCCAATTTCGGTCGCCAGCAAGGCTTTTTCCAGCGTGGCCGGGGAAATCTCGAACGGCAGACGCGCGGCGCTGGCGGGCGAAAATTTCACTTCGCGGGCGATGCGTTGGATCGCCTCTCTGCGGTTGCCGGTCAGCGGTGCCAGGGTTAGCGGCGCATCGTACTGCCGCAGCAGCGCCAGCAAACCGGCGTCGGGCTGGCCATCCGGCTGCTGCATCCGCGACTGCACCAGCAGGCTGAAGCCGACTTTCTCACCGTGCAGCCAGTCATGCAGCTCGGGCTGATGCGTCAGACGATTGTGAATGGCGTGGGCAAAACCCGGCGTCGGATCGGCATCGCGAATGCTGTTGGCCATACCGGCTAACACAATGCAGCCTTCAATGACTTTCTCCAGCGCGGGCGTAACCTGGCCCTGCTGGTTATCCAGCACCGCCTGCTCGCCCCATTGTGCGAACACTTCTACCGCCTGACGGGCCATCAGCGCCTTCAAATTCAGCGCCAGGTTGTCCGGGTTATGCCGCTGATAGGGCTGAAATTCATACCACTTGGCCAGCGCATCGACGATGCCCGCTTTCAGGAAACGGACGTCGCTGCGGGCAATGATTTCGCTGTCCACCAGCACCAGCTCGGGCATCTGGCTTAACGGCTGGCTGCGCTGATGGGCACCGCTGGCGGTATAGAGAATGCTGATCGGTGACCAGGCGGCGCAGGTGGCGGCCAGCGTTGGCAGGGTGACAATCTTCACCTCGTCCAGCGCGTTACCGACGGCTTTCGCCGTATCCAGCACGCGCCCGCCGCCGATGCCCAGCACCAGCGTGCTGCCGTGCGCCTGCATCTCCGCCGTCAAATCCGCAATCGCCACCTCCGTACATTCAGTGGTGAGCATTGCCAGCTGATAGCGGATGCCGGCGGCGGCCAGGCTGTTTTCCAGTTCCGGGTTAACGGCCTGCCAGGCCGCCGGGCTGGAAATAATGAAAATCCTGTTCGCCAGCGGGGAAATTAATTCACCCACCCGTGCGCGAATACCGGGAAGTTGCGAATACTGTTTAGGGGATTTTATTGAAAACACGCTGTGACCTTTTAATTTATTCTGCGTGGAACCGGGCGAACTTTTTCCCTGAAACGTTTTACCTGAAACGGGCTGACTGCTGAGAAAGTGGTTGTCTGCCTTGCTACCAGCGGCGCTTCATTCATCATGCTACAAAGAAAAGTGCAGAAGCAATCAGGCATTCCCGATCCTTTACGACAAATTCGCAAGAGCTTATGCAAATAAAAGCTATAGGGATAAATAGCTTGCTGTGCGAAATTTAAAGACGGCATGATTATTCTCAACGCTTGCGAAACAGCATGACGAATAATAAAGAACGGCACTGAATTTTTTTATTTCCAGTCAGGGAGCACCGCATGAATCTGCATTTCCGCCAGCTGACGCTGGACGATCGTCACGCCTATCTGACCCTGATGCTGGCCGCGTATGCCCCCATCCGCGCGCTGGGGATCCACTTTGATGCCGCCACCGCCGACCTGGATCGGGTCACCCGCCACCTGCAACAGCACGCGGTGTATGGCCTGTTCGCCGACGATCGGCTGGCCAGTTCGCTGACCCTGCGTTTTCCCTGGGGACCGCTGCCCGGCCCGTTTGGCCTGCCGCATATCGGCTGGTTCGGCACCGACCCGGCATATAAGGGTCAGCAGCTGGGCCGCGCGATGCTGGACTGGGTAGAAACGCATATTCTGCGGGCGCAGTTAAAAGCCCCGGCCGTTTCGCTCGGCACCGCCGTCAGCCATCCCTGGCTGAAAGAGATGTACCTGAACCGCGGTTTTGTCGCCATGCACCAGACCGATTTGGGCAAAGGACATATCACGCTGTATATGAAGAAAATTCTCGATGAGGCCGCCCATCAGCAGTGGCTGGAGAAATCCGCCTCATCGACGACCCGTCAGGATAAACCATGAATATCAGTGAAAAGCACCAGCCTCTGGCCGCGCAGCTGCAGGCCTTTCGTCACGAATTGCATCGCCATCCTGAGCTGTCCAACCAGGAGTTTGAGACCACTGCCCGCCTGAGAGCGGCGCTGGAAGAACATCAGATCCGCATTCTGGACCTGCCGCTGCCGACCGGTCTGGTTGCCGAAGTCGGCGACGGTGACGGCCCGCTGATCGTGCTGCGTTCCGATATTGACGCCCTGCCGATTGAGGAAAAATCGGGGGTGGAATACCTCTCGCAAAATCCTGGCGTGATGCATGCCTGCGGTCATGATTTTCATGCCTCGGCCGCCCTGGGTGCCGCCATTTTGCTGAAAAAAATTGAGGCCACTCTGCCGGGACGGGTCCGCATCCTGTTCCAGGCCGCAGAAGAGACCGGCATGGGCGCGCCGGCGCTGCTGGCAACCGGCGCACTGGATCAGGCAAAAGCGATCTTTGGTATTCATAACGATCCGTCGCTGCCGGTGGGGGTGATTGGCAGCAAAGGCGGCGCGCTCACCGCAGGCGTCGATCGTTTCACCCTGACCATTACCGGCACCGGCAGCCACGCGGCTAAGCCGCACGAAGGCAACGATCCGATCGTCATCGCCGGACAGCTGATCGGCACGCTACAGACGGTGATCAGCCGTAATCTGTCGTCGGCGGAAAATGCGGTGGTGTCGATCACCCAGATCCACAGCGGCACCACCTGGAACGTTATCCCGGACAGCGCCTGGCTGGAGGGCACCGTGCGCACCTTTAGCGCCGGGGCCCGCGAGAAGATTGAGCAGCGTTTTCGTCAGGTGGCGCAGGGACTGGGCGAGACCTATGCTGCGCGCATTGAGCTGGACTGGCAGGCCGGCCCGCCGTCGGTGGTTAACGATCCGGCCTGGGCTGAATTTGCGCTGGCGCAGGCGCCGCTGGCCGGTTTTGCCGCCAGAGTGGTCGAGGCCAGCCCGATCGGCGAGGACTTCGCCTTCTATCAGCAGCAGATCCCCGGTGCCTTTGTGATGGTGGGATCCGGCGGGCCGTTCGCCCTCCATCATCCCGAATTCCGCGTTGACGATCGCGCGCTGTTCCCCACCGCCGATTATCTGGCGACGCTTGCGGTCAACGCGCTGGAAAAACTCAGTCAGGAAACGCACGCATCAGGACCCTCGCAATGAATCAGGCGGTGACCCTGCCCGCTGCGCTGCTGATGCGCCAGGCGGAAACCATCCTGACCGGCTGGGGAATGCCGGAGGATATCGCGGTGCAAACTGCTGAATTAATGGTGGAAACCGATCTGTTTGGCGTCGATTCCCACGGCATCTCGATGCTGCCGCATTACGATAAATTATTGCAGGCCGGACTGTGGAACCCGGCCGGACGGGCGAAAATCATCAGGGAAACTCCGGCAACGGCGGTGATCGACGGTTGCCATTCGTTGGGACACGCCACGGCGTTACTGGCGATCCAGACCGCCGTGGCGAAAAGCGAGCTGTCCGGCATGGGCAGCGTAGTGGTACGTCATTCCAATCATTTTGGTGCCGCCGGGCTGTATGCCCGTTACGCGGCGGCCAGAGGCAAGATTGCGCTGATCACCAGCACCACCCGCAGCAGAATGCTGGTGCCCAGCCGCGCACAGGTGCCGGTGCTGGGCACCAATCCCCTCGCCTTTGCCGCACCCGCTGAGCGAAACGCCGATTTCGTGCTGGATATGGCGACCACTACCGTGGCGGCCAACAAGGTCAAGGTATATGACTTTACCGGTCAGGCGTTGCCGCCGGGCTGGGTCAGTGATGAACACGGCGAGGCCGTCACCGACAGCGCGCTGGGCATGGAGTACGTTTTCCAGCGCCCGCTTGGCGGCCTGACGCCGTTGGGCGGTCTGGAAGAGACCGGCGGCCACAAGGGTTATGGCCTGGCGATGCTGGCGCAAATTCTGGCGGGCCCGCTGGCCGGCGCCTCCTTTGCCGCCACGCGTCCGGCGGGCGGCATGCCAGATATCGGCCACTTTTTCCTGGTCATCGATCCTGCGGCGTTTGGCGATCCGTCCGACTTCCGTCAGGGCCTCGACCACATTATTGATACGCTGCATGACACGCCGCCCGCCGATGCCAGTAAGCCGGTGCTGGTCGCCGGTGACATTGAAAACCAGACGCATCAGCAGCGCAGCCTGAGCGGCATCCCGCTGCCCGCCGCGCTGATCGCCCAACTTCAGGCACTTTGTCAGCGCAGCGGCTTTACCGATTTGCTCGCTGCGCATCTTCCGCCGTCATCGTCATGAATCCCGGAGAGCCAATGGCCATTACCCCACCGCTAGCCAGACTGATTGTCCGCAGTCAGCCGGACAGCGCCGCGCGTGAGCGGGCCAGAGCGGGCCTGCTGGATTATGTGGCGGTAACGCTCCCAATACTGCGTGGCGACATCAGCGACAGTGGCCTGAGTGCGCTGCGCAGCGTCAGTCAGGCGCAGGATGCGCAGACGCGTGCTCTGCTGCTTGGTTATGCCGGCCACGCGCTCGATTACGATGATTTTCACCCTGATTTTCGCGGCCATCCCAGCACGGTGATCCTGCCGGCGCTGCTGGCGCTGGCGGCAGACGTTCAGCCCGACGCCGACGCGCTGCTGGATGCCTATGTGATTGGCGTCGAGGTGGCGGGAAGGCTGGGGCTGGCGGCGACGCAGCGTCACTACCAGTCCGGTTTCCACAGTACCGCCACGCTGGGCACGCTGGCGGCCGCCGCGGCGGTGGCACGCCTGTTGAAGGCCGATGAACATCAGGCGGCGGTGATCCTCGGCATCGCCACCACCCAGGCCAGCGGGCTGCGTGCCCAGTTTGGCTCCGCCACCAAGCCGCTGCATGCCGGGCTGGCGGCGCAGAGTGCGGTGCTTGCCGGACGGTTGACGCTGGCTGGCTTTGGCGGGCAGCCGCAGGGCGTGATCGAGGCGTTCTTACTCGCCTGCTGCGGCGAGCAGAGCGATGCGACAAAGCTGGTTGAGCACTGGGGCACGCCATGGCGCATCCAGTCGCCAGGTCTGGAGTTTAAGCCCTATGCCACCTGCGGAGGCACCCATACCGCCGCAGACGTGGCGCGCCGCCTGCGTCAGCAGGCGCTGCCACGGTTTCAGGGCAATGTGGAGGCGATGGACGCCGCCATCAGCCGCATTGAGGTGGCTTTCCCACCGGGCGGTGACATTGCCGCGTCGGTCACGCAGCCGAAAAATGGCATCGAGGCGCGCTTCAGCCTGGAATACGTGATTGCTTCCAGCCTGTTATTTGACGGCGTGGCGCTGGAGGATGTGGCGGAAGGACCGGTGAATCCGGTGATCGCCAGTCTGGCAGATCGCGTGCAGCGCTGTCCCGATTTTTCGGCACCGCCGGATGAACTGGATCCGGCCGCGCGATTCCATAAGGTGACGATCTGGTTTACTGACGCCGAGCCGTTAAGCTGCCGCATGACGCGCAGCGAAAGCCTGGCAACGCCGGTCGATTTGCAGGCGAAATTACGCAGTTGCCTGGGCGCAGGTTCAGAGGACGAGGCCGAGGAGATTGCCTCGCTGTGCCAACTGGCCACGCCAGATTCCCTACCGAGGTTAACGGCGATGCTGATCGCGGCGCTGTATTCCGCCACCCTGTAAAGTTGGCGTCGTTGATAGGTTTGGCGGATGCACAGGTCAAAAGCGGCTTCGGTGGTTCGGCGTCAGCATAGTGCGCATTTTCCGGGACGCCGTAAATCCATCCCTGGAGGCTTGGCTGCGGCATCCCTGCCGCAGACACCCGGCTAATGCGCTCTATGCCGCCACCCAATAGCATTAGCGTCTTGGGTGGTACGGTGGTCACACAGGTCAAAATCAAATCAAGTTTGGTCAATGCATAGAGTGAAGTCAGCGGGTTTTGACCTGTGTGTCCACAATTGATCATCCATTATTGAAGCCTGAGGGGAAGGGAGAGAGGGGGGAAAAGCAAAGCATCGGCGACAGGGATGTCGCCGCTGAGCCCCCAGGGATGGGTTTACGGCGTCTTTGTGTTCCCCCCTCTCTCCCTGAGCAATACACCGAAACATCCAGACGACGTCCCTAACACACAGGTCAAAACCCGCTTCGGTGGTATGGCGTCAGCATAGAGCGCATTATCCGGGACGCCGTGAATCCATCCCTGGAGGCTTGGCTGCGGCATCCCTGCCGCAGACACCCGGCTAATGCGCTCTATGCCGCCACCCAATAACATCAGCGTCGTTGGGTGGTACGGTGGTCACACAGATCAAAAACTGCTCGGGTGGTACGCTGGTCACACAGGTCAAAATCAAATCAAGTTTGGTCAAAGCATAGAGTGAAGTCAGCGGGTTTTGACCTGTGCGTCCACAATCGACCATTCATTATTGAAGCCTGAGGGGAAGGGAGAGAGGGGGGAAAAGCAAAGCATCGGCGACAGGGATGTCGCCGCTGAGCCCCCAGGGATGGGTTTACGGCGTCTTTGTGTTCCCCCCTCTCTCCCTGAGCAATACACCGAAACATCCAGACGACTTACCTAACATCCCTAACATCCCTTACATCCCCAACTTTCCCGACTTCCCTGACTTTCCCGACCTTCCTGATAATAGCGAAAACGTTCCTCGCAGGCTTTACGCTCCAGGCGCCACATCGCCAGCCGCTGCCGACGCTTGAGGCGGGTTGCGGCTAATCACCGGCGGTTCGAACGCCCTTACGGCCGGCGGCTCACCCGTAAACCTGCGGATCTGCACCACGGTTATTTGCCCGGTGCAGCCCTGGCTCAGGCCTGAGGTGCCGATATCCAGCGTCAGCACGTTGGGATTGCCGTGACGACAGGTCGGCTGCTCCGCTAACGGATCGACCGGATCGTACCAGGCGCCGGTCGGCAACTGCACCACGCCGGTTCTGACCTTCTCGCTCAGCGTTACGCTGGCCAGCACCGTGCCACGCGGGTTGGTGATTTCCACCACGTCACCCTCGGCAATGCCCTGCTGCTGCGCATCCCGCGGATGCATGCTGCACACCTCACGCCCACCGCGCTTCTGGCTGACGCTGAAGCGGCCAAAATCCAGCTGACTGTGCAGACGGGAGGCGGGCTGATTGGCAATCAGATAGAACGGGTACTGCTCGTCTGGCTGCTGCAGCGGCGTCAGCCACACCGGATGCCCCGGACAGTCCGCATTGTCAAAACTGGCCAGCGTGGCGGAATAAATTTCGATTTTTCCGCTCGGCGTCGGCAGCGGATGCTGCTGCGGATCGCGCCGGAAGTGACGCAGCAGCCTGCCCGCGTCATCACTCTGCGGCAGCTCGAGGATCCCCTGCTGCCAGAAGGTGGCGAAATCCGGCACGCTGATGCCCTGCTGCTGCAGTTTTTCCTGCATTTGCTGATAGAGATGCGCCTGCCATTCGCGTGCGTTGCGCCCTTCGGTAAAGGCCTGCTCGCTGCCCAGCCGCCGCGACAGCTCGCTGAAAATACTGTAATCATCTTTCGCTTCGCCATAGGGCGCGGCCACCTGCTGCATGGCAATCAAATGCCGGTCGGTCGGTGCGCCGCCAACGTCTTCACGCTCAAGGGTCATGGTCGCGGGTAGCACCAGATCGGCATGACGGGCGGTCGACGTCCAGGCCACCTCATGCACAATCAACGTGTCCAGCGTCGCGAACGCCTTACGTAATCGGGCGAGATCCTGATGGTGATGAAACGGATTTCCACCCGCCCACCAGGCAAGTTTGATGGTGGGATAGGTCAGCGTGCGGCCGTTGTAGCGAAACTTTTCGCCCGGATGCAGCAGCATATCGGAGATGCGCGCCACCGGGATCAGCCGGTCGATGCCGTTTTTGCCCTGCGGCAGCGCGGGAAAGGCCACCCGGTTATGCTGCTTGCCATAATGGCCCAACGCGCCAAGCGCATAGGAATAGCCGCCGCCCGGCAACCCCGGCTGGCCCAATGCGGCCGCCAGCACCAGCCCTAACCACACCGGCTGTTCGCCATGCTGCGCGCGCTGCAACGCATGCGCCACGCTGACAATCACCCGCTTACCGTGCAGCTGTTCTGCCAGCGCCTCGATGCGCGCCGCCGGAATACCACAAATCTCTGCGGCCCAGGCGGCATCACGAAGCTGCCCGTCCTGCTCGCCGTTCAGGTAGGCCACCAGCTGCGGCCAGCCGACGCAGTAGTCCGCCAGAAAGGCTTCATCACTCCACTGCCGCTGCTTAAGGATCTGCAACAGCGCGAGGATCAGTGCCGAGTCGGTGCCGGGATGAATGGCAAGCCACTCGCCCTGGGCTTCGTCAGGCAGATCGCTGGCCAGCGGACTGACCGAGATAAAGCGCGCGCCGCGACGGGCCGCCTGCTGAATAAAGCCGCGTTCGGTATGTTCGCTAAGGCCGCCGCTGGCCACCTGCGAGTTTTTCAGCGCCAGGCCGCCAAACGACAGCACCACTTCACTGTGTTCGGCAATTTCCTGCCAGCTGACGCCACGGCGGGCAATCTCGTTCATGTCGCCCACGATATGCGGCAGGATCACCGACGCCGCGCCCGAACTGTAGCTGTTAACCGAACGGACGTAGCCGCCAATGCTGGTATTAAGAAAGCGATGAACCTGACTTTGCGCATGATGGAAACGCCCGGCGCTCGACCAGCCGTAGGAGCCGCCAAACACCGCTTCCGGGCCTGCCAGCCCGGCTACCCGCTTCAGTTCAGCGGCGGCCAGGCTGTAGGCCTGCTCCCAGCTGATGGCGATGTAGTCATCCGCCCCACGCCGGTCGTCAGGGCCAGGCCCATCCTCCAGCCAGCCGCGACGCACCATCGGCGTTGCCAGCCGCACCGGATGACGCAGGACATTCTCAAAATTCTGGAGCAGCGGGCTGGGATCGGGATCGCCGCTGAACGGGGTGATGTGCAAGGTGCCGTTGTCGTTGAGGGCGCTGAACGCCCCCCAGTGCGAGCTATGCATAGCGCGGGTAGCGGTCATGGTGTTTCCCGGTTAAAACGCGACGGTTAAAGTACCGTGGCTAAAAAATGACGGACGCGCGGGTTTTGCGCTTCGTCAAGTACGGTTGAAGTCGGTCCGGAGGCAACGATTTTCCCTTCTTCCATAAAGACGATGTTATCCGCCACTTCACGGGCAAAGCCGATTTCATGGGTGACGATCACCATGGTGATGCCGGAGTGCGCCAGCTGTTTGATCACCTGCAATACTTCGCCGACCAGCTCCGGATCCAGCGCCGAGGTGGGCTCATCAAACAGCATCACCTCGGGATCCATCGCCAGCGCCCGGGCAATCGCCACGCGCTGCTGCTGACCGCCGGAGAGCTGCTGCGGCCAGTCGTGTTCACGTCCCGCCAGCCCGACCTGCTTCAGCAGCGCCAGACCTTTGCTTTCCGCCTGCTGACGGCTGAGCTTTTTCACCCGCATTGGCGCATCAATCACGTTTTGCAGCACCGTGCGGTGTGGAAACAGATTGAACTGCTGGAAAACCATGCCGATCTGGCTGCGTTGTGCGGCGATCTGCTTGCTGCTCAGCTCGTGCAGCAGCTGGCCCTTTTGTTGATAGCCCACCAACGCGCCACCGATGCGGATGGTGCCGCCATCGAGCTTTTCCAGATGGTTAATGCAGCGCAGCAGCGTCGATTTACCCGAGCCCGACGGGCCGAGGATAGTGGTCACCGAACCGGCGGCAATATCCAGATCGATGCCGTCCAGAATGGTGACGCCGGAAAAACGTTTGGTGATTTTACGTAACGAGATAGCTTCAGCCATTGCTCACTCTCCCCTGCTCTGCGGTAAAGGTTGCCGGCTTGCGTTTGAACCATTCGCGCTTCTCTTTACGGGTGACGCCGCGCGCAAAGTAGCGCTCAACGTAGAATTGTCCCACTGACAGCACCGAAGTCATCAGCAGATACCACAGCGTCGCCACCAGCAGCAGCGGGATCACCTGATAGGTGCGCTGGTAAATAATCTGCGCCGAAAACAGCACGTCCTGCAGGGCGATCACCGACACCACCGCGGTGGTTTTCAGCTGGCCGATGATTTCATTGCCCGCCGGTGGCAGGATGGCGCGCATCGCCTGCGGCAGCACGGTATAGCGGAAAATTTCGGAGGGACGGTAGCCCAACGCTTTGGCCGCTTCCAGCTGGCCGTTGCCGACGCTCTGGATGCCGGCGCGCACAATTTCTGCCGCATAGGCCGCCTGGTGCATCACCAGGGCGATCACCGCCGCGCTGAACGGACTGATCAGCGAGTTCGACGACGCGCTCCACAGCTCGCCGACCCAGGGCAGCGAAACAGAGACCTTTGGATAGAGCGCGGCAATGTTGTACCAGAGAAACAGCTGCACCAGCATCGGCACGCCACGGAAAAACCAGGTATAGGCCCAGCTGACGCTGACCAGCACCGGATTGGAAGAGAGCCGCATTAACGCCAGCACCGTGCCGCCGGTAAAGCCCAGCACCACCGAAATCGCCGTCAGCTGCAGCGTCATCAGCACCCCTTGCAGGATCGACTGCTGGGTAAAGCTGTCGGCAATCACCTGCCACTCAAAACGCGGGTTCTGTACCATCGAGCTGACCGCCGCAGCCAGCATCAGCAGCACCACTAAGGCGCTGATCCAGCGGCCATAATAGCGTTTGCCGACAATGCGCAGCGTGTCGGGATCCTGATGGCTGTCGTCTTTACTCATTTAAAAATATCCAGATTGCGTTTAGCTTCTTTCACCGCGCCGAAGCCGATGTTCCACTTATCGAGAATTTTCTGGTACGAACCGTCTTCGATCAGCGAGTTCAGTGCGGCCTGCACCGCAGGCTCCAGCGGAGAATCTTTAGCGAAGGCCACGGACACCGGCGCATCGTCGACGTGGATCTGGCCCGGTAAGGCCAGCACGGGAACCTGGCTGACCTGATAGGTCAGACCTTCATACGGGCCGAAGAACATCGGCACACGCCCGCTCACCACCGCCTGAACACCGGCCGGACGATCCGGGAATACCGCCGTTTTAATCGGCTGCTTGCCGGCGGCCTCACACGCTTTGCTGGCCTGGTCCAGACGCGTCAGCTGCGTGGTGCCGGCACCGGCGCCCACCGTTTTACCGCAGACGTCCAGCAGCGAGGTAAACGGCTTCACGTTGGCCTCTTTCTGGGCAATGATCCCCAGACGCGAGGCGTTGTAATAGCCAACGAAATCGACCTGCGCCAGGCGGGCTTTGGTGGCGTTGATATTCGACAGCGCCACATCGTAACGGCCGGATTTCAGCCCCGGAATAATGTTGTCGAAGCCGCCGGTATCCTGCCAGTGCACCGGAATGCCCAGGCGTTCGCCGACCGCATTCATAATGTCGATCTCGCGACCGACCAGCGTGCGGTTATCTTCTTTATAAAAGGTGGTTGGCGGCGTATTTGGGTTGGTTCCGGCGACGATATAACCGCGCTTCAGGATCTCAGCAGGCAGCTGGCTTTTCAGCTTGCTGTCGGCCGACACGTGCAAAGAGCTTTCAGTCGGGACATTTTGTTCCGCAGCCCAGGCCGTTGGCAGGCTGGCGACCATCAATGCTGAAAATACCCATTTAGATAATGTCATTTGCACTCTTTCTCCTGAATAAAGATAACAATCCGCTCGCCAAAGAGACGGAAAAGAATAACGCCACCGGATCTTATTTAATGGAACGCTTGATTCATTCTCACTGAAGCCGCGGAACCAGAGCAAATGTGAAAATACGCTAAGCTTTGCCGGTTTTTGTTTAAGGCCCGTGGAGTCTGGCTTCGCCTGCGGTTTCCGGCATCACAACCAGGATTTCGGCGGGATCTGCTGAAGAAGGGTTTTAGGGAGGCATGAAATCGGCTACTAATTTTTAAACAAAATTATCATTTAGAGCTGAAATCGTCACATTTCGATAAATTCCTGCAATATCCCATTAACAAAACAGGGGCATCCCAGTAAGATTTGTGACTTCAGTCTCATTTCTCGCTCACTTTCGTTTTCCAGGGATACCATGCACCAGCCAAAAACCGATCGTTCTCTGGTTCCGCCCAAAAATGGAACCGGTTCCAATCGTCGTGAGTTCCTGCGCACCGCCGTCAATCTGACCGTCTCGGCAGCGCTGTTCGTCGGGCCTGGCCGGGCGTTTGCGGCAAGCCTGGTCAGCGCCAGCGATCCGGTTAAAAACTTTATTACCGTCTCGCAGGCCATCACCGAGCATAAGCAGATCGACAGTGGCCTCGCCGCGCGTTTCTACGAAGCCTTCGCCCGCAGTGACAGGCAGTTTACCGCCAGGGTCACCCGCCTGGCGCAGTTGCTGACCGCCGGCGACAGCGCGCAACAGCTGATGGACAAAGCCACTCAGGCAGGACTGAAAGACTTCCTCTATCAGATCGTTACCGCCTGGTACACCGGCACCGTCGGCAGCGACTATCACGGCACGCTGGTCGCCTATAAGCAGGCGCTGATGTATGCCCCGGTCAGCGATGGCCTGGTGGTGCCAACCTACTGCGGCAATGGCCCGATCTGGTGGACCGCACCCGTCCCGGATGAAAACGACGGTTTGATCGCCAGTCTGTAATTCAACACATTAAAAAATAAGATAAAAATGAACAAACAACCCGTTTTTACTGCGCAAGGCGATGCCAGCGCGGATATTGTGATCGTGGGCTCAGGTGTTGTCGGTGGCATGATTGCCAATGAATTGGTCAGCCAGGGCTATTCCGTGCTGGTGCTGGAAGCCGGGCTGCGCATTGAGCGTTCCCAGGCGGTCGAGAACTGGCGCAATATGCCTTTTGCTAACCGTGCAGGGTCGGATTTCCAGGGGCTGTACCCGCAGTCGAAATTCGCGCCCGCCCCGCTCTACTTCCCGCCGAATAACTACGTTAACGTGACCGGCCCGAACGCCTCCAGTTTCCAGCAGGGCTATCTGCGTACCGTCGGCGGCACCACCTGGCACTGGGCGGCGTCCTGCTGGCGTCACGATCCCAGCGACTTTGTCATGCAGTCGAAATATGGCGTCGGTCGCGACTGGCCAATCTCCTATGACGAACTGGAGCCGTGGTACTGCAAAGCCGAAAACGAAATTGGCGTGGCGGGCCCGCACGATCCCGCCCGTCAGTCACCTTCCCAGCGCAGCCAGCCCTATCCGATGGATATGGTGCCGTTTGCCCACGGCGACAGCTATTTCGCCAGCGTGGTCAACCCGCACGGCTACAACCTGGTGCCGATCCCGCAGGGCCGCAGTACCCGTCCGTGGGAAGGTCGCCCGACCTGCTGTGGCAACAATAACTGCCAGCCGATCTGTCCGATTGGCGCGATGTATAACGGCATTCACCATATCGAACGTGCCGAGCGCGCGGGTGCGGTGGTGCTGGCCGAAGCGGTGGTCTACAAGATGGATACCGACAGCAACAACCGCATCACCGCCGTGCACTGGAAAGACAGCGCGGGTGCGTCGCATAAAGCCAGCGGCAAAGCCTTCGCGCTGGCCTGTAACGGCATCGAAACGCCGCGCCTGCTGCTGATGGCGGCCAACGAAGCTAACCCAACCGGTATCGCCAACAGCTCCGATATGGTCGGCCGTAATATGATGGACCACTCCGGTTTCCACTGCTCATTCCTGACCAAAGAACCGGTCTGGCTGGGTCGTGGCCCGGCGCAGAGTAGCTGTATGGTTGGCTACCGCGATGGCGAGTTCCGCCGCGACTACTCCGCCAACAAAGTGATCCTCAACAACATCTCGCGCGTTGTTGCTGCCACCACTCAGGCGCTGGCAAAAGGTCTGGTCGGCAAGGCGCTGGACGAAGAGATCCGCTATCGCGCCGTGCACAGCGTCGATCTGTCGATCAGCCTTGAGCCGCTGCCGGATCCGGAAAACCGCCTGACGCTGAGCAAAACCCGTCTGGATCCGCACGGCCTGCCCTGCCCGGATATTTACTACGACGTCGGTGATTACGTGCGTAAAGGCGCGGAAGCGTCCCACGCGCAGCTTGAGCATATCGGCCAGCTGTTTGATGCCAAAGAGTTCAACATCAGCAAAGGGCTGAACGCCAACAACCATATTATGGGCGGCGTGATCATGGGCAAAGACGCCAAAGACGCGGTGGTCGATGGCAACTGTCGCGCCTTCGATCATGAGAATCTGTGGCTGCCGGGCGGCGGGGCGATTCCGTCTGCCAGCGTGGTTAACAGTACGCTGACCATGGCCGCGCTGGCGTTGAAAGCGGCACAGGATATGGCGATGCGCATGAAGGGGCGGGTATGAAAAAACTGACGTTGCTTTCCCTGCTGCTGGCCAGCATGACCGCTGCAAGCCTTACCGCTTCTGCTGAGGACCTGGATGTTAACCTGCTGCATAAAGGTCAGCAGGTTGCCTCCGCCTCCGACTGCCAGGCGTGCCACACCGCGCCGGGCAGCAAAACCGCTTTCTCTGGCGGCTATGCCATCGCCTCGCCGATGGGGGTGATTTACTCCACCAACATCACGCCCGCCGAAAACGGCATTGGGCACTATACCGAAGCGCAATTCTCCGCGGCGGTACGCGATGGCGTGCGGGCTGACGGCGCGCAGCTCTATCCGGCGATGCCGTACACTTCCTACAGCCAGATGACCGACGAGGATCTGCACGCGCTCTACTACTACTTTGAGCACGGCGTGAAGCCGGTCGATCGGGCCAATCAGCAGACCAGCCTGCCGTTCCCGTTCAGCCTGCGGTTCAGCATGAAGTTCTGGAACCTGATGTTTGCTAACACCAAACGCTTCGAGCCGGACAGCAGCAAAAGCGCCGAATGGAACCGCGGCAACTATCTGGTCAACAGCCTGGCGCACTGTAATACCTGCCATACGCCGCGCGGCGTGCTGATGCAGGAAGAGAGCGCGAAGCCGCTGGCTGGCGGCCCGCTGGGCAGCTGGTATGCGCCAAACATCACCTCCGACAAGGTCAGCGGCATTGGTGGCTGGAGCGTTCAGGAGCTGATGCAGTACCTGAAAACCGGTCGCGCCGAAGGGAAAAACCAGGCGGCTGGCGGCATGGCGGAAGCGGTTGAAAACAGCCTGCAGTATCTGCCGGACAGCGATCTGAAGGCGATTGCGGTTTACCTGAAAAGCACCCCGGCGATCCGTGACGATGGCGACACCCAGGCCGCCTTCTCTTACGGCAAGCCGATGGATGTTGAAAACAGCATTCGTGGTCGCAACCCGAATAATGCCAACCACTCGCTCACCACCGGTGCCGCATTGTTTAGCGGAAACTGCGCCAGCTGCCACCAGCCGGATGGCGCAGGCAGCAAGAATCAGGCTTATCCGTCGCTGTTCCACAACACCGCAACCGGGCTGCGCGATCCGAATAACCTGATCTCGGCGATCCTGTTTGGTGTGCAGCGTAAAACCGCCGATGGTGACGTGCTGATGCCGGGCTTCAGCTCGCCATCTTATGTCGACAAGCTGAACGATCAGCAGGTGGCGGATATCACCAACTTTGTCCGTCAGAACTACGGCAATCCAGAAGGTACGGTTACCGCAGGCGATGTTGCCTGGGTGCGTAAAGGCGGCCATCCACCGCTGCTGGCCGAAGTGCAGCCGTGGATCGTTCCTGGCAGCATTGCGGTCATTGTGATTGTGCTGATTATTGTTCTGCTGTGGCGTCGGGCACGACGTAAATAATAATCGCTGGGGTTAATTCAATTAACCCCAGCTATTTTACTGTTGGCAATGAGTTAACAATTCAGAATTAATTCGAACACCATCTTATTTATTTCGCTGACGCTAATTAACCTCTCCCTGTTTGTTAATTCTATTTCCGTTACCGCGCGCAAAGTTTGCCACTTCCCGGTTGGATGTCAAAACACAAAGCTTTAGCATCAACATTCAAGGCGTACCGGGCTGGGCCTCTGAGGGATGTATTATTTTACCTCCCACTTTAAGGCGTGAAATCTGGAATTCTAATGATAAAGAATTATTGGTGGTGCCATGAAAAGAGCTCTTCTGACGTTACTCTTATGTTCAGCCTTTGCCAGTGCAGAGATGAGCCCTGCCGCGGTAAAGCATCAGATTGAGGAGCATGGGGTTAACGCTTTTCAGGCTCAAGTCAGCGAATCCGACTGGCATAGCATTATTGCCACTAAAGTTGCTGAAGGCGATGCGGAATGGATAGCCATACTGCCCTGGTTCAGAGCGTTATCTAATAACGAAAAAACCGCTGATCTGGTTGAAGCGGCCCAGCGAGGGTTAATCCGTAACCCTCAGGCTATGCTGGAGGCCCTGAACTCAATCGATAAGATGACGCCACGGGGAAAGGTCGTGCATCTTGATACGGATAATATCTGTTTTGGCAGCATTCCTGATATATCCAAACACTCCTATCTCCTGTTCTATGCCGCAACGAAGCATGCATTGGAAGAGGCTAATAACCTGGCCGCGAAGTGTTTGTGGGTGCTGGACTCTGTCCATGATGAGCTTATGGCTGAAGACAGAAATGGCACAAAGAACTGGGGGACCCGCGCCGTTCCTGGCTACTGACCCACTAAAAAAGCGCCTGAGATCTTCCGATTTCAGGCGCTTTCTAAACAAGATCCTCAAGCCGGATCGGGATTAATCCACCAGCAATGCGCTGTCGATTTTCACCACGATCTTACGCAGCGGAGAGGGAACGCCGAAGGTGCACATTGGGCGATGCAGCTCCAGCGGGAAGATCACCGCCAGCGCGCCGGGTTGCAGGTGGATCAGCGTTTCACTGTCGATCCGATGGCAGAAGCCCAGATCCTTCTGCTCTTCAAAAGGAGCAACCAGATCCCGTTCCAGCCCGATCGGGCCTGCGCCAATGATCTCTTCCCCGGCCAGCACCAGATGGATATCGATATACTGGCGGTGGAACTCGGGCTGCTGCGCGTTAAAATCGCGCGTTTCGCTTTCCATCACCGAGTAGAAAATCGCCTCGCCCTGAATGGCGTATTTTCCTACCGCCTGGGTCTGCGGATTGTTCGCCTGGATAGTCTGCAGGGTGTTGCGGATCACCGCTGGATAAAGCGGATTTTTTGCTGCCTGTTCGAGGGTATCAATGATCATAACGTTGTTCGGTCTCCGGTTGTAAGGATGCCACGGCGGGCGCCGCAGGAGTGGGCTGCAACAGGCTGACGCAGCGGGTCACAATGGTGCTCAGCGCAGGCGAGATATCCACGGGGATAACATCGCGCTCCTCTGCACCGGGTGCTTCCAGCGCGGCAAACTGACTTTTAAGCAGCGCCTCCGGCATAAAGTGCCCTTTGCGCCGCTTCATGCGGTCCAGCACGCAGTCGTAGTCGCCGTTCAGCCAGATAAAATGCACGTTCTGATTGCCTTCACGCAGCCGGTCGCGGTAGCTTTTTTTCAGCGCTGAACAGACCAGTACACCGGACTCATTCTTCTGCTCAAGGCTGAAAATTACGTCTGAAAGCCGGCCTAACCACGGTAAACGATCGTCGTCGTTCAGCGCCTGGCCGGACGCCATCTTGGTGATGTTCTGCCGGGGATGCAGATCGTCCCCGTCGATAAATTTCGCCTGTAAGGCATTTGCCAGCGCCGTCCCCACCGAGGATTTCCCGGTGCCGGACACGCCCATCACAATAATGCATTGACCTGCCATTTCGGTTCCTCCGGGTTAGACCGCTGCCAGCATGCCGCCATCAACAAACAGCAGATGCCCATTCACAAAGTCAGACGCCTTTGAAGACAGGAATACCGCCGCGCCCACCAGTTCTTCGGGATTGCCCCAACGGGCAGCCGGCGTGCGCTTGCACAGCCAGTCGGTAAACTCCTGATTGTCCACCAGCGCTTTGGTCATCGGCGTCTCGAAATAGCCCGGCGCAATGCCGTTGACCTGGATGTTGTAGCGGGCCAGCTCCACGCACATGCCGCGCGTCAGCATTTTCACCGCGCCTTTCGCTGCGGCATAGGGAGTGATGGTGTCGCGGCCCAGTTCGCTCTGCATCGAACAGATGTTGACGATTTTGCCCGCGTTGCGGGTAATCATGCGCTTCGCCACGGTCTGGGAGACCAGGAACACCCCGGTCTGGTTGGTGGCAATAATGTCATTCCACTCATCCAGCGGGAACTCGGTGAACGGGTGACGGCGCTGGATGCCGGCATTATTAAACAGCACGTCGATTGGCCCGATGGTGGACTCAATCTTTTCAATCCCGGCTTCAACCCCTTGCGGGTCCGCGACGTTGAAGACCGCGGTGTGCGCGGTAAAGCCTTCGTCGCGCAGCTTCATCGCCGCATTCTCTGCGCGCTCTTCTGAGGTGCCGTTAATGATGATTTCCGCACCGTGCTGCGCCAGGCCGCGCGCCATAATAAAACCGATGCCCTGCGCTGCGCCGGTCACTAAAATTCGTTTGTTCTCTAAGCTGAATAGATTCATCTGTTCCTGCTCCATTGCATCAGGCAGTGAGTGGCTCGCGCGAGGTGAGTCTGTATGGGCCTTATCACACGGCTTTTAGCCCTTTTAAACTGTGATGCAGATCACCTATAGCGCTGTTACGAAACCAGGATACCGTTGCTGTGATCGCGACGGGCTTTTCACCGTAACGCGTGCCGCAAGACCAGGATTAACCGCACTTTAATCCAATTTCCTTTAAGGGTCGCAGCAGGCATAATGCAGGCATTCAAGGGCTGTCGGCTGATAACAACGATGAAAATGCAACGGATCACGTTACATGATATTGCCACTCTGGCGGGTGTAACAAAAATGACGGTCAGCCGCTATCTCCGCACGCCGGAAAAAGTTAAACCTGACACCGCCGAGCGGATTGCCAGCGTGATTGCCGAGGTGGGCTACCAGCCGGACCCGGATAATCACGCCATCGCCAGCAACGCCCTTCCCCGCATCGGCGTGCTGATCCCCTCCTTTAATAACCAGATTTTCTCCGACCTGCTGGCCGGCGTGGAGTCGGTGACCACCGCCCAGGGCTATCAGACGCTGGTGGTGAATTACGACTACGACAGCCAGCGCGAGGAGGAGCAGATCGCCACCGTGCTGGCCTTCAATGTTAAGGCAATCTTACTGACCGAATCGGTCCACACCGTGCGCGCCGAGAAGTATCTGAAAGCGGCGGGCATTCCGGTGGCGGAAGTGATGGGGCTGACCACCACCGAAGGCCGCGTCAACGTCGGATTCAATAACTTCCAGGCCGGGTTTGATATGGCCAGCATGCTGATTGGCAGCGGCAAAAAGCGCATCATCTATTTCGGCTCAATGTCCGATATCCGCGATGAGCAGCGCTACGCCGGCTACTGCAAAGCGGTGGAAGACGCGGGCCTGCCAACCGGACGCATCGCGCCAAAAAAGGTCTCATCGGTGTCGACCGGGGCCGGAATGATGACCATGGCGCGCCAGATGTATCCCGATATGGACGGCATTCTCTGCACCAACGATGACCTCGCGGTAGGCGTGTTGCAGGAGTGCCTGGCGGCCGGGATTGCCGTGCCCCAGGAGATGGCGATAGCCGGTTTCCACGGGCTGGAGATCGGTCAGGTAACAACCCCGAAACTGGCCAGCGTCATCACCCCGCGCTTCGAGATGGGTAAAACCGCCACTGAGATTTTGATTAAGAAGATCAACAACCTTCCCACCATCGAGCGGGTAGATTTGCACTATCGCCTGTCGATGGGATCGACCATCTGACGCCGGAAACCCGCCGATAAGCACCTTCGCGATCACGTAGTCGGTAACACAGATTTCTAACACGATTCAGTGTGATCCAGCTCGCAATTAAATACTCAGAAACCCCTTTAATAGTACGTATCCGACGTACTGCCTTTGAAGGGGAACCCCATGACAACTCAAGCCATCCTGCTAATCGCTCCCGTACCTGATGCCCTGATGGACCGACTGGCTTCTGGCTGGACGGTTCACCGCCTGTACGAGCAGCAGGATCCGCAGGCCTTTCTGGCCCAGTCTGGCGACAGCATTCAGGCGGTGGTGACGCGCGGCGACATCGGCGTTCGCAACGAGGTTCTGCAGCAGTTACCGCAGGTAAAGCTGATTGCCGTGTTCGGCGTCGGCACCGATGCCATCGACCTCAACACCACCCGCGCCCGCAAGATTGCCGTGACCATCACCTCCGGCGTGTTAACCAATGACGTTGCCGATATGGCGATGGGCCTGCTGCTGGCGGCATCCCGCCGACTGTGCCAAGGCGACCGCTTTGTTCGCGAGGGCCAGTGGCTGAACAACGCGCCACCGCTCGGCACCCAGGTCAGCGGCAAACGTATCGGCATTGTCGGCATGGGCAACATTGGCCAGGCCATTGCCCGCCGCGCCAGCGGATTCGATATGCCGGTCAGCTACACCAGCCGCAGCCGCCGTGAGTCGCTGCCGTACAGCTGGTGCGACGATGTGCAGAGCCTGGCGAAATCCTGTGACTTCCTGGTGATTGCGGCTTCGGGCGGCGAATCCACCAAAGGGATGGTTGACAGCGCCGTCCTGCAGGCGATGCCGAAACATGCCTGGCTGATCAATATCGCGCGCGGCTCGTTAGTCGATCAGTCCGCATTAATTCAGGCCTTACGCAAAGGCGAGATTGCCGGTGCCGCGCTGGACGTCTTCGAGCAGGAGCCGCAGGTTCCAGAAGAGCTGATTGCGCTGAACAACGTGCTGTTACAGCCCCATGTGGGTAGCGCCACTCACGAAACCCGTCAGCAGATGGCGGATGTGGTGTTCGCCAACGTTGAGGCGTTCTTCAACCAGAAGCCACTGCCGACCGCCATCGATTAACGCGTTCATACCACCTGCCCAGGCCGGCGTTGTCGGCCTGCATCACCGGGATGGTCCGCCATCCACTTTTTTCCAGAGGGCCTGAGATGAATAATAAAATACCCGGCACGCGTTGGCTGCGTGTAATAGCCCCGATTCTGATCACCTGCATTGTGTCGTTTATGGACCGGGTGAACATCAGCTTTGCCCTGCCTGGCGGCATGGAGCAGGATTTAGCCATCACCAGCCAGATGGCCGGTATCGCCAGCGGCATTTTCTTTATCGGTTATTTATTCCTGCAGGTGCCGGGCGGCCGCGTGGCGGTGAACGGTAGCGGCAAGAAGTTTATCGCCTGGTCTCTGGCGGCGTGGATGGTAGTGTCGATCGCCACCGGCTTTGTCACCAATCACTGGCAGTTACTGGGTCTGCGCTTCGTGCTGGGCATCTCGGAAGGCGGGATGTTGCCGGTGGTGCTGACCATGGTCAGCAACTGGTTCCCGGAAAAAGAGCTGGGACGTGCCAACGCCTTTGTGATGATGTTTGCGCCGCTGGGCGGCATGTTTACCGCGCCGATTTCCGGTTGGATCATCAACGCCTTCGACTGGCGCTGGTTATTTATCATCGAAGGCCTGCTGTCTGCCGCCGTGCTGCTGGTGTGGTGGCTGGTGATCAGCGACCGTCCGGAAGAAGCCCGCTGGCTGCCCGCGCGTGAGCGTGAATACCTGATTACCGAACTGACCCGTGAGCGCGAAGAGCGCAGCAAGAAAGCGCCGGTTGGCAAAGCGCGGCTGAAAGACGTGTTCCGCAACAAAGGGTTGATGAAGCTGGTGCTGCTGAACTTCTTCTACCAGACCGGCGATTATGGCTACACGCTGTGGCTGCCAAGCATTCTGAAAAACCTGACCGGTGCCAATATGGCCAACGTGGGGTTGCTGGCGATACTGCCGTTTGTCGCGACCATTGTCGGTATCTACCTGATCTCGATGATCAGCGACAAAACCGGTAAACGCCGTCTGTGGGTGATGATTTCGCTGTTCTGCTTTGCCGCATCGCTGCTGGCATCCGTGGTGCTGCATCAGCATATCGTCGCGGCCTATATCGCCCTGGTATTCTGTGGTTTCTTCCTCAAAGCCGCCACCAGCCCGTTCTGGTCAATGCCTGGCCGTATCGCCTCGGCCGAACTGGCCGGTAGCGCACGCGGTGTGATTAACGGTTTGGGTAATCTGGGCGGCTTCTGCGGCCCTTACCTGGTCGGCATTATGATCTACTTCTACGGTCAGGGAACGGCCATCTGCGCGCTGGCAGGCTCGCTGATTATTGCCGGTCTGATTGCCACCACGCTGCCGAAACAGTGTGACCTGGTTGAGGATGCCGACGACGGGAAAGTCAGTGCCGGCCATGGCAAGATCGGGCACGGTGTTTCGCATCAGGGACGGTAATTAGCTGGCTGAGTGTTGAAAAGCGCAAAGTCTGAAGTATTGTGAGACGCCCGGCAATAGCCGGGCTCTTTCATTTCACGGGCAGATTAATCGCCAGATGCGCCGTTTCAAAGAAAGTATTATTTTTTTCCACTTCGGCTGTTCCTCGCTATATATTTTTTTAAACTTCTGCCGATACTCCTACCTAAACAAACCCTTCTTCAACTGTGCCTGGCTTCCATCTTCCCCTCGCGTATTTAAGGGGATTTGTAACTGCTGGACAACGCGTGCGGAGATGGCAATAATGTGCTGGTTTTTCATAGAGTCAGGTCATACCCCAAGGTGATTATTTTATTTAACGGTATTGCCGTCTTATTTCTATGATTTATTCTCCCGCAAATACAATTTTCAGCCATTAAGCCATGCGTTATCCCTGTAATTTGGCTTAGTGCGGAACTTATTTTGCATAAATTATTATTCAGCTTCGCCGTGGATTAGCGCGTTTTCGTGCCTGATCCCCGGGATTTATTTTTTTTATAAATAACGACACGTCAATTATTAAGGCTTAATCCCCAATAAATGTGGGAATAGCGGCATGAATTTTACTTTTTGGGATGGACAAGGATAAAGGAGAGGATGTGGAACGAAATCATTTAGGGAAGATTAGCCTGCTGACGGCCGTCGTTATGCTGTCATCAAGCTGCGCCAGTCTGCACGAAACGGGTCAAAACTATGGCACGGCCATTGGATGTATTGGTGGCGCGGCACTGGGCGGTGGGCTGACCTATTTACTCACTAAAGATGCCGGAAAAGCCCTTGCTGGCGGACTGGCCGGTGGGATCGCCGGATGCGTAGCGGGCAATGCCTGGCAGAATCGCGAAAAGGCGCTGGCCAAGATTGCTGCTGAAGAACATATCGTCATCAGCTCGAGCCCGTTACAGGCTCAGGAAAGTGGCGGCAAAAAAGATGTCGGTATCGTCGCCCAGGTTGAAGATAACGGCATGTTCGATACTGACAGTGCGCAGCTATCGGTTGATGGCTTACGCCAGGTAAGAAAACTTGCGGCCGTTATGAAGCAGGACGATCAGCAAGGTGTGGTGCTTATTGTTGGGCATACCGATGCCACCGGCAACGCCAGCTGGAACCAGAAGCTTTCAGAAAGCCGGGCGCAAAGTGTCGGACGCGTATTACAGCAGGCAGGTCTGAATCCACAGCGACTTTATTTCCAGGGCGCGGGCTCATCCCGTCCGATAGCTGACAACGCTACCCTCGCCGGAAGATCGGCAAACCGTCGGGTCGAGATTGTCGGTCTGGCGAATGAAGCCTTGCTGAAACAGCGTGTTGAGCAGGAAGGCAGCAACCTTGCCTACCTTCGCTACGGCACGCAGTCCGCAGACAGCATGGCAAAACCTAAAGCCACCACGTCCTCACGCAAAACGGCGCGTCCGGCAAAACAGACCTCCTCTTCTCAATCCCGTGCCAGTAAAACCGATGAGGTTGCAAGCGCAGTAGAGTCGAGCCAGACAGCCGCAGCAACCCCTTCTTCACAACCCACCAATGGCAAAAACTGGGTTGATTTTGGCGGCCAGCCCGTCAGCCGCGCCATGCAGCCGCTGGCTGCTAACCTCAAACCGCTCAGCAGTGGCTTCAGCCTGATTTCCAAAGCGAATGCCAGCCAGGTCACCGGCAGTTGCCTGACCGATACCGCCCGTGTCGCCGGGGCGGCAAAAAATCTTGCCAGCGGCAAAGCGATTGATACCCATCGCACCAAAGACTATCTGCCAAATATGAATGGCCATGCCTGGGCCGGGCTGGTCAATAACCATCTGGTCACCCTTTCGCCAGTCCAGGTATTGCAAGAAAACGCCACGGTGGAAGTTAATCCGAAGGTCTATATCACCCGAAACTATCAGTCCACGGGTAACCGCAAGGTTGATGCACCGGTTCAGGCTGTGGCAAATGCGTGGGAAGGCGAGGACAGCATCCTTTATCGCGTCTATATGCCTGCGGCCGACGGCCAGCCTCTTTCCTGTATCGATCTTCTGATGCCAAAAAATGCAGCCAAAGCGCAGCAGGGGCAGCTTTTCTACTCCAGTCACAGCAACGCTTATATGGCGAACTATCTCCCGGTCCGTAGTTAATTAAGGAACAGACAATGGAACTTTTCCAGAGCATCGCGGAAGCGATCTCCCTTTACCGCTATATTTTTTGGCCACTACTCGGCCTGATGGCGCTGGTAATTATCTTTATTCGCTGGTGGGAACAGGTTAGCTATTTCTTCCTGAACTTCTTCAGCAGCCTGCCCGTTGTCGGATTTATTGCCCGCCTTTCACGCAATAATGAACCGCGCCGCGCCGGGACCGGTGGTAAATTCTGGTATCCGGCTGAGGAAGCGCTCTGTGCCAAATACTGGCAGCATCATAAATCCTTCAACCTTAACGCCGATTTCTATCTGCGTTGCGTCAACTACCTGAATAAGGTCGACGAGCGCGGACGCAAACCTACCGGCCCATTATTGTGGTTCTGCAGCGTGGCGCTGGTATTGCTGGAAGCCTTTATTTTCGCCCTGGTGCTTTCTCCGTTTATTGCCAACAACATCTCCGCCAATCAGGCTGAGTTTTCCGCCATTGTGATCTCGGTTTTAATCGGGGTGGTGCTGGTGCCTGCAACCCATTTAATGGGCGCAGAACTGCATAAGAATACCCTGCTCAAAAAGATCCGTTACTGGTATGAAGATGCGCGCCATAGCGGCACGGCCAAGGGCTTGTCAAAAAATGCCCATGTCTCGCTGGAAGAAACGCGTCTTGATGACGGCGAGCCTAACTATGTTCAGATGCATAACCGTGTCAGCACCAACGTGCACGTTAAGCCTCAATACTGGGCCACCGCAATCGCGCTGGCGTTGATCCTGTTCTTTGCCGTCGGCGCTTATTTTGTCCGTGCCGCGACCATTGATTCCATGGACACTCAGGCAGTTAACGGCACGCCGTTCAGCCAGAGCATTGATGTGCAAAGCTCGCCGTTCGATCTGCCTGCTGATGCGGTCGCCGACAATGCGAAAGCCGACAGCCAGGCGTCTAAAGAGATTGGCAATAACCGCGTATTCGCCTCCAAGCTGACCTTTATCATTCTGTCGGTGATCTTCGTTGGCGTGCAGTTGATTGGTATTCTGATTGGCATCTACCGTTCCTTTGCCGGTATCGAGTCCAAGATGGCGGCAAAATATGCCGGTAACTTCAGTGGTTCCGAAGAGTTCTCAGCCTGGCACAGCATGCGCCGTGAGCGGGTTGAGCGGGACGGACAGGAGAAACTGAGCGCGCTGCAGAATCGCATGATGATGAAGCGCACCAGCAGTCAGAGCCAGCAGCAGAATGAATTGCCCACCTTTGATGATTACGTCAGCGGGAAAATTCGCGACAAGGCACGCTCCGAGCATGAGCTGAGCGAGCATCTGAAAAGCGCTAATTATGCTCAGGTTGAACCCGTTCGGGCGCCTCAATCTCCTGTCACCACCCCACGCACCCTGCATGTGGTTGATACCGCCCGTGAAGCCGCGGTGATTGACTTGCCTCAAGCAAGCGCCGTTAAAGAGGATGAGAAAGAGCGGATTAACGCGCTTGGCGATCTAATTGGGCTGGATGAAGATGATCTGGCGTTGATTGCCGAAGATCAGGGCCTGTCGTTGGAAGCCGTGCTGAAACGCCAGCGTGTTCAGCAATTATTGAATAAAACCCGGGCAAAGGGTGAAGCATGAGAAGCTGGCTAGCCCTGATTTTACTGGGCCTGTCCTGCGGCATCCACGCCGCCGATCGTAACGACATTCCAAGTTGTTACCACTATTCGAAGCTGGACGCTGAGCGCCCGGCAGAAAGTGGCCGTGAGCTGGTGATTGTTGTCGATCAAACGGTGAAGATCCCGCTGGATTTGAAAAAGTCGGTCTGGCAGCACGTGATCCGTTACGTGCAACCCGGGGATCGTGTTGTGATGTATCAGTTCTCTGCCCTGTTGCAGGACAACTATATGAAGCGGGTATTTGACGGAAAACTGGAAGCGTTGTTTACCGATCAAAAGGCCCGTAACAATATGGGGATGGAGAGCCTGAAAAACCTCGATGCCTGCCTGATTAAGCAGAAGCAATACTTCGATCAGGGTATCGGCAAGCTGCTGGCCGCCAGCTTTGCAGCAGAAGGTGACAACATCGCTAAAAGCGAAATCCTCGACAGTCTTAAGCGTATTGCAGAGGATCTGAAAAGCGATCCGGCCCCGGATAAATCCGTGGTGCTGGTCTCGGATATGCTGGAGAACAGTGATTTTGGCAGCTTCTACAGCAACAATCAGATCCGACTGCTTGCGCCAGATAAAGAGCTGGCGCGGGTAACGAAACAGAACCTGATAGCTGATTTCTCCGGTGCCAAAGTCTATGTGGCTGGAGCAGGTTTGATTGATACCTCCGCCAAAAATAATTATCGTTCGGGTAAGATCATGCAGCAGCTTGAAGGGTTCTGGCAGCAGTACTTCACCGCCTCAAACGCTGAGTTGGTGAGCTTTGGTGCGCCAGAGCTGACGGTTGAAATTAAATAACGGTTAATTGACTCCTGGTTCATATATAACGCCTCCAGCCCGGAGGCGTTTTTTTTGTGGGTCTGAAAACCCGCGTTATGCGGGCAATCCTTCCCCATCACCCCAGCCGCTACCCCGTTCTTTTACGAATCTTTTTTATGGTTACGGGGCGGTTTCTGAGCATTAACTGATATCGGCTTGATCGCTATCATTGACAGGATTTATTGATTGGCTGTTACGGGTAACGTGCAGCACCTTGTAATGACTCGAAAAGCCCCTGCTTTTACTGGCAGGGGCTTTTGTCGGTAAGGTTGCCGCTGAAGTTTATTTATATAGTTTCACCTGAAGATAATTTCATGATGGGAATATCTTTTTTGATTCAGTAACAATTTGACGTAGTTAACCCCATGAATTAGGCGCGTATTCTGGCAGGATGCTGCGCACTTAGTGTGCATTTGGTAGTCCCTGTCATGCAGTGGTTTTCGAAAAACGCCGTTTTGTTTTCAGTAAAGACCTGTCTTGCGGCCTTTCTGGCTGTCTATATCTCGCTTGAACTGAATCTGGATAAACCTGCCTGGGCACTGACTACCGTTTACGTCTCTTCCCAGCTTTACTCCGCATCGACCATCTCGAAATCGATCTTCCGTCTGATGGGCACGCTGCTGGGTGGGCTGTTTGTATTCCTGATTTATCCTGAAACCGTGCAGTCTCCGATGCTGTTCAGCCTGTGCGTGTCTTTATGGGTCAGCTTCTGCCTCTATCTGTCGCTGCATGACCGCACGCCGAAAAGCTATGTATTTATGCTGGCGGGCTACAGCGCCGCCATTATGGGTTTCCCGGCGGTGACCATGCCGCTGAGCATTACCGGCACGGTGATTTCACGTATTGAAGAGATCGCGCTGGGCGTCACCTGCAGCAGCTTTATTCATGGATTACTGCTGCCGGTTTCGATGCGCAACCTGCTCGAGCAGAGCGTCACCGTCTGGTATCAGAACGGGCGTAAGATGTGCAGCGATCTGCTGACCGGCATTCCGAAACACAACTCGCCGGAGCGGGAAGATATTCTGATCCGCATGGCACAGTATCCGCAGCAGGTTGAAGCGCTGATCACCCACTGTGTTTATGAAGGTGACGCGGCGCGCAGGCTGATCCGCCTGGTGAGCGTGCAGTATCAGCATCTTTCTTATTTGATCCCGACGCTGGCCGCGATTGAAATCCGTCTGCATCAGATGACGCAGCTGGAGATCCGCTTTCCGGAAACGGTTTCCCTCGCCTTTCAGCAGTTTCTGCTGTGGCTGAACGCCGGGGACGACCTCAGGGATAACGCCGGGATTCAGGCCACGCTGACCGCCACTCAGGCCGATCTCAAACGTGCCTGGCAGAATGGCGAGTTGCCGATTGACGAGTGCCTGGTGCTGACCGGTTTACTTGAGCGCCTGGCCGACTTTGTACGCATCGCCGGGGCCTATCACAGCGTCAGCAATCTGGTCAGCGATCTGTCGGGCGATACCAGCCTTGCGCGTAAAGAGCGCTCGCGCCCGCATACCGACACCGGCCTGCTGCTGCTCTCCGCGACCACCTCATTCCTCGCAACCTTTGGCGCCTGCCTGTTCTGGATGGGCACCGCCTGGCGTGATGGCGCCTCCGCGCCGATGATGGCCGCGATCCTCAGCTCATTCTTTGCCAGCGCAGACACGCCGGGCAACTCCATGAAGCTGTTTATTAAAGGCACCGTCATTTCGATCATTATCAGCGTGCTGTACGTCGCGCTGCTGATCCCGCAGGCCGTGACCTTTGAAAGCCTGATTATCTGCCTGTCGCCGGGGCTTTTCGTGCTGGGGTTAGTGATTGCGAATCCTTCGACCAATATGATCGGCCTGAGCGCCGCAATTCAGCTTCCCGGTTTAATCGGCTTGAGCCATCACCTGAAGCCCGACCTGACGCTGGCGATCAACACGGCGATCTCCTCGATGACCGGGATTCTGTTTGCGGTGGTGATCACCGCGATTATCCGCAACAAGCGCCCGTCATGGATTGCCCGCCGCGCGGTGCGTTCGGGGCTGGGCGAGCTGCTGCGCTTTGTGAAAGAGATGGAGCGCAACGGCTCATCACTGCTATCACGTCAGCACTTTATTACCCGCATGCTGGAGCGCGTGAACGTGATCCTGCCGCGTATGCGCCTCGATCCGCATCCCGACCTGCTGACCGCTGGCAACCTGGTGACCGAAGTGTGGCTGGGCGCGAACTGCTATGACTATTACGCCCGCAACCGCGAGATGTTGGGGCAGCATCAGCTGGACAGCGGACAGATGTTCCACGAGCTGGCGCTGTTTCTGAAGCGGCGAATGAAGTCACTGAAAGTGGCTCCGCATCCCGCCCTGCTGGATGAGCTGGATTTGCTGCTGCTGGAGCTGGAAGGCCTGGCCACCCGCGATGAGCAGCTGTTCACGCCGCTGTTCCATCTGTACAGCATCCGCCTGTGGCTGTTCCCGGATCGGGCATGGCCGGATAAGCCGTTAGCGTATTTGAGGATGCGGCGGTGAGGGTTTGGGTGGTGATGGAATAGTAATAACTCAGTTAATTCAGTCCAGCGTGACTGATAGAATACTGCTTTATTATTCTTGCAAATTCGTCATCCTCAGCAAACAGATAAGCAACAGGTACTTCCAGAGCCTCAGCCAGACGCTGAACGGTGTCCAGGTCGGCTTCATGAATCCCCTTTTCATATCGGTTTATACGGGTGCTGGCGACGAACTCGTCGATGCCCGCAGCAATGCCTAAGCTTTTCTGGGAAAAGCCCTTTGCCAGGCGTGCCTGCTTTAAGCGTTTGCAGAACGTTTCATGGATACTTGATCTCGGTTTCATAACTACGAGATGCCACCTCCCGCCGGCAAAAGCACCACTCCCAGCTGATCGGCTTCTTCCTCAATAGCATCCAACACCTTCTCTGACTCATTTATCACTTCAGATTCAATCTCAACCTTCAGTTGAGAGTCTTCGATACGGTCGCCAAATAGCATCAATGCCGCATCACCATGCTGTTTAGAAGACCACTGAAGTCCCTGAACGTCCGGGAAAGCCTGATGTATCGCCACCGCGTATTCCCGGGTGAAAATATACTGTTCGGCAGAAGAGTCTAAAAGCTGAGCTCGCGTGACGCCCATTTTGCGCAGTGTTTTAGGATTAAGATCCGCAAGGTGAAGGTCAATAAGCGGCGTGATAATCGAATGCGCCATTCCGGCCAGCTTTCCCAAATCGTAAGGTGCGCCGGCGGAGTCTGCCGGCAGATCGTGGAACAGCGTTTCCATCACCGCCACGCCGGTATTTTCACCGCCGTATAATGTCGCTACGCCGTTACTCATCGGACTGAAGCGAGAGTTCCCCTTACCTGGGTTGAACTGCACCGCACTGTAATCCGCTGAATGCACCCGATGGAGCCGTTTGCCCGCAGGCCAGGTAACAAAGTTCACCTGCAAATTAGCCTTGGGCTGACGTATTTTGCGGCCAACAACCTCCTTGTCATCGGCATCAGCCATGAATGGCGCCCTCTCTCTCTGCCTGTGCCGCTAACAGCACCTGTTTTGGCTGGGATGCCAGCACATCTTTCGGTTTTTTGCCGCCAAGCCAGCTGTTCTCCGAACCAAACCAGATAGCGAGTCCCCACGGCGTTTTTTTCTCGCCGAACAGTGAGATCACCTGTTTCACCACCGGGATTGGCCGAAAACCTTCATCCAGCGCGTATTCCGGGTAGTTGTCCTTGCCTTGCAGCTGCAGGGCAAAAATACTGCCTGCCGATTTCCAGCGATTAGGTCCCGCGCTTGGATTACTGCTCTGGAAGTTAGCTTTTTCGGAGAGTTCACGCGCCGTCAGCCAGACGGAATCTGCCAGAATACGGTCGTTCAGCTGTTCACGCCGTTGAGCATTCCGTTCGGCCCTGGCCTGTTTGCTGGTTTGTTCCAGAGGTTCAGTGACGACCGCCAGCGTTTTTCGTCTACTGGAAGCCGTGCTCTTGTTCACCGCAGGCTCTTTCTGGCTAAACGAAGCCAGCACGGCGTTCAGGGCAGCCTGCATCGCCACCTTCATAGTTTCATTGAACGCCGGGTTACGTGCTTTCGTGCTGCCCAAATCAATCACCAGGTATTCCGCATCGGCATGGGTTTCCAGGCTGTGAAGCTGGTCGCCACTGAGGCTCCTCACATCGAAGGAGTGATCTTCACGCCGTGCAGAGTTGTTTTTCGCTGCCATCATTCACCTCGACTGACAGATGGATATATCGGTTATATTCATTATATCTTAGCTGTGTGATTTGTCGATTATTTGAGCTAAATGAATTGGGACATGGTGTAAGGATTGGGCTGTTCCTGTATCAGGATTAGCCCAAAACTCAGGATAGGGTGGGGTTTAGAGCAGAAACATCAACCTTAGACATCAACATCCTTGGGTTTTAGAATTTCCTCAAGTAATTGGCACTCTTTAGGACGAGGAATTATGTTTGCAAAAGAGATAAAGAAAAGGAAGAATACTACGGCAGCAAAGTACAAAAGAGCATGTCCCCAAATTGGGTACTGTTCACCTCGGTAGAGGGATATAAAAACGGAACATGCGGAAAGAACTAAAAACTGTAATGAAAACAATCCATACAACACGTTCTCTAACCAGAAGAATGCCCCCTTTTTAAAAATAATATGATCATTTTCCAAAAAAATAAAATTCCTGAACTTTTTAAAAAAAACCACTTTTATTAATTTTCTGTTTTGCATGTAAAGTTGCCATATAGCTTTCTGCTTCGCTACATCTGATATCCCTGTAATACGATATCCAACACTCCTTTCAATTTCATCATTTAAGCCGGTGCGAACTTCTTTAGGAAGTTTATGGCTGTCAAGGATACGCTGTAGTTCGTTTATTCTGGAGTTTCTAACATCATTAATGAATGAGAAAATACCTTTAATTTTCCAGATAACCAGAGCCAAAGGGCCAGCGATAAATATAAATATGATAACTTGTGTAAAATCTAATTTTCCACTAGATAGCCCAAATGTTATAAGGTTGTTTATTACATCACAAAAGTCCATTACTTAGCTCCCTGCCATGCTATTTAAAAATTACCAGGATCCATATCAGGAAAATGGCAACCAGGATTTCACAGGTTTGTTGAATATTTTTCAAGTCATTACCTGTCACACAACACAATGAAACAGATTAGAAGAAGACTATACAAGTAGAAATAATCACTGTCGAAATTTTTTTCTCGAACCATGAGCCTGAACTTGTTTCTCACCTAAGCAGGCTAATGAACAGCTCTTCTAAGGGTACTCTCCCCCAACAGTAAATAATTGCGCAGCATGTTATCCCTTTAAGAAAAAGATGAACTGCTTAATAACAGTAACAAGTCGCATTAATAAAACCCCTAACTTCAAAAATATTCGTTGTACCAATAACTTATCAAACATGATCTCAATAAGTTAATTTTCAGCGAAAATCATTATGCCCCCTAAAATCCCCAGTAAAAGTCTCACACGGCCAAGATATTAACCCTGGAATTTCCTCATATTTTTTAATTTCTAATTCCATCATAATTTTATGTGATCTGACCTGCTTGAATCATGTACTGCCCTGTGCTAATTTTCATTTTCCAGGACTGGAAGCTTTAAAGATAATGCGGTGCGCTGCTGGGATGCTGTTGGCACAAATATTTTCAGTTAATTTATACGTTTACATCATATTTCCCTCCATCCCCGAAAGCACATTAATTATCCCCCCACTTCCATAGCATCATTAACCTGTTGCCAAGCAGAAAGCACTTATCCTGGTTATTGCTGTTAGCGGTTTATATAACGTGAATGCCTGATATTCGGGAGCGGTGTTCACGCCCGTGAGCGTTAAAAAGGACTTGAACGATGAGCATTCAGGAATACATTCTTGCAGGCAGTAAATTACCGATTCACAACCACTATCAGCTCAGGTTAACCCGGCTGGAATCTCAGCAGCCCGGCGTCGATATTTCGGTGCTGAGGTTCAGCAGTTCAGAGGCTATCAGCGATATTCTGCGTTACGAAATAGAGTTTACCAGCGCAGTTAAGGACATCCCCGCCCGTTACATCATTAACTACTCCGCCCTGTTCCTGATGTACCCCGACGGCGAACCGTGGCAGGCGGTTAAACCGCGCATCATCCCCGGCGTCATCACCCAGCTTCACCAGTTCGGTACCTCTGCCGATGAGACCCGTTATGTTGCGACACTGGAACACCGCGTCACTCGCTTAAATCAGGGCTGCAATAACGCGATTTACCAGAACGACAGCGTGATCAGCATGACCGAAAACACCTTCCTGCGTTACAACATGGATCGGCTGGATTTCCGTTTTGCACTCAACGATCGGTACCCGCTGAAGAAATTCATGATGCAGTTTGGTGAAAGTGAGTACGCACACATTGCGCGCCGCCTGGCCGACAGCGGCATCTGTTTTTTCTTCGAATATGACGAAGAAAACAACTGCGATGTGATGGTGCTGGCCGATCACTCTTACGCCTGGCCTGAACCGCTTGCTGTTCCGTTCCGCCACCCGGCTGGCATGTTTGACGGTGGACTGGAATCGGTCTGGGAGATGTCGGTCAGCCGTAAAACCATCCCGAAGTCGGTGACGGTCAACGACGACTATTATCCCGCCGCGCAAAGCGATATGACCGCCACAACGGAGACCAATGCGGACTATCCGGCGCTGGTTGCCGAAGATTATCGCTGGGGTGAGTATTATCCCGAGCCGGGCAAGGAGTACAGCAACGAGCCCGGTCAGGGCATGTGGTATGCCAGACGTCGACAGGATCGCCACCTCACTGAGCAAATCACCTTTGAGGGCAAGTCCAACTGCATGACACTGCGTCCGGGGATGGTCATCACCACGCCCGGTAAGGAGTGGCCGGAAGCACCGGATGGCCTGCTGATTGTGTCCACCCACGCCAAAAATATCGCCCGCGATACGGCGTATGTCATCACCTTCACCGCCGTTCCGCTCAACATCCAGCATCCGTATCGTCCTGCCCTGCTGCCGTGGCCAACCGTCACCGGCACGCTGGCTGCCCGCATCTCCAGCGCCCATCCCGATGAGCCTTATGCCCACATCAACGCCGAAGGTCTGTATCGCGCGCAGTTTGGCTTCGACCGCACCGAATGGCAGAAAGGCTTTGAGAGTTGCTGGCTGCGCCTGGCGAAGCCTTATTCCGGCGAAACCTACGGCTTCCATATGCCGCTGCTAGATGCCACCGGCGTGGCGATTGCGTTCGAAAACGGCGACGTTGACCGGCCTTACATCGCCTATGCGCTGCATGATTCGCGCCATCCTGACCCTGTTGCGTTATCGAACCATAAGCGGAATGTGATTCGTACACCGGCCAATAACAAGCTGCGGCTGGACGACACGCGCGGCAAAGAGCACATCAAGCTTTCGACGCCTGCCAGCGGTAAGAGTCAGCTGAACCTCGGCGCGCTGGTTGATGATAAGCGTAAGGATCGCGGGCACGGCGCTGAGCTGCGCACCGATGACTGGGTGGCGGTTCGCGGCGGCAAAGGCGTGTTTATTTCTGCCGATGTGCAGGCATCCGCCGGAGGTCAGCAGCTGGACATGCAACAGGCAAAGGCACTGCTTTCCAGCGCGATGGTGGAAATGCAGAGCCTGTCGGCCAGCGCGCAACAGGCGCAGGCATTAGCCGCCGACATCGACCGGCAGCAGACGCTGTTACAGCAAAAACTCGACAAGCTTCAGCAGGCCGTTTTACTGCTCAGCGCACCAAATGGCGTTGGAATTGTCAGCGGTGAAAGCATGCAGCTGTATGCGCAAGACAGCCTGACGCTGACCGCCGGTAAACAGGTAGATATTGGCGCGGCCAAAAAATTCACCATCGCGGCCGGCGATCAAATCAGCCTGTACAGCCGTCAGGGCACCAAAATGTTTGCCGCCAGGGGTGACATCGACCTTCAGGCGCAGGGTGGGAAATTCACTACCTGGTCCACGGATGACACGCATATTGCCAGCGGTAAGAAAATGACGGTATCAGCGCAGGACGAGCTGGTTCTGATTTGCGGCGGTGCCTGGATCAAGCTGAAAGGCGGCAATGTCGAGATAGGCGGGCCGGGGAAAATGCTGGTGAAGAATGGCGGTATTGTAAAACAAGGCGCGACCAGCATGCAGAGCGTGATGAAGTCGTTCGAGCCTGAACAATTCACAGAAAGATTTATTGTCACTCATCCCCTCAACGGCAAACCACTGGCTTCCCAAAAATACAGAATCACGCTGGACGATGGTCAGATAATTGAGGGGGTAACTGACGCCTCAGGGAAAACCCAGGAAATAAAATCCAATATCATTAAAGACATGATTATCAGCTTGATTGACGATTAAAAGGAATTAATAAACCATGAAAAAAGAAGCTAAATTAATAATCCGAGCGCTAAGCATTTCTACCGTGCTGATTATGACAGGCTGCGCTGTTGGCCCCTGGGGAGGTGTGGCTATAGGTAATCCATTTTCAGGGCTAGCTGACGCGCGTAAGGCTCGAGAATACGAAGAAAGGCAGGAAGTTATTAAAAAGGAGCTTGCGAATAAAGAGCAGCTGGCTATAAAACCGATCTATGGCCTGCCTCAGGTTATTTATCGTATTGATGAAAACCGTTATATCACCCTTGAAGATTATACCAACTGTGATAACGGATCGATTTATTATAACAATGACAGAAACCAGATAAAGACCAAATTATGGTTTCTTTCAAGAGGGACAATGAATTATAAAGGAAAACTCATTTGGGCTGCTAAAAATGATGACATACTGGCAATTCCATTAGTGAGAGGCGATAACGATGCCTGTGGTGACTCGCTTAGAGGTTGTGCCCACAGTATATTGTCAGTCAGTCATGATGGTGGGAGAACATTTGGTAAAATTAGATTTAGTGCAATTGATAGCTCAGGTTCGAAAGAATACACGATTGTTGTAACTGATGATGCAATCTACATCAAAAGCGACCGCTATCCAGCTGATAAATACGCAATCAATAGTGCTGGTGAATTTTATAACGTGAGGCAAGCCTGGATTCAGGATGAGTTTTACAAAGGAATGAAGAGCTTAGGTGTACCTGAAGATGTCTTGGATAAAAAAAGACCAATGGGATATTCAGAGCTTTGGCTAACAAATAAACACCATTATTCTGATGCGCAACTTTATGAGTTAAGAAAAAAGGCCGAAGTCCTTTTTGATAAATACAATAATTCTCCGCACATCGAAAGACTGCCTGATGTCAAAACATATAATAAAGCCAGCATTCAGTTTCAATGCAATGTCGCAACTTTACCTTCCCTACCAAAGAATAAAGGATGACCATGAAAAAGCTAATACCACTCGCAGCATACGCGGTGTTTGTTATAACCAGCCTTTGCGGCTGTGCGGTTACACCTCCTCCGGGACAAAAAACGGCTCAGCCCGAAAAATTGGTTATAAAACCGATCTATGGCCCGCCTCAGATTATTTATCGTATTGATGAAAATCGTTATATCACTCTTGAAGATTATACCAACTGTGATAACGGATCGATTTATTATCACAATGACAGAAACCAGATAAAGAGCAAACTATGGTTTCTTTCAAGAGGGACAATAAATTATAAAGGAAAATTCATTTGGGCAGCTAAAAATGATGACATGCTGGCAATTCCATTAGTGAGAGGCGATAACGATGCCTGTGGTGACTCGCTTAGAGGTTGTGCCCACAGTATATTGTCAGTCAGTCATGATGGTGGGAGAACATTTGGTAAAATTAGATTTAGTGCAAGTAATAGCTCAGGTTCGAAAGAATACACGATTGTTGTAACTGATGATGCAATCTACATCAAAAGCGACCGATATACAGCTGATAAATACGCAATCAATAGTGCTGGTGAATATTATAACGTGAGGCAAGCCTGGATTCAGGATGAGTTTTACAAAGGAATGTTGAAATTCGGTGTGCCAGAAGATGTTTTAGAGAAAACTAATCCGTTAGGATACTCGTTTATTCGGCTAAAAGAAAAACATCATTACTCAGACAGCCAGATTGATGAAGTAAATATCAAGGCTGATGCATTGTTTAATCGACTTAATAACTCTCCCACATTGGAAAAACTTCCTAAAGATATTTTAGATATCTCAATTAGTAATAAATTTCTTTGTAACGTTAATCTGATACCGACAAAACCAATAATTCAAGGATGACCTATGCCTGAACAATATAAGCACGATCAGCCTACTCGCTTACTGAACGGTGAGACGAGACCTAATGGTATTCTACAAGCCAGAAGTACTATGAGTCCGCAAAATGTTAGTGTTCGAGCGGAGGTAAGAAAAGGTATCCAACTTCCAGGCTTGGTTATCTTTGTTCATGGCGTTAATTCTGAAGGGGAATGGTACCCACCAGCAGAAGAAAGTATTTGTAAAGGTCTTAATATTCGCCTTGGCATAGAAGGCACAGATTTTCAGTTAAGTGAAAATGAATATAACAAAGATAGAACATTCCCGGTTACCTTTACTAAAAAAGGACGCTCTCCAGTCATTCGTTTCTATTGGGGATATCGAGCACAAAAAGGAACAGAAGAGGATTTTATTATCCCACTGAGAACCTCAAAAGGCGATAGTTATACAGATCTCACTACAGAACAGAAAAAAAACACTGATGATCCATTTTTCTGGGGCGGTGGCCCTTTCCAAAATGGCTGCACATCACTGTATTCCTTATGGAGCAAATATGGATTTAACAAATGGTTAAAAAAAATCCCGATCCCGTTCAGTACGCAGTTAATCAATGAAGAAACAGACCGTCTCTTAACGAACGCTCCTGCTCGGGATTATTACTCTCATGCCGCTGAACGACTGGCAAATTTAGTCAGAAAAATTCGTGAATTGAGCCCAAAGGACACGGTTACGGTGATTTCACACAGTCAAGGCACGATGATTGCCGCTGCTGCGGCGGCAATGGAAGGTGCCGCACCGGATGCGCTTTTTTTGATGAATTCCCCGCTTTGTCTGGAAAGTAAAGGAATTGATTATCTTTCCTATCCTTTAACTGAATGTATTTCTGACGTCGCCAGACGTGCCACCTTTGCTGATATTGTCGCTAGGGTAGCTGAAAACAAAAACCGACTTAAGCAAGCCGATCCGAATAAATTAATCTGCGGCCTCGATGGTGCTGGCGAAAACTGGCATCCCGAGGGTAAAACCAGCAATCCAGACGTTCCTGAGCGGGACAATCATGGACGTACGTATATTTATTGCAGCCCCCATGACCGGGTAATGGGATCCTCACCGTTGCTGAGTATCGGCTGGCAGGGTCTTCCCAATACAAAAAATAGCAACTATACCGAGCCTCACCCTGTCTTTGCGATGGTTCCTAAAGACTCTCTCTTCGTGCGCATGCTCGCCCGCAATATGGCCTGTGGGGAAGCACCTAATCCGCAAACGCCGTTCGGTACGTTGCCAGATATGACCAGGGACTGGAAGCCGAAGGGTGGAAAATCATTCTGGGACAGCAATGACTCTTTGTTTAGTCGTCAGGCTTGGCCTACTCCTGATCCTAATCAAAAACTTTATATTAATGCTGAAAAAGTCCCCTTGCCTATCACTGCGGAGGAGATGGCTGACTTTGACAAAGATCGTAAACACATTGAAGAATTACCCGCCCATAAAGCAGCACATTCGATCTATCTTGGTGATAAAAATTACGACAGTTATGGTTATAGTTGGAGCACTATTAATCCTGAAACGAGAGAGCCTAACGACAATACCTACAAGTATTATATTAAGCTCTATGGCTACAATGAGCGTAAAACCTTTAATGTTCCTCAGGCCGATAAAAATGGCCCTCCCTTCGTAAACAGCAGGAATGTTGATCGCGAATCCGTTGAGCAGATGCGCCATCGCATTAGCCAATATATTTCCCGCCCTGCCGACCACAGTGATTTACCTCAAAATCCGTTATTCATTCAGCAGGTAATGGCTTACGACTTGCCAATAGGTTTTTGTCGAATCGGTCAGAATGAAGAATGGATGCAAATGCTACGCAATATGGCTGACTGGACACATTCTGGCTCAGATAGTTATTACAAAACAGGCACATTCACGCCTCCTCCCATGCCATCAATTCTTCGTAAAGACACAGATACCGATGCCCAGCAGCGTTACGACGCAGCACTGAAAAAAGCCGAGGCTGACAATTTCGCGTTAGTACGTGCACAGAAATCGCAGGGAGAACTCGCATGAAAAATGTTGTGGTGCTTGGGGATAAAACTTCCCATGGCGGTACGGTCATCTCGGCGTCTTCCACCTTCGAAATAGTGGGTAAATACGCGGCATTGCTAAATGACAGTGTGAGCTGCCCAGAGCATGGCCCAAACCGCATTATCGAATGCGATTCCAGTTATGAGGAGTTGGGAAAAGGCATTGTGGTGCATGGTTGTAAAACCGAGTGCGGGTCGATGGTGTTAGCCAGCTTGCCTGATGTGGGGTTTGCATAATGGGCTGGTCAGTGCCCCAGGCGGCACCTAAAAAAAAGCCTGCGGTATGGTCGCCATGGATATGCGTTTTTATATTTCTACTGAATTTCGCACTGGCTCTGGCCTGGGTACTGAGCGATACGCCTTCTACCGGACTTTACACTTTGTCTTCAGGACATTACCTGCCGTTGACCGGCTTCACGTTGATTGGGATATTGTCGTGCCTGTCACTTTATCTCCTCCTTTGGGAATGGGGTGCGTTGATTTATTACAACTGGGCACACTGGCAAGCAAACACGAATACAGCATGGCAAAAATGGGCACATCAGCACCTGCACATTGTCGCCAGTACAAACTTCACCACCAGCCAGGATTTATACCCGCAGATTGCGGGCTTATCCCATCCTGAATACGACCAAGATGAACCTGCCATTTTGCTATTTCCTGACGACGTTGCGCCGCCGGGTATTTATCGTTTTGAAGTACTCTGTCGTCATATTCTGACGTCCTTTGAGACTGCGATAAAGGTGATGCATTTTTCCAGGCAAAGAGCATTCAGGCTCTATGTACAGACCCAAACAGAGGTTACTGGTACACACGTTCTCTATCTCGAAGAACTCTGGAAAACGCTTTATCCCGAATTAGAATTGCAGATAAAACCTGTCGCGCCGCAGGCGTCTCTGGGAACACTTGCTGGTTGCTTAGACTCACAAATGCCATCAATCGTTATCGCGATGCATTACTACGATGGTGTGGAGGAAAAACCGCTCAGCGAAATCGCATCCGGTCTCCTGCTTTCCCCCGCCACCCTTCTCAAGCCTGATGCGCAAAAACGTGCCCCGGAACTCTTCCGGGCGATGCCGTTGAATCTGAATAAACTGCCGGAAGAGTTGCAGGAACTGCGTGATATGTCGCAGCAACCGGCGGAGGCTCTTCGTCTGGTGTGGTTTTCAGGGTTGAACAACAGCCTGCGTCAAAAGCTAAATGCTACTGTACATGACCTGAAATTACCGCTGCGCACGGAAGCGCCGATGGGTGGCCAGCTGGACTTCGATAAAAGTTGCGAAGGATATGGCCCTGTTGCCGGCTGGCTGATGGTCGGTGCTGCTGCCGAGATGATTAATCACGGTCAGGGCAGTCAGTGGGTATTGGCCGGTTCAGAAGAGTCCGCCTGGGCGGTCGTTATCGGGACTAAAGCGCCGGTTCCGTCTGACTACCACGGCAAGTTGCCTGCTGATGTTTACCCTGCCGGATGCCTGGTCGCGTCACTGCTGTTCAACCTGGTATTGTTCTGGTCCCTCGGGCATGCCTTCCCTGGCTGGATGTTTTCTTTCTGGGGCGCGGTCACGCTAATTGTGTCCCTGGTTGTCACCATAATTGGCAGCGTCATTGGCCTGAGGATCATGTTAAATCGCCTGCTTGAACCGCACTTTATCCGGTCTTCGCAGCAAGGAAGCTGATAGTGAATAAATTCATCAGGGCACTGGGAATACTGCTCCTGCTGCTGGCTATCGCCGTCGTGGTGATCGGTATGATCTCGCAGTACGGCGTGTTTTCTTCGTCCGGAAAGGGTGCCGGCATTTTAATCTCCCTGCTGGCCATCGTGCCGATCGTCGCTGTTATTGCGGTCTTTTTATCCCTCGCCACCACGTCGGCCAGCTGGCGAGCGCCGGTTCGTCCGAATAGCACACAGGCGGGTGACGATTCGGATCGCCCTGTTGTAAAAGCGTCAATTGATTTCATAAGCTTGAAATCAACACTCCAGCACCACTTCGGCAAGCGCTGGAAACGCAAACTCCCCTGGCTGCTGGTAATGGGGCGTGTGGATGATGTAGATCAGGTCGCGCCGGGTCTGACTGAATCTGGCTGGATGACGGTCGGCAGTACCGTGCTGTTATGGGGTGGTTCACTCGCGGCAGGTGGCAATCCGGCCGATCTTCAGGCGTTACGCAGGCTGCGTCGCTACGCGCCTGCCGATGCGCTGATCTGGGTTAGCCAGGAAGCACACTATAGCCAGCCGGTGCAGGCAGACTCCGCGCTTCGCGGCTATGAGTTTGTCCGCCACCAGCTGCGCTGGGAAATGCCGGTATATCTGCTGGATCGGTCTGAAGATCTCTGGCCGCAGCCAGAACGTCCTGTGCAGCTGGCTGGGGTATTACAGAACAAAAGACTGACGCCTGAATCTTTATCGTCCTACGTTCAATCTCTGCTTCCCGCGCTTCGTGTCCGTGGCATGGCCCAAATCAGCAAGAACCTGAGCCATGCGTTTCTCCTGCAACTTGCCTGTGATTTAAAAGCCCGTTTGCCCCGCTGGATTGATGGTTTCAAGCCTTTGTTGAATAGCTACTGTCCGATGCCTTTGTATGGCGTGGTGTTTTCACCGTCGCTGAAGTTGCGGGCATACGGCCCGCATGAACGTGCTGACTCACCGGTCTGGCGCGAGTTGTCTGCAGGTATTTGCCGCCAAGCCGGTCGTCCGGTCGGGCTAACGCTGCGTGCGGTGACGCAGTGGGGAGTCGCTCTCGCGGTGCTGGTTTTTGCGCTGGGCACGCTGGTATCCGGCATCAGCAATTACCGGCTGGTGAGCCGCAGCCTGGAGCATGTTCAGCAGACGAAAACCTCGCCTTCGCCTGAAGCTCTGCATTCGCTGCAACAGACTCTGCAAACCTTGCTGACTCAGCAGCAACAGGGTACACCGCTGTATCGTCGTTTTGGTCTGGACACAACGGATGCGCTTCTCCCTGCGCTCTGGCCGGAATATAGCGCGCTGGCGCAACGGCTTATCGTGCAACCGGCGCAGCAACAGCTTCACGCCATGTTGATGTTACCCAGGCCTGACTATGACGCCTTGAAAACCTATCTGATGCTGGCCCAGCCAGACAAAGCCGCCGGTGAAGTAGCGCAGCGCTATTTAGCGCAGCAGCTGACGCCGTTGCTGAAAAACGTCGCGCCGCAGGACATCACTTTTATGACCGCGCATTTCGCCCGGCATCCTGAGTGGAAAATCACGCCGGACAACGGGGTTGTCACCCAGGCGCGTTCGGCCCGACTCAATGCCATGAGCGGCGCTGATGAAGAGCAAAAGCTTTATGCCTCGCTGATTTATCGCGCCTCACTTAATTACGTAAACCTGTCGCTGACGCAGCTTTTAGACGGTCAGGAGACGGGTGGCATGTTTACCCTCGGCGCCGACGTGCCGGGCATTTTCACGCGGCAGGCATATGAAGGTGCCATTGCGCCGGAGATTGCCGCGCTGGTCACCAGGCGTCAGGAGCAGGTCGGCTGGGTACTGGCAGAACCGGGACATCCGCTGGAAACCGCACGCTCACCCGCCGCTTTCGGTGAGCGCTTAACGGCGCGGTATTTTGCTGAATACGGGACCGCCTGGCAGAAAACGCTGAACCAGCTGAAGGCACATACGGTGGCGGATCCGGTGGCACAGTTGACGCTGGCCTCCGACGTCAGCCGTTCACCGCAGATCGCGTTGATGAAACAGCTGGCCTGGCAGGGACTGGCGGGCCCGGACGAACGTCGGGGTGAACTGCATCCTGCCCTGGAGCCTGTGTTTGCCGGCATCGTCTCGATGGCGACCGGCGCGGGGAAACGAAATGGTATTACGCTGTCTGCCTGGCGGTCACAAACGGCCGGACTGCGCGACAGGATGCGCAGCCTGTCGTCGGCCACCGGCGGAACGGCGGCGCTCTCACAGTCGGTATTTCGCGGTACGCAGATTGATAACAGCGTCGCTGAGTTACCCGCTCGCCTGCGTGCTCAGCTCGGTAGCGGCTGGCAGCCAATGGCACAGGCGCTGTTTTTGGCTCCGCTGAGCCAGACATGGAAAGGCGTAATGAGCACTGGGGTAAAAGGCATGGACGCGCAGTGGCAGCAGCAGATTGCCGCAGCATGGCACAAAGAATTTGATCACACCTTCCCGTTCGCCGACAGCCCGAAAGATGCCTCTCTGGCCGCGCTAAACGATTTTATTCATCCGCAGAGCGGCCTGATTGCCAGATTCATCCGCCAACATCTGAACGGCGTACTGGAATACAAAGGCAACCGCTGGCAGAAGGCGGACAAGCTGCCGCCGGGAATAACGGTGAACGCCGCCTTTCTTAACAAACTGAACCAACTCGACCGCGTAGGCCATGCGCTTAACGACAGCGGCTGGAGTTTTCGTTTCAGGCTGCAGGCGGGTACGGCGCGTGACGTGGTGCGGACCGAACTGCGCATCGACGGTCAGAAGTTGACGTACTTCAATCAGATGCCTTCATGGCAGGCATTTCAGTGGCCGGGCGATACCTATTCTCCCGGCGCATCGCTGGTGTGGAGCAGCGTGCGGGCCGGTGCGCGACTTTACTTTGATACGCGCGGCGTCTGGGGATTTTACCGGCTGCTAAAGCAGGCCAATGTCACGCAGTTGGACGCGACGCATTATCAGCTGAGATGGATTGCACAAGACGGTCTGCCGCTCAATTACCGGCTGGCCTTTAGCGCCGGTAACGATCCGCTCAGCTTGCTGAAGCTCGAGGGTTTCAGCTTTCCCAACACCATTTTCCGCTAACGCAGGCACTGACATGGAAGACGATTTCTTAAAATATTTTGACGGCGAGATGCGCTATCTGAAGGAGGCCGGGCTGGAGTTCTCGCAGGCGTTTCCGGAACTGGGCCGCACGTTGGGTCTGGACGGCAGTCCGGTTCCGCGCGATGAATCCGTGGAGCGGCTGTTTCAGGGCTTTTCGCTAATGATGGCAAAACTGCGGCAGAAGATTGATGACGATATTCCCGAACTGACTGAACCGCTGCTCTCGCATCTGCTGCCGGTGATCAACCGCACCCTGCCCTCGATCGCGGTTGTCGAACTGATGCCCGCCGCGCCAGAACTGCATGTGCGCGAGGAAGTGCTGCCTGCTGAAAGCGAACTTTATACCCAGCCGCTGGGCAATGACCAACAGCGCTGCGCCTATCGCACGGTCCGCGACCTGAAGCTACATCCGTTTGCGCTAGATAGCGTTGCGGTATTCACCCTGCAGGAAGGTCAGCAGGCGCTGCGGCTGCGCTTCACCCTGCCCGCTCTCACCGAAATCCGCCCTGCCGACTGGCAGAACATCAGCCTGTATCTCAATGGAGATCGCGTGCTGCAGTCTGCGCTGTATCTCGCGCTCAGCCGTCAGGTGAAAGGCATAGGCGTGCGGTTCTGGCAGAACGCGACCGACCTGATGCCGGTAGATGCGACGTTTATGCCGCGCTGGCAGGCTGAAGCCGACGCCTCACTGTGGCCCGAGAGCGACAGCCCGGCGCTGTGCGGCGAAGTGAGACCGTGGCTGGAGTATTTTACCGCGCCGGAACGTTATTTCTTTATGCAGTTGCAGGGACTGGAGACCCTGACTTTCCCGCCGGATACCACGTCGTTTGATATTGAGGTGACGCTCAGCGAACGCTGGCCGTATGATTTGTCGGTGCCTCCGGACGCCCTCCGCATGCACTGCGTGCCGGTGATCAACCTGTTCCGCCTGCTGGCGCAGCCGCTGGCCGTGACCACCGCGGTCAGCGATTACCGGCTGCGGCCGCACCGCCTGAAAGACGGCCATACCGAGATCTATGCGGTGAATGACGTGGTGCAAGTGACCGAAGACAACACCGAATTCAGCTACGTCCCCTACAGCCATTTCCGTCATAAAGGCGGCATGCTGAAATATGCCAAAAGCTGGCCCGAACGTTATTACCACACCCGCCTGTATCGTGGACCTTCCGGGCTGAATGAAACCATTCTGACGCTGGGTGGCCGGACGCATGCAGAACAAAACGGTGTGAAGATGCGCCTGAACATGACCTGCACCAGCGGCGCATACCCGCGCATGGCGTTGCAGGCCAGCGTATACGACGGCGACATGGCCCCTAGCAACCTTGAGCTGAAGTGTGCCACCCGCACGCGCCCTTCGATGCCGTATTACCCGCTGACAGACGCACTTTATCAGTGGCAGGTGCTGTCGCTGCTGCATCCGCAGGCCATCGCCGGGCTGATGGAGATTGGCACGCTGCGTCACGCGCTTGGTTTGCTGGACTGGACAAACAGTGCAGGTAACGCCCGCCGCATCGCGGGCATTACGCATGTTGAATACGATCCCTCACATTACCCTGCCGAAGGCTGGCACGGCGTGGCGATCCGCATCACGCTGGATGAAACGCAGTTCTGCGGACAGGGGGACGCCCTGCTATTCAGTGAGGTGCTGGAACAGTTTTACACCCAGTACGCCGATATCCGACGCTTCACGCAGCTGACGGTGACGCTCAGTCATTCCGGCAGACAATGGGTTTGGCCCGAGCGACGCTTAACACGGATTTTGTTCTGATGACGATGGGAGATAACGAGAAGCGCCTGAACGCATTCTGGCGCGACAAGGACGGCAACGACCGGGCGCACGCATTTAACTTCTATCGCTTCTGCCAGCTTTTGGAGAAACAGCTGTCGGACCTGAAACCCATCGGCAGTACTTTCTCGCCGAAAAATGACGCTGTGCGCTTTCGCCCGCATCCGGGCATGGGTTTTCCGGTCAGCGAGCTTAAGGCGGTGGAAACCGATCCCGAACGACCCGATGCCCCGCCGACGGTACGCACCACCTTTATGGGGCTGTACGGCGTGGATTCGCCACTGCCGACGGGCTACATCGATGACATCGCCCAAAAGCGAGAAGGCCACGAGGCGCAGGAAGCCTTTCTGGACATCTTTAACCACCGGATGATGACGCAGTTCTACCGCATCTGGCGAAAGTACAGCTACCCCGCCACCTTTGAAGACGGCGGTACTGACAAAACCTCTCGCAGCCTGATGGCCCTGACCGGCATCACCGACAGGTGCGACGTTTCCGCCTCGCGACTGCTGGCAATACTTCAACCGCTGGTCCTAACCACCCGCACGGAAGAAGGCATTGCCAGCGTGATCCGCTCGCAGGCCCCGAATACGCAGGTTGTCGTGAAGCCGCATAAGGTAACGCAGATGCCCGTCGGGAAGCGGGCCAGATTCTCGATTTCAGATCGGCAAAGGTTGGGCGATCACTTAGTGCTTGGCAGCATGATGTCCGATGCCAACTACTGCATTGGCGTGGAGATGTTTACCGAGGATGCGAACGAGGCCAAAGGCTGGCTTCCCGGCGGGCAGCTTAGGGAAGACGTATTTACTTTGCTGCGGGTGTATTTGGGGTGTGATTACGACGCGAGTTTGGAGCTGACCATTCCGATGAGGTTAGCTCCGGTGCCACGGCTGGGGGAGCGGTCGCTGCTAATGGGGTATAACGTGGTGCTGGGGTTGAGGGAGGATAATTTGGGGGAGATGGCTGAGAGGGTGACGATGAGGGTTGGGAGAATTCGGAAAAAATGAAAACTAATTAATGATGGAGTGCTAAATGCTGAATGTCATTTTGGAAGGGGAAGCGGGCGGAAATGCTACTACTGCGTGTCGCAATAAGGTGAACCACCCTATTAAAACGCTACCAGAAAAATCCAAAGGCTATCTGGATGTTTATGCGGTTATAGGTTAGTGGAAAGGATTTCGCTACACCGGGAATCTGTTTTGGACAGATGTTGTTTAACGCTACGAATTCTTGACGTCTCACAAATTTTTAAACGAACGGGCGTTGAATTACATATTTTTTACGAGCATGATCGCACCAACTTGAACTTATTAACCTTTCACTATGATCTCACGTAAAGCACTGCAAACAGCAATTTCCAATGTGGCGGTCTGGCGCAATGGCGATCAGCGTGCACCACACAAGCCGCTGCTATTACTCTATGTTCTGTCTCAGTACCTGAAGGGCCATTCCCGACTCTTCGACTATGGACAAGACATCCACGAGCCGCTGACAAAATTGCTGGCTGATTTCGGTCCTAAACGGCGAGACTACTACGCGAATATGCCTTTCTGGAGATTGAGGACTGACGGGTTTTGGAATTTGGAAAATACTGAGGGTTGTAAGCCACGTAAGGGCAACATGCAGCCTACGAAACGTGAGCTGATTGAGAATCATGTTTCAGGCGGTTTTGATGAAAGCAGCTACCAGATCCTTCGTCAAGCTCCAGGAATGATTAATAAGTTGGCACAGCAGATTATGACTGAACACTTCCCTGAAAGTCTTCAAATACGTCTGGCAGACCGTCTGGGTTTTGATTTTACATCGCTAATGAAAGCCCGTGATCCCCGTTTCAGAGAAATTGTTTTACGCGCTTATCACTCACGCTGTGCTTTTTGCGGCTACGATCTTCGGCTTGATGGCGCACTTGTAGGATTGGAAGCGGCACATATCCGATGGAAGCAATATGGCGGACCATGTGAGGTTAACAACGGGCTGGCACTCTGTTCCCTTCATCATTCTGCATTTGATATGGGAGCAATAGGAATAGATGAGCATATGACCATCCGTATTTCTGGTGGAGTAAACAGAAGCCCCGTTGTGGATCACCTTTTCTGGCAACGACACGGGGAACAACTTTATTTGCCGCAAGATAAAGTTTACTGGCCAGCGGATTGTTTTATTGAATGGCATCAGAGTCAGGTTTTTAAGAGCTGAATGTTTGATATTCAATTTTTTATTAGAAAGGATAGAAAAGCATGAGTGTAAGATATATCAATATATTAAAATCCATTGAAATTACAGAAAAAAGAAGGAAATCTCGCAAGAGAAATTACAAAAGCGACTTGCGATGTTTTTTCATAATCTTAGCATTAGGATTATCGTCAATAGCAATGGTTTTTATATATTACCTTACAAAAATAGAATGGTTGAAATTAGCCAGTCTATTTCTTTTGTTATTAGTTTACCTCACAGCACCAGTCATGCAGATTTATAGTGCCTATAGATATCGTTCTAAAATAAAAAGGTCTTTTACTTTACCATTATGCGAGTCTCTTAATCTCAATATAAAAACAGAATTATCAGTAGATACAGTGCATTTCCCTGCACTGAAGGAATTAACAAGGGAGGAGTTAGAGTTAGGATTATTAGAGATAAAAAATGAAAGGGCATTACTGGAGAAAAGGATGAATATTATGATCGGCCCTATCGATAAACTAGGCATCCTCCCAGGCATCGTCGCAACTATTACTGCTATGACAAAAATACCGGAAAGCTATAGCTGGGTTTCTGCCATAGCTTACGGATATATGGGGTTGTCGATTTTTTCATTATTCTTTTATCAACTAATTATGCGTTATGAAAGGATGATTGCACTGACTGAGTTGGCTCTGGAAAGTAAATCTCCCCCTTTAACCACTTAATGAAATTTTCAGGACGGGCAACGTCTCTACCTAGATCTCAGCAGACAATGCCCCACGCATTTTCGACTCGTGCCTGAAACCGACTTTGTTTTAATCGCGCTATATTGGATGAAAGCTAGCAGGCCAGTTAGTGTCAACATCACTATGTGTTTATCAATCAGGATCAGATCATGATTTCCAAAAAATGAACACAGAAACCGCGGAATTCTTCCTAACGAAGAATGATTTTACCAATTGCAGCCCAAAACATCATTTCAGGTCATTACGTAATGCACTTATCTGTGTAAAATCAGAGCTAACCCAATATCGTGGAGTGTTCTGCTATGGCAGGCGTCAACAAAACTCATTTGACTGAAACTGACATTATCACCAAATTCATCCTGCCAGCGGTAAAAAACGCGGGCTGGGATGTGATGTCGCAGATCCGCCAAGAAGTGAAACTCCGCGATGGTAAAGTGGTGGTGCGCGGCAAACTGGCTGCACGTCTGAAAGTGAAATCAGCGGACATTGTGCTTTACCACAAACCGGGATTGCCACTTGCTGTCATAGAGGCTAAAGCCAATAAGCATGAGATCGGCAAGGGTATGCAGCAGGGTTTGGATTACGCTCGCCTGCTTGATGTGCCTTTTGTCTTTGCTTCTAATGGTGATGGATTTATCTTCCACGACAAAACGAATCCCACACAGCTTGAATCGGAAATTACACTTAACGAATTTCCAACGCCGGAGCAGCTGTGGAGTAGATACTGTGTCTGGAAAGGTTTCACCGCTGAACAAATGCCGGTCATCAGCCAGGACTATTACGACGACAGTACCGGGAAGTCCCCCCGCTACTACCAGCTTCAGGCGATTAACAAAACGATAGAAGCTGTTTCTGCCGGACAAAAGCGCCTGTTATTAGTCATGGCGACAGGTACAGGTAAAACCTATACCGCGTTTCAGATTATCTGGCGTCTATGGAAAGCAAAAAATAAGCAACGCATTCTGTTCCTTGCTGACCGTAATATCCTTGTTGATCAAACCAAAACTAACGACTTCGTGCCCTTCGGCAGTGCGATGGCAAAAGTGACTGGCAGGACGATTGATCCGGCCTACGAAATTCAACTGGCTCTCTACCAGGCCATTACCGGTCCGGAAGAACATCAAAAAGCGTTTAAACAGGTTGCTCCTGATTTCTTCGACCTGATTGTTATCGACGAATGCCATCGTGGCAGTGCGTCAGAAGACAGCGCTTGGCGTGAAATCCTCGAATACTTCTGTAGTGCCACCCAAATTGGCCTCACCGCCACGCCGAAAGAAACCGACGAAGTTTCCAGTACCGACTATTTTGGCGAGCCGGTTTACACCTATTCCCTTAAAGAAGGCATCGAAGATGGTTTCCTCGCCCCTTACAAAGTGGTGCGTGTGGATATCGACGTGGATTTACAAGGCTGGCGTCCGACCAAAGGGCAGGTGGATAAGCACGGCGAGCTGATTGAAGACCGTATTTATAACCAGAAAGATTTCGACCGTACCATGGTCATTGATGAGCGTACCCTACTGGTGGCGCAAACCATCACCGACTATTTAAAACGCACCAACCCGATGGATAAAACCATCGTCTTCTGTAACGACATCGATCATGCCGATCGCATGCGCCGAGCACTGATCAACCTCAATCCTGAGCAGGTGAAAAAGAACGAAAAGTACGTTATGAAAATCACCGGTGACGACGACATCGGCAAAGGACAGCTGGATAACTTCATCAATCCGAAGAAAGCCTATCCGGTGATAGCGACCACCTCAGAATTGATGAGTACCGGTGTGGACGCGCAGACCTGCAAACTGGTAGTGCTGGACCAGAACATTCAGTCGATGACCAAGTTCAAGCAAATCATCGGGCGCGGCACGCGTATCAACGAAAAATACGGCAAGCTGTGGTTCACCATTCTCGATTTCAAAAAAGCGACCGAACTGTTTGCCGATGAACGTTTTGATGGCGTACCGGAAAAAGTGATTCGTACGACGGCAGAAGAGATTACCGACCCGGACTCTGATTTTGACGAGCAACTGGAAGACGACACGCAAGAGAGTGAATTGCCTGATGTGTTTACTGGGATGGAAGAACCCCCTGCAACGTATGACCCAACGTCAGGTGATCGAGCTGGGGTTTTCGAAGAAGACGACGACAACAAAATCCGCAAATTCCACGTTAACGGCGTTGCGGTAAAAGTGCTGGCGAAACGCGTTCAGTATTACGATGCCGACGGCAAACTGGTCACGGAATCCTTCCAGGATTACACCCGCAAAACGTTGCTAAAAGATAAAGACTACGCATCACTTGATGACTTCACCCGTAAATGGCAATCTGCCGACCGCAAGCAGGTGATCATCGAAGAGTTGCAACAGTTAGGCATACTTTGGGATGTGTTAGCAGAAGAGGTGGGTAAAGATCTCGACCCGTTCGATTTGCTTTGCCATGTGGTTTACGGTCAGCCGCCGCTCACGCGCCAGGAACGTGCCAACAACGTGCGCAAGCGTAACTACTTCACCAAATATTCCGCGCCTGCGCAGAACGTGTTAAACACACTTCTGGATAAATACGCTGACGAAGGCGTGCAGGAAATTGAAGATATTCAGGTGTTGAAACTCAAACCTTTCGACACGCTGGGCCGGCCTCTTGAAATTATCAAAAGCAGCTTTGGTAACAAGCAGGCTTACGAAGAGGCAGTGAACGAACTGGAAAACGAAATCTACCAGTTGCCACCACGCTCCGCCTGATAACCCAACGACTATTCTGCCACCTGGCGCTTATGGCTCCCGGTGGCATCATTTTTTAAAAGCGGAAAGAAAACATGTCAATTAGCTCAGTCATCAAATCCCTCCAGGATATTATGCGTAAAGACGCAGGCGTGGACGGCGACGCTCAGCGTCTCGGGCAGCTTTCGTGGCTGCTATTCCTGAAGATTTTTGATACTCAGGAAGAAGAGCTGGAACTGGAGCAAGATGATTACCAGTTGCCGATCCCTGAACGCTACCTATGGCGCACCTGGGCGGCAAACAGCGAAGGGATCACCGGCGACGAACTGCTGGAATTTGTGAATGACGACCTGTTCCCAACCCTTAAAAGCATGATTGCGCCAATCGACAAAAACCCACGCGGTTTTGTCGTTAAGCAAGCGTTTAGCGATGCCTATAACTACATGAAAAACGGTACGCTGCTGCGCCAGGTGATCAACAAACTTAATGAAATCGACTTCAGCAGCAGTTCCGAACGGCACCTGTTTGGTGACATTTACGAACAAATCTTGCGCGACCTGCAAAACGCAGGCAATGCGGGCGAGTTCTATACCCCGCGTGCGGTGACTCGCTTTATGGTCAACCGCATCGACCCGAAACTGGGCGAGTCGATTATGGACCCGGCTTGCGGCACTGGCGGTTTCCTGGCGTGTTCATTCGACCATGTGAAAGAGCATTACGTTAAAACCACAGAAGACCATAAAACGCTGCAAAAGCAGATTTTCGGCGTCGAAAAAAAGCAGCTTCCACATCTGCTGTGTACCACCAATATGTTGCTGCACGGCATTGAAGTGCCGGTACAAATCCGCCATGACAACACGCTTAACAAACCACTATCTTCATGGGATGAGCAAGTCGACGTATTTGTTACCAACCCGCCGTTTGGTGGTACCGAAGAAGACGGCATCGAGAAAAATTTCCCGGCAGAAATGCAGACCCGTGAAACTGCCGACCTGTTCTTGCAACTGATTATCGAAGTGCTGGCCGACAAAGGCCGCGCAGCGGTGGTCCTGCCGGACGGCACGCTGTTTGGCGAAGGCGTCAAAACCAAAATCAAAAAGCTGCTCACCGAAGAATGCAACCTGCACACCATCGTGCGTCTGCCGAACGGCGTGTTTAACCCGTACACCGGCATCAAAACCAATATTTTGTTCTTCACCAAAGGTCAGCCAACCAAAGAGGTATGGTTCTACGAGCACCCGTACCCGGATGGCGTAAAGAACTACAGCAAAACCAAACCGATGAAGTTTGAAGAGTTCCAGGCGGAAATCGACTGGTGGGGCAGCGAAGCCGACGGTTTTGCCAGCCGCGAAGAGAACAACCAGGCGTGGAAAGTCAGCATTGACGACATCATTGCGCGCAACTTCAACCTTGATATCAAGAACCCGTACCAGGGTGTAACCGTCAGCCACGACCCGGACGAATTGCTGGCGCAGTATCAGACACAGCAGGCGGAGATCAGCGAACTGCGCAACCAGCTACGCGATATTCTCGGTGCCGCGTTGGCAGGCAACAAGGGGGCGAACTGATGGCCGTTGAACAACTGATTACTCAGCATATTGATACCTGGACTTCCGCGCTGAAAACCCGCTCGACCGCCGGGCGTGGCAGCACCGGCAAAATCGATCTCTACGGCATTAAGAAACTGCGCGAGCTGATTCTGGAGCTGGCGGTGCGCGGCAAACTGGTACCGCAGGACCCGAATGATGAACCGGCGTCTGAGTTGTTAAAGCGTATTGCTGCTGAGAAAGCGGAACTGTTAAAACAAGGGAAGATTAAAAAGCAGAAGCTGCTGCTGGAAATTAGCGAAGAAGAGAAGCCGTTTGAATTGCCGGAGGGGTGGGAATGGATGAGGTTAGGTTTTATTACTAACTATGGCGAGTGTGATAAAGCAGAACCAACTGATGCGAATGCAGATACTTGGATTGTTGAGCTTGAAGATATTGAAAAGAGTACATCCAAGCTCTTAAATCGAGTTAAGTTCTCTGAGCGTCCATTTAAAAGTTCAAAGAATAAATTTTATAAAAATGATGTGCTCTACGGGAAGTTACGACCCTATCTGGATAAAGTTTTGGTTGCTGATGATAGTGGTGTATGTACAACCGAAATTATTCCTATAAAGGGCTACGGTAATATTCTTCCTGATTACATTCGCCTTTTACTTAAATCTCCAAGGTTTATTGCTTACGCAAATAAATCAACGCATGGAATGAACTTACCAAGGTTAGGAACCGATAAAGCCATCCATGCAGTGGTTGAATTAACATCAATTGCAGAACAAGCAAGGATTGTGAATAAAGTTGACGAACTAATGTCCCTCTGCGACCAACTGGAACAGCAATCTCTGACCAGTCTGGAAGCCCACCAGCATCTGGTAGGAACCCTGCTGGCAACACTGACCGAAAGCCAAAATGCAGAAGAATTAGCTGAAAACTGGGCGCGAATTAGCCAGCATTTCGACACGCTATTTACCACCGAAGCGAGTATTGACGCGCTTAAGCAAACCATTCTGCAACTGGCAGTAATGGGTAAACTGGTGCCGCAAGACCCGAATGATGAACCCGCCTCTGAACTGCTAAAACGTATTGAGCAGGAAAAAGCGCAACTGGTGAAAGAAGGGAAAATTAAAAAACATCCTCCAGTTGAACCTTTGGGAGAACCTGCCTTATTACCCCGTTCGTGGTTAAATATTGTTGTTCAGGATTTTGCTGACATAAGGTTGGGAAGTACTCCTGATAGAACTGAAAAAAAATATTGGAATGGAGATATCCCTTGGGTTAGCTCTGGAGAAGTTGCAAATGAAGTTATTTTAGATACAAAAGAAAAAGTCACATCTGAGGGTTTTAAAAATTCGAGCACCAATATGATTCCAGCAGGTAGCTTACTCATGGCAATTATTGGCCAAGGAAAAACGAGAGGGCAGACTGCAATTTTAGGTATTGATGCGTGCACTAACCAAAATGTTGCTGCTTTTGTTTTTAACCGGGAGCTTGTAGATCCTGAATATGTTTGGTTCTGGGCGAAAAGTAAATATTTGTCCCATAGAGGAGATGGGCACGGAGGAGCACAACCCGCACTAAACGGGAAGAAAGTCAGAAGCTTTATCTTTCCTCTGGCTCCAATCAAAGAACAACAGCGCATCGTTAGCGAAGTGAAGCGATTTAATGATATTTGTGACACTCTAAAATCCCACCTGCAATCCGCCCAGCAAACCCAGCAGCACCTGGCAGATGCACTCACAGACGCAGCATTAAACTAAGGAACAGACGATGCCGGTTCATCATGCTATCTGGCGGGTAGGGGACAATCCTCAGCCGCTGACCATCAGCAAACTTGCGAGTGAGCAACTGCTGGAGAGGATGATTTTAAACGACCCGACAATCCTCTCCGATCAATGGATGATTATCGGCCATCAGGAAAATACGCTCGATAAAGGGCGTATCGATCTGCTGGCTATCGCGCCGGATGCCTCGCTGATCCTGATTGAGCTTAAGCGCGACCGTACGCCGCGTGAAGTGGTTGCTCAGGCGCTCGATTACGCCTCTTGGGTGGATGACTTAACCGCCGATCGCTTGTCGCAAATTTATGAAAAATTCTCCGGCGGCGGTAACCTGGGCGACGCGTACAGACAGCGCTTCAATACTGAGCTGGAAGAAGAGTCGCTCAACCAGTCGCATCAAATCATCATTGTGGCAGCAGAACTGGATCCGTCCACCGAACGTATTATCGATTACCTGAGTAAGAACGGCATCTCGATTAACATCCTGTTCTTCAAAGTGTTCCAGCACGGTGACGAGCAGTTCTTAAGCCGCACTTGGCTTATCGATCCGAGTGAGACACAAACCAATGCCGCACAAGCAGTTACAAGCGTAAATGGCAGCACTAAAGAACCTTGGAACGGAGAGTTTTACGTCTCCTTTGGTGATCCACAAAGCCGCGTTTGGGAAGAGGCTCGCAATTACGGATTTATCAGCGCAGGCGGTGGCAGTTGGTACAGTCAAACTTTAAAGCAGCTCCAGCCAGGCGACCGTGTCTGGGTCAATATCCCTAAAACAGGTTATGTGGGCGTAGGTCTGGTACAGAGCGCCGTTGAACCAGCTAGCAGCTATATGGTTAACACCGACAATGGCGAAAAACTCGCAATGGACGTGCTCAAATTTGGTGCCTGGTATCGCGATAACGCCGATAATCCTGATAAATCAGAATATTTTGTCTCGGTTAAATGGCTTGAAACTCGCAGCGAACAAGAAGCGGTGAGCGAGGTCGGCTTCTTCGGTAATCAGAATACCGTGTGTAGGCCGACAGCACCGAGATGGCGTCACACTATCGAGAAATTGAAGCGATCTTTCGTAAACTGGAACGCAGAATGTAATTAGCTGGTATTAATTTTCCAGATATGTACGAAATTAGTATTTTAGAAGACTTCTGAAAATGAACAGCAGCCGCAGTATCATCTGCGGCGTATGGTTGTTTCATTTTTTTACCTCAACGTATTTTTAAATGGGGATACGACTAGTTCACGATTCGCATCCAGATAATACGCCTACCACTTCAACATCTATCTGCGTACTCCAAGATGCTCTGCCTTATGAATATAACCCGCACGTAAAAAGTAAGGTTCTTAATAACTCATCTGCTTATCTAACGTGTTGATGTGGGGTAACTCAGACTGATGACGGTGGACTACAAAAGCGAGAAAAGCCTTGCAGGTACGGGATTTTAACCAAAAAAAAAGCCACCTCAACGGTGACTTAATTTTTTCATACACTATTGGTGCGAAGGCCGGACTCAAACAAACCTTCAATCCATTGTTTAATAAAGACAAAAATGAAGGTAAATTCTTATATGCCCCCTTTTGTGCCCCCACATCAATTTTTACAATTCACTTTAAATTCATAAAGTTAACTAGATTGTATGATTTTTGTTTAAGGTAATCATGATTGACTATTTCACTCAGTCAGGTTCCGTTACACGGAACCAAACCACACTTTATCAAAAAAAGATTTTATGAAAAATCCTTCACACTCTACACCTTTCATTTATTATCTTTAAATTCAATTAATTAGATGATGAAGCATGGATGTAGAATAGACTGTACTCTACACCACGGATGTACAATAGGCGTAAAAAACGGCCTTCATTGGTTCCGGGTGAGCAAATCTGAGTAATCTTAACTTTTTGTAAACCGCATGATTTTGTAGCGCCTAAACGTCCAGAATGCTCACTAACGATGCCCTTGTCAGAAAATAAACTACGCATTAATTATTGCTGATCATTTTCATCCTTATAAGACTTTAGCTAAACTTTACTTTTATATAGAATTGCCTTTTCTATTTTTTTCAACTCGCCTAACATCTTATTACCTACTGAGTTATCAGAAGCAGAAACCCCTAAAAAAGAGTAGATATCCAAATAAGTTCTATTTTTAATGGCTTTTGGGTAAAGAGATTTAGGATTTGCTTTGTAGAAAGTAATATCTACCGTTATTTTTTTCTCTTTAAACCACTCGCTTAGTCCCGCATAATTCCCAAGCATAGATATCCTTGATACATCGGGCGCAAGAAACGGGATGCCTGATATTAAAGGCCCTTCATACATAACTTTAGATTTTTCACCAAAAAAAGCTTTTTGGGGTAGCTTCTCACTGGCTTCAAATGTGATATCTTTAGCTGCACTTTTACCTATATTCTTTATAACTAAATTGAGTACCGTTGGTGCGTGCTTATCCTGCTCAATGTAAACAATAATATCAGGAGAAGAGTTCTCTTTATACACCAAGTAACTAATTAAAGATGAAGCAATGGCGATTATCATCATAATTACATTCACCATAAAGCCACCAAACTCCATTTCATCCATCATTTAAACCTCGCTAATTATTAAATTAATCCCTTATATCAAGGAAGCATATTAAAATAAATATAGTGCAAACGAAATTATCTACAATCCTTTTCACGCAATCGCTTTAACTATCTATTTTCAAAGAATTTTGTATGAAGTATATCATCACATGCTAAGCATAAAAAAACCGGCTTTCGCCGGTTCCGTATGTTTCAGATGGCTGCCGGGTCATCACATTTTGGCAGCCAGTCGGTGTTGCTCTCCTCCGTCAGATCCAGATTGGTCTGGATCCCCTGCTTGGTTCGCCGCTTAAGATAGCTCAGCCCGTATTCCCGTAAAATTCCCTCAAGAGCCAGACCAAACATTTTCATGCTCAGTGGGTTTTTATAGCCATTGGCTTCCATGTAGCACAGGTAAGCATGATACAGATAGCGGCGTGGCTGTGCGGGACGGATACTGGCATTACCCATATAAAGCGCGTTCGGCTCCGGTGCGGTAAACAGGTAGCCACAGAAATCCACCATAGGATCGGCGTCGCGTTTGATGCGCATCGCCTCCCCGGAGTTCTGCTGAGACTGAAGAAGCGCGCGGGCGTCCTGCGGCTGGCTGAACCGCTGCATCAGCTGGCGCACGATAACGGCCATCTCTCCCCGGATTTTCTCTTTCAGCTGCGGATCGCGTTCACTGGCCGCAACAATTTCTGGAAAGTGCAGAATGACCCGGCGGCGTGACACCCCGCCGCTGCGGTCAGTGAAGCGCATCGGGTTGTTGTTCACCGCCAGAATAACCGCCGGGATATGTGTTGAATAGGCATCACGGTATTTCGGGTCAACGGATACCGCATCGCCGCCAGTGATGGCCTTGATGCCCGCACCGTCACCGCTCCACTTCTCCTGGTCGGGCAGGATAATCAGTGAATAGCCAATCACCGCCGCGCGTTCCCGTGATGACTCCAGCGTCTCGATGGTCGCAGAGGTGGTGTTATCCGTTCCGGCCAGCATGGTGGCAATTTCGGCCATGATACTTTTACCGCTGCCGCCCGGACCTGTCACCTCAAGAAACAGCTGCCAGTCAAAGCGGTTTGCGAGCACCATGAACAGCGCGGCCAGAATGATATCGCGCTTCTCTGCACAGCGACCTGCGGCCCGGTCCAGCCACTGCCAGAAGTGCGGCGCGTGGCTTTCCAGCGTCTCACCCGTCACCGGCGGGGTAAAATCAACGTCACTGACGGTACGAAGCCAGTAGTCTTTTCTGTGCGGGCTGAACGTAGCGGTGCGGGTATCGAGTACGCCGTTGCGAAAGCCAATGAGGCGGCGGGCAGGTTCTGCCTGCTGCGGCACAATGAGTTTTAGCGTGTCGACGATTCCCGCCACTTTCGTAGATGAAAAGCTTGCCCCTACCTTAAGGAACAGCGCCGCCACCTCACGGCGAAACTGATTGCCGGGCATCACCTTCCACGCGCCGGATTTGTAGCGGCTGAGAACTTCACCGCTTGCGTCCACGGCCAGCCGGTCACGATAGTGTTCAGACACGCGCTCCGCCTTGTCGCTGACGCTCATGGCCGAAAATTCCGCCTCGCTCATGGTGTTAAACGGGCTGGTCCTGACCGGAGCGGCCGCAACGCTCAGCGCGTGTCGGGTTTCATCCGCGCCGTTCAGAACAAAAGCATCGTTCCAGTCACCAAATACCGGCGGAAGGGCAACGTCGGCGTTACAGGCTTCAGCTGCTCTGCGTGCTTTCGTCTGTCCGTCGCCGTTCAGGTCACGGTCTGCGGCTATCAGCAGCGGCAGTGTGGCGTGTTTTTCCCGGACAAGGCCTGCCAGGGAAAGGAGATTAACGGACGACAGCGCCACCCACACCTCATCGCCGGTGAGGTTATGCACCGTCAGGCCGGTGGCGTAGCCCTCCGCCAGCCAGATACGCTTTGCCGGTTTACCACTGCTGAGAACGTGGCAGGCACCATTCACCTGCCCGCCCTTCAGCGTGCGCTTTTCACCTGCGGCGTTAATCAGCTGAACGTTAACCAGTTCCCCGCTCATATCGTACAGCGGCACCACCACGTCACCCGGACGGTAGCTGATGGTCGCAACCTTCTGAGGCTTCGCAAGTGTCAGGGCACCATGCTGCGGCCAGCCCTTGCGCGACAGGTAGGCATTACCGGTGACGTCTTTCGCCGTACTGACCAGCTGCTGCGCCAGCGTGATGGACGCAGCGCGCGCGGCTTCATCATCAGCCGTGTTTATGGTCAGGGATTCAGGCTGCACCGCGGGCAAAGCGCCGCTCAGTTCGCTGACGCGCGCGGCGGCCTCGCTGAGCGAAATACTGAGCGCCCTTTCCACCAGGGTGAGGCCGTCACCGGCCCCGCAGTGGTTGCAAATCCACGTACCTCGCCCATCCTTGTCATCAAAGCGAAAGCGGTCGGTGCCCTGACAGACCGGACAAGGCATATGACGGTTCTTCATCACCTTAAGACCAAGGGCCGGGAGGATGCGGGGCCACTGGCCCCTTGCGGCGGCAGCCGCTTCTGTTACGGTCATTTTCATTATTTGCTCTCCCTCAGTGCAGTACCGGCACGTCTTTCAGACGTCCGCACAGTTCATCCATCACCACCTGTCCCAGAAAGGACAGGCACGGGGCGGCTTTCAGCGGCCCGGCGGCCATCAGGTCAGCCAGCAGCGCACAGGCAATTTCCTGCCCGCGCTGGCGTCCGTGCTGGCGCAGATAAAACCCCTCAAGCTCGGTTTCAATGGCGTGTTCAAGCCGCGCCAGCGTCAGGGAGGCATAGCGTTTTTGCTCATGGCACAGGGTCAGCCAGGCACAGGCCACCGCGCGGCGGTAGAGTGCGGCTTTTAATGCGGGCGTCAGGTGACATTCTTTCATGACTGCACCTCCATGTTCATCCAGCCGTCGCTGCAGCGGGCAACCACGCCGTCCAGCTGGGCGGTCATCAGGTAAATCAGGGAGGCCAGCTGCGCGCGCTGGTCAGCCGGTGGCACTTCGTGGCAGTCCTGAATCCGGGTCAGGTCAGAAACCAGCTGGCCGACGTTGCGGATATGGTCGAGGCGGAGAATATCTTCATGAGAAATGCTGGCGTGGCTCATGCGCGCACCTCCCTTACAGGCAGGCGGGCGGCCAGAGAGAGAATATAGTCACGGGCAAGCGGCAGGCGCGCGGCGCGCTCACTTGCAGCCACCGTGCGCAGCATCTGAATACGGGAATGGCGCTCACAGCGGCGAAGGGCGGCAAAAACAAAGACGAACTGAATGTGTGGGGAATGAGTGACCGTAGCCATGATGGCAGTCTCCTGTGAATAGCGGTTAACGCCACCACCGGAGTTCCTACACTCATGGGTGGTAGCCCGGACGGGGGTAGGAATACCGGCTTCACAGGATACCGGCCAGCCCGAAGGCTGCCCCGCCCAGGCCACCATTACGCGGACGGCACAGCGGTTACAGAACCGCTGCCCGAAAAATGGGTGCACTGAGGCTTGGACACAAAAAAAGACGCAAGGCGCGTCTGGTGTCGCCTGTGAATTACTCGGGTTCCTACGCCCGGCTGCCGATTTTGCGACAGCGAAAAGAATGTAGCAGGAAAATGCCCCGGCAGGCAAGCCGGGGAAGCAGAAGAAAAATATCATGGATGCCTCAGCAGTCGGTGAGGGAAATACCGGCACGGGAAAGGTTTTCCACATCCGGCTGACCGGATACGGCGCCGGAGCACGCCACGCTGAACGCGATACCGGTGCCCTGAAAACGCTGAGCCTGCCCCGGTTCATCCACCTCAGCGGCGACTGCCAGCGCCAGACTTTTGGCATCCTCTACGGAGAGGCGGTGTGTCACGCCGCCGATGGTCAGCATAATCATGACAAGCGCTCCTGACCGCGCGCGGCGATACGATCATTCATCCAGCTGCCAACCTCACTGGCAACCCACGCCACGTTTTTGCCGCCCAGTGATATCTGCGCCGGAAATGCATCACGAGCGATGAGGTCGTAAACGGTGGAGCGGGATAAACCGCAGAGATGCATCACTTCGGGCAGGCGAATAAAGCGTTCCTGTACAGGCAGGGATGCAGGTAAAGCGGGTGCCGCAGGGGCGGATGAAGATGCGGAAATACTGTTATGCATGGCTACCTCTCAGGGTTCCGTAATGAGCCGGACGGACGTGCCCGGCCTCTGGTAGCTCTTTATTTTGAGTATATTTCCTATGGAATCAACAAGTGAAAATTGTCTGATGGCTGACAAATATTCCGTTTTTTTTTCCCCATTGCCAATGAGTACCAATGAGTACCAATGAGTACCAATGAGTGCCAAGGAGCTTTTATCAAATAATAAAAAAGAATTTTAAATAACTTTAATATACCAAACAAGTCTAAACAGGCTGGCACAGAAGAATTGAGAAGGTGAAGGATGGTGTACGGAGGGTGAAGAATCATTTTCTGATTGTTCACCCCTTAATTTACTGTATTTACTCTATTTTTCTTTAGAGTGAAGAAAGGTGAAGGATATATACAAAAGTAAAATCGACATAAGAAGTTTGTGAAGCCTTTTCCTGGCTAGCCAGAAGAAGGGATTTTGTCTGGTCGCTGAGACAACGGTATGTGGTGGTTCGACTGTGTGAGCGTCGGCACAATTGACTTACCAAAACAAACCTGACAGGGAACACCATGACAGATACAAACACACCTGATGATTCAGATATCACCACTTCATTGCCTGCCGCCACCCAGCAGACGCTCAACAAGCTGAACCTCACTAAAGCCACCTGGCTTGATACGCGCCGCAGACAAAGCGAGGGCGAAGCCATGCTGACCACTATCCGGCAGCGCAGGCAGGAGACTGAAGATGAAGCAAAGGCGCTCAACGACGAATGGCGGCAGCTGTTCCGGGACAATAACGGCGCAATGACGCCCCGTATGAAGAAGCTGCGCCCTGAGATTGCGTTGGGCCATGAAACACTTAGCGAATTCGATTACCTGATAGCCGAACAGGAATACAAAAACAAAGCGCTCATGGCTGATACCGCGAATATGGCAAAGGACTATATCAACGCTCACAACGATTTCACTGAGGGGTATTCGCTTCATCTGTGGGAGCAGTTTATGGCGGCAAACGGGCAGGAGCTGCTGCAATTACTAGGCCTTATGAAAACCACCCTGGGTCGCAGGGCAAGCGCCGTCATCGGCGTGGTGAACTCAGTCAATGACCCTGAATCGATTCTTAAACAGTTTATCGATGAGAAAATCACAAAGCCTGCGCTGGATATGAATTCCGCGCCTGAAAATGACGCGCTGCTGAAGCAGACGGGAGCATACCCGGCACATGCTGCCTCTGTCAGCGTTCATAACGCCCCCAGCCCGGCAGCGCTACACAAACTTCGTGTTCAACGTGAACGGGCCGGTGGTAAGGAAAAAGCACAATGAAAAAACCACAGGAAGCTCTGAATCAGTATCTGACCGCCGCGCAGGAATGGCAGACGCTGCGCAGCAGTCGCGAAGTTGCCAGTCAGCAGCTGGCAGCCTTGCTGGCGTCCGGGGAGAAGCCAGCTGGTTACGCCATTCAGCTGGATAAGGTGCGCGAACGGCTGGCGGTGCTGGAGTGGCAGATTAACTGTGCGGCGCGTGAGGGCGTTTATACGCAAGGTATGGTGCTCGATGCCTGCGTGGAAGACGGTCTGAACGCATTTATGGCTGATAACGGCAGCGCACTGACAACCGCCCTTGCACCCTTCCTCATCGGACGCGGCGGCCTGGAAATGGCAGCGCGGGTCTTACGGACGGCACTTGCCCGTCAGGCAGAAGCGAACAGACCGCAACCGGCAGAAGCCTACCGGGACATTATTGCCGGGTCAGGCCTGTTTCCTGACGGAACTATGGCTGAAGACTGCCAGCAGGGTTATACAACAGCACAACACTTTCGTTTCCAGCGCCGCCTGTCAACGCTGGATACCACTAAGGGAGGCGCGTGACATGGCGCTGAAATGCCCGGAGTGTGGCGCGGTAGCCCACACGCGCACCAGCGCCTATGAATCAGCCACGGTGAAAAGGACCTGGTATCAGTGCCAGAATATTGAGTGCTCATGCACCTTCACCGCACTGGAGAGCGTGGAGAAGATAATCATGAAGCCTGGACGGACAAACGACCTGGGCGGGCTGCCTGAACCACCGGAAAGAAAGCCACAGGTTCTGGGGCGCTATGGTTCAGGAAGTCGCCTTTCAAAGCGCCAGCAGATCCCCGTCTGAAAATTTGAAGTTCATACGCACCCCGGCCAGCGCGCCGGGTTTTTTATGCCCTTTATCTGGCTGGCCTGCCGTTCTGTGTCGGTGCATGACTATGCCGCATGAAAACGCATGACTTTATGCAGTTGGTATTCCCCATCTGAAGCCTGCAGCAGCTTGCATTCAGAGTGTTCATGCAGGCGCATGAAAACCAGCCCATAAAGTGGGCAGGCGTGGCGGGGGTACGAGCGCGCGCAGTGGATATAGACATGCCTAGTTAGTCTCAATTCTTAGCAAACCTTAGCTTTAGAGATTTATAAGCCACCACAAAGATTACACAATGCATTATCCTTGATCGGGCTATTCTTTAGTGCATGAAATTCCATTAGAAGGCGGTTTCTATTGATAAAGTTAAGGGGGTGAGATAAAAAGGTATATCTGCTGGAGTCAACTAACCTTATGAAAGATAGCATACGAACGTAAACGCATAACTCAGGATATGCTCATGATTAGACTCATCTTCTGAGCTCATCTCTGCTTAGGGGGCTTTAAACCATACAGCAAAGAAAGCTCACAAGATAAAACTTCCTGGTACTAGTTAAATATTGATATAGAGGGAATTTTAATGATAAAAGCATTCTTATCACATTCAAGTAAAGATAAAGAACATTACGTGCGTAATGTTGCAAATTGGCTGGGAAAGGAAAACATAATTTATGATGAGTTTACTTTCGAGGAAGGAGAGAAAACACTAGATCAAATTATGGAAGGGCTCGGAGAATCAGAACTCTTTGTGCTTTTCATTTCAAATAGCGCGCTAGAGTCAAAATGGGTAAGAAAAGAAATAATAGAATCCAAAGCTCTTTATGATGCAGGTGTGATTTTAAAAATATTCCCAATAATTATTGATAGCAATATAAACCATGAAGATAAAAGAATACCTGCTTGGTTAAGAAAGCATTATAACCTACAGCCAATTACTCGCACAAAAATAGCAGCATCAAGAATAAAGAATCACCTTTATAAAATATCTTGGCAAAAACACCCTAAACTTGAAAAAATAAACTCTTTATTTGTAGGCAGAAACGAAAAGCTAGAGGAGTTCGAGGAAAGAATTAATGACTATGCAAAGAAAAAACCAACTGTAATTTTTTCTTCCGGGCTTATAGGCATTGGAAGAAGAACATTCCTTTCCAAAGCATTAATAAAAAGCAACATTCAAAAAAGCCAAATAACCCCTTACGCAATATATCTCGATAGGAATGAATCAATTGAGGACTTTATACTTAAACTTAATGACTTGGGGATTATTGACATTAACGAAAGCGCGCTATCACTATCTGAAAAAAGCATTGAAGAAAAACAAGAAATTATAATTAAAATATTAAATGAAGCATATAAAGCAAAGGAAACAATATTCTTTCTAGATGATGGATGCATCATAAACTACAAAAGAGAACTATCTAGTTGGTTCAGAACAATGGTTGAAAAGTGTAATAATTTCAACTATCCAGTCCTTTGCATTGCATCAAGATATAGAGTTAACTTTTCAAACAGGCCGCGAGATGACAGATTTTATTTCATTGAACTTTCAGAGCTAAATACAAAAGAAAGAAAAAGATTATTATCTCAACTTCTTGAAATTGAGGAAATCCGTGATTTAGATACATCAAACTTTAACAATATATGCGACTTACTCACTGGCCTACCTGAACAAGTAAAATTCGCCATTGAATTAATAAAAGACAAAAGCATAATACCTTTTGAAAATAAATTTCCGATGCTTTCCGACTTTAACAACGATAAAGCATCAATACAGTTACAACGTTATGTTAAAAACGAAACAGTATTGGATTTTGTGAGATTACTAGCGCAATTTGAGGTGATAACTTTAGATTTTATTTTTTCCATAATTGATAGGGATGAATGTCTACCTATCCTCGAAGAATTGATTGCAGAAAGCATTTGTGAATTAGTTGGCTCGGATGGAGAAATGGTAAGACTAAATGATATCGTCAGAGATTACATAAAAAGGAATAGGCTAAAAATAAATGAAGACCATAACAAAAAGTTAAATTCAGTCGTAAGAAATATTGTTAATAATGAAGAACTTATAGAGGCAAACTCATCAGTTTACGTATTCACAATTAAAGAAATGCTGAAGTCAGAGGAATACATTGACCCTAAATACCTCATACCATCACATTACCTAAGGTGCATGAAAGATCTTTATAACACCAAAGGATCACTAGATAAAGTTATATCATTAGCTGATGCTATCCTACAAAAAGAAAACAACATGGAAAGCGGTGTGGTTCAAGATGTCAGATATTACCTCTGTCTTGCCTTAGCTAAAAAGTCAGATCGTAGACTATTGGCAGAAGTTCAAAAAATACGCGGAGACGAACATAAGTTTCTATTGGGTTTTTATTTCAGAAAATGCGGAAGATTTTCTGACGCCTTGAAACAGTTTGAAAGTATAATAAATGCACCTTATGTCGACACACGAGCTAAACGCGAACTTGTACAAGTTTACACGCATCTTGAAGAATACGATAAAGCCTTAAATTACGCCAAGAAAAACTACGAAGAAAATAGAAGTAATCAATTCCATTGCCAAGCTTATTTCAACTGCCTTATAAATTCTCAGCACAGAGTAGAAAACGACAATTCCACGCTTAAGGAAATAATAAACATGTTATTGGCCATAGACTCTGAGCAGTCTAACGAAATGGCAAAAATAGCATCCGCGATGTATGCTGCAAAAATAGAAAATGATGAAACAAAATCTATTGATGAGATTAATGATTGTATTTCCATGCATCCTGAAAGTCCTTACCCTTTACTCGCAAAGTGTGATGTTGGACTCAAATTTAAATCAAGTGATATTATCGCTGAAGCATTGCAGTCTTTGGAAAAAATGAGAAGAAGAAAAGTAGTGTCGGAACGAACATTAATAACCTATCAAGCTTATCTAGCAGCCTTACAAGGTGATGAGAATGGTGCTAATAAGATTATAGCGGGTGAAATCTCAAGGTATCCTCATGAAGCCAAGGAAAGAATATTTAAAAGAATAAAGGATTGCGCCGGGAAAAATTAATTTTAAATAAATGAAGGCATCTGATAATGCCTTCATTTATATGATTTTTTATTCAATCATTTTTTTGCATAGTCAAATGGTGAGATATAGCATTCCCTATTTATTGAAAGATAGTCTGCCCACCATTGGACCATTAAGCATCTTTCATCCAAATGCTCTGAAGTATGAATGTAAGCAGCGCGTACGTTATTACGCTCAGAGTGGCTCAACTGCCGCTCAATCGCGTCATCACTCCATAAGCCTGACTCACCCAGCGCGCCTCGTGCCATTGTCCTGAAGCCATGCCCGCAAACCTCGGTCTTCGTGTCATATCCCATAGCACGCAGGGCATTGTTAACCGTGTTTTCGCTCATGACTTTTTTAGGATCGTGATCGCCGGGGAAAAGTCTCTCGTTGTCACCGCTTAATTGCTTCAACTTTTCCAGGAGGGCTAAAACCTGACTGCTTAGCGGTACAAGATGCTCCTCTTTCATTTTCATACCACGGTGGGAGTAACGAACTCCTTCAATCTCTTTGCGTTGTGCAGGAACACGCCACAAGGCCCTTTCAAAATCGAACTCATCCCACCGGGCAAAGCGGAGCTCACTGGAGCGGACAAAAGTCAGTAATGAAAGCTCGACGGCTATGCGCGTCATGATACGCCCACGGTATGCGGCAAGGCGCTCAAGAAATTCAGGAAAACCGCTGAAGGGTAATGCGGGGTAATGACGAGCCTTGACCGTAGAAAGTGCCCCGGCCATATCAACAGCAGGATTAGATTCAATGTAATCGTTCTGCACGGCATAGCGCATTATCGCCGTAACACGCTGCTGAAGACGCTGAGCGACATCGTGCCTGCCACTGGCATCAACGGATTTAATAGGAGCTAACAGCTGACTGGTTTTCAGCCTACGAACGTCCGCCAAACCGATATGAGGGAAAATATACAGTTCAAGGTATCGCATAATCCGTGAACGATGGTCATCACTCCAGCGCTTATTACTGGCATGCCATTCGCGGGCGATTGTTTCAAAAGTGTAAGCCCCCGCATTTTCAGCCTGGGCTTCTTTCTGTTCAGCTTTGGGGTCTATCCCCTGCCCTAACATCTTTTTAGCTTCATCACGCTTAGCACGTGCCTCAGCAAGCGTTACTGTCGGCCAGACGCCAAAGGCAAGCCGGTCTTCTTTTTTATCGGCTGGCCGTCGGTACTTCATACGCCAGTACTTTGATCCTTTTGTCGTGACCTCAAGATACAAACCGCCGCCATCAGCCATTTTATAGGTTTTTTCCTTAGGCTTTGCAGTGTCGACCAGGCGGGCATTCAGCTTCATTTTGGGGGCACATTTCTTATCGAAGTGGGGATGCCCCCAATTATGCCCCCAGCGGGGTCTGGATTGCAACGGATATGCTCGGACGATGCCGGATGATAAAATCATCCTACACAATGATTTTTAAGGTTTTTTTTGACTTCCCCGGACGGGGATGGACAGGATACTGGTGCCGAAGGCCGGAATCGAACCGGCACGCCTCGCGGCGGTTGATTTTGAATCAACTGCGTCTACCGATTTCGCCACTTCGGCACTGAAGGGTATGCGGAAAACGTTGGGGATTATACCGTTACCGACTCTGCGCGCAACTACTATCCGCCCTGTTGTGATGCAAGTGCTGAAAAAATCGGCGGTCGCGAGGAAAAATAGGACTCAGCCTCTCCCCAAACGATCCTGCACATCAATAGCCTCAAATCATCAGTCCCCCTCTCCACCCCGTCAGGCACTCTGCAGCCAACCCACCAGCTCCACTCTCCGCCCTCCCTTCCCTTAGGACTAATCTCAAAGGCCAGCACCAAATGCTTTCCACATTCACAATGCGGAACTCCCCCGCAATCCGGCAGTCCCAAAGGGGAGATACGGTGTGACGCCCGAAGGGCGTCGTGCTGGAAAACATACTAAAAGGTCTATTATGAAATTTTCTAAGATGGTTTTGGCAGTAACGGTTTCTACTTCCTTGTTCGCAGGCGTGGCTTCTGCAGCCAGCTGGCAGGATCAGCTGAGCAGCGCAGCGTCTACGCTCAGCCAGAACTCAAATTCTTCCACTGCGGCTTCAGGCACCACGCCTCAGCCTGCGGGAACGTCGCTTAGCTCGCTGACCAGCCTGTTGGGCGGCGGCAATCAGGCACTCAGCTCCAGCACCATGACCAATGCCACTGGCGTGCTGCAATACTGCGTGAAGAACAATCTGGTGGATAACAACGTCAGCTCGGTGAAAGACCAGCTGATGGGCAAACTGGGTCTGACCGACACGGCGAAGCAGCAGGAAACTACCGATTACAAACAGGGCCTGATGGGTCTGCTGAACACCGGTAACAATCAGCAGGTGAACCTCAGCAGCCTGGGCGATACCGCGATGGGCAAGAAGGTGAAAACCAAAGCCTGTGACCTGGTTCTGAAGCAGGGCAAACAGTTTATCTCTTAAAACGGCGAGGCTGTCCCCTCACCGTCCTTCCCGGAGCCGCCATTGCGCGGCTCTTTTTTTATTTATCCTGCAACTGAAACCGTTAAAGTCATCATTCCGCGCTGAAAAAGGACAGTGGCCTTCTCGCTTCGCTGCGTGTCGGCCTGCTACGCTTAGTGTATGACTTCACCCACTTCTTTCGCTTACTTCAGGAACCATACCGATGACTGAACCGTTGCTGATTGCTAAAACCACCGACCTGTCGCTGAGCCTGTTGCCTGGCATGGCCAATCGTCACGGGCTGATTACCGGCGCAACCGGCACCGGGAAAACCGTCACCCTGCAAAAGCTGGCGGAAAGCTTCTCTGCCATCGGCGTCCCGGTGTTTATGGCCGATGTGAAGGGCGATCTGACCGGGATAGCGAAAGAAGGCACGGCATCTGAGAAGCTGTTAGCGCGACTCGCGAAGATTGGCGTGACCGACTGGTCGCCGCAGGGCAATCCGGTGGTGCTGTGGGATATCTTCGGCGAGAAAGGCCATCCCATTCGCGCCACGGTCTCCGATCTCGGCCCGTTGCTGTTGGCGCGTCTGCTGGATCTGAATGAAGTCCAGAGCGGCGTGCTGCAGATTATCTTCCGCGTGGCGGACGATCAGGGTTTGCTGCTACTCGACTTTAAAGACCTGCGGGCGATGACCCAGTACATCGGCGAGAACGCCAAAGCATTCCAGACGCAGTACGGCAATATCAACAGCGCGTCGGTGGGGGCGATCCAGCGCGGGCTGCTGTCGCTGGAGCAACAGGGTGCCGAGTACTTTTTCGGTGAGCCGATGCTCGACATCAAAGACTGGATGCGCACCGACAGCAGCGGCAAAGGGGTGATCAATATCCTCTCGGCAGAGAAGCTCTATCAGATGCCGAAACTCTACGCCACCAGCCTGCTGTGGATGCTTTCAGAGCTCTATGAGCAACTGCCGGAAGCTGGCGATCAAGAGAAGCCAAAACTGGTGTTCTTCTTCGATGAAGCCCATTTGCTGTTCAGCGATGCGCCGCAGGTGCTGCTGGATAAGATTGAGCAGGTGATACGCTTAATCCGTTCGAAAGCCGTTGGCGTCTATTTTGTCTCGCAGAATCCGGCGGATATCCCGGATACGGTGCTCGGCCAGCTCGGCAACCGTGTTCAGCACGCACTCAGGGCGTTTACGCCGAAGGATCAGAAGGCGGTTAAAGTGGCCGCGCAGACCATGCGTGCCAACCCGGCGTTCGATACCGTCGCCGCCATTCAGGAACTCGGCACCGGCGAGGCGTTAATCTCCTTCCTGGATGAGAAAGGCAGCCCGTCAATGGTTCAGCGTGCGTCAGTGATCGCGCCCTTCTCAAGAATGGGACCGGTCACCGACGATGAGCGCAACGGGCTGATCAATCACTCTCCGCTCTCCGGCAAATACGAAGAAGCGGTCGATCGCGAATCGGCCTACGAGATGCTGAGCAAAGGCGTGCAGGCCGCCAGCGACAAAGCCAACGCGCCGCCGGCCAAAGGGCAAAAGGTTGAGGTCGATGACGGCATCCTCGGCGGACTGAAGGATATCCTGTTCGGCAGCACCGGCCCGCGCGGCGGCAAGCGAGATGGCGTGGTGCAAAGCGTCACCAAAAGCGCCGCGCGTCAGATTACCAATCAGATTATCCGTGGCGTGCTGGGCAGCATTATGGGCGGCCGTAAACGCTAAGCGACTGGAGTAAGGCAAGGCCGTCAACACACCATAAATTGTAAGATAAGGGTCAATGGACAAAGAACTCGAACTCACCAGAGCTAAACGTACGCCGTTGCTGCTGTTATGCGGCGCGGCAGGGGTCTTTATCGGCACCGTGCTTTACCCGCTGTGGTTTCCGAATAATCATTGGGTCGGTGCGCTGAAGGCCATTTCTGAAGCGTCGATGGTCGGCGGACTGGCCGACTGGTTTGCGGTCAGCGCGCTGTTCAGCCGCGTGCCGATCCCGCTGGTTGGGCGCCATACCGCCATCATCCCGCGCAATAAAGACCGCATCGCCGATAACCTCGCGCTGTTTGTGCAGGACAAATTCCTTAACACCACCTCGCTGCTGACGCTGATACGTCGTCACGATCCGGCGCAAATGATTGCCAACTGGCTGAGCAGCCCGGAGAACGCGGCACGGCTGGGCGGCTATCTGCTGAAGATCGTGCGCGGTTTCCTCGATCTGGCAGATGACCAGCGCATTCAGGCATTTATGCGTCGCGCGATTCATAAAGCGATCGATAAGGTCGATTTGTCGCAGTCGGCGGCGATGGTGCTGGAAAGTCTGACCAAGAATAACCGTCACCAGACGCTGCTGGACGATGCCATCGCGCAGCTGCTGCATCTGGTGAACAAGCCGGGCACCCACGAGTTTATCGCCCAGCAGGTGATGCGTTATCTCAAGCGCGAGCATCCACTGAAAGAGAAGATGCTGCCAACCGAATGGGTTGGCGATAAAAGTGCGGAGATGGCCGCCAATGCGGTGCGATCGATCCTCAACGATATCGAGCAGGATGGCGCGCATGAGATCCGTCAGGGCTTTAACCGTGCGGTGCAACGGCTGATCGAGCGGCTGCGCAACGATCCGGAAATGCAGCTGAAGGCCGAAGAGATTAAAGAGTACCTGAAGCAGGATGACGCGCTGAATACCTATATCAGCCAGCTGTGGGGCGACCTGCGGAACTGGCTGAAAGCGGATCTGGATAAGGAAGATTCTGTGCTGCACAGCAAAGTCAGCGCCGCCGGACAGTGGCTGGGGGAAACCCTGATGCAGGATGCCAACTTACGCGCCTCGCTCAACCAGCATATGGAAGAGGCTGCGACCAGCGCTGCACCAGAGTTTTCGGCGTTCTTAAGCCGCCATATCAGCGACACGGTGAAAAGCTGGGATGCGAAGGATATGTCGCATCAGGTTGAGCTGAATATCGGCAAGGATCTACAGCGCATTCGCATTAACGGCACGGTGGTGGGTGGCGTGATTGGGCTGATCCTGTGGGGACTCTCGCAGGTTCCCGCCCTGCTCGCCTGGGCACAACTCACATAGCCGTCGAATAATAAGATTATTCCTGTCAGCATCCCCGATAATAACATTCCCTTCCCACAAGGGAATATTATTATTTTTAAGCGTATTTTAATAAAATCCTCATACTTTTCTGAGCGAAAATTTAACATCCTCCTAATAAGATATCTCATCATTACTGCGGGTATTCAGACGGTTGAATACTATCGCAGATCAATCATTATTCATTAGTGCGTTTACAATCCAATTATTATCATTTTTAATACCCGATTAATGTGTTCGTAAATTGTTTAAAAAATAAGGCGAGATAACTCATTGCTAATGCGCAATGCAAAATAAAATAAATGCGAAGGAATATTATCGTGAGAAAAAGGACCGCTGCGTGTTACTGCACACTGTTCGCGTGCGTAACGTCTTATGCAGGCATCATGAGACAGGATGTTGATCTCCAAGACTATCGTGATTTTGGCGAAAACCTCGGCAAGTATGCTGTGGGCAATACCGACGTTAATGTCTACACCACCGATGGCCTGCTTGCGGGGACGTTGAATTTCCCTATGCCAGATTTTGGGGTCTCCGCTTCCCAGGGTTACGCGACATTAATTTCCCCTTCCTATGTGGCCGGCGTACAACATAACGGTGGCTATAAAACGGTAAGTTTTGGTAATGGTGCCAAATACGGCGCCAGCTATAAATTAATTAACCGTAATGAAATGAGCTCGCTGGATTTTCATGTCCCACGCTTAAACAAAGTGGTGACGGATACCGCGACAATTCCCTATGTCACCGGCACAGAATTAACAGATACCAGCCGCTACACCTGGTACGTCCGTGTCGGTACCGGCGTCCAGAAACAGGTCGATGCCGACACTCAAACCGTCGTTAAGTTGGCCGATGCGTACACTTACCGCACCGGCGGCACGATTCTTAATCCCAGCTTCTCCAGCGATTCTCTCTCCTGGACCACCTATGCGCCGACGGATGCCCGCGTCACGCCGCTGGATATTGGTGCGCAGACTGGCGACAGCGGCAGTCCGGTGCTGGTTTATGACAACGTTGAGAAAATCTGGAAACTCGCCGCCGTCACCGCAACGATATCAGGCCGCTATCCCTACGGCCTGAACACCAATTCAATCTATATCCAGGATGCGTTTGTTCAACAAATCATCGCCAACAATACCGATGCGGATGTTACCGACAGCAGTGCAGATGGCACGCTGCACTGGGGCTCAGACAGCATCACCCAGGGAAGCAACAGCTGGTCATGGCATGGTGTCGACGCCGCGTTACCCGCCAACGCCACAAACGAGGAGCTGGATGCGTCCAAAGATCTGCGCTTTAACGGTGACGGCGGCACGCTGGTGCTGGATCAGGCGGTCAACCTCGGCGCAGGAAAGCTGCAATTTTCCAGTGACTACTTCGTTAAATCGGCCGATGGCGCAAACAGCAGTTGGGTTGGCGGCGGTGTTGAGGTTGATACCGGTAAAACCGTGCGCTGGCAGGTTAACGGGCTGGCCGGTGATGCCCTGCATAAAATTGGTGCAGGTACGCTGTACGTCAATGCCAGCGGGAGCAATGGCGGCAGCCTGAATACCGGCGACGGTACGGTGGTGCTCGATCAACAGGCGGACGCAGAGGGCAACAAGCAGGCGTTCTCCTCGGTGACCCTCGTCAGCGGACGCCCGACGGTGATTCTGAAGGATGCCGATCAGGTGGCGGCAGATAATATCTTCTTCGGTTATCGCGGCGGCACGCTCGACCTTAACGGCAACAGCCTGACGTTCAAAAACATCAATCATACCGACAGCGGTGCCACGGTGGTGAACCATCATTCCGCCAGCCCGGCCTCGATCACTCTGACCGGATACAGCCGTGATGACGTGCCTTTTTACCGGTTCAACGGAAGCAATCACACCGGAACCATCGGGTCGCTCTATGTTTACAACAACCCTTACACCAAAGACACCGAATATTTCCAGCTTAACAAGACGTCCTACTGGTATTTCCCGACCGATAAAACCAGCACCGATACCTGGATCTATTTAGGTACCGATGGCGACGCCCTGATCGAAAGCCGGCTGTTACAGATGAACCAGATGGTTTTTCGCGGCTTTCTGGGTGGCGGTGGCGACCAGCAAGGCGAGTTGAACGTCAATGTCAGTGTACCCGGCTCCTCTGCCGTAACCGCGTTCACTGGCGGCATGGATCTGAAGGGAAATCTGAACGTCTCGCAGGGTACCGTCCTGCTCTCGGGCCAGCCGGTTCCTCATGCGGCCGGCCTGGTGGTTAATGACGACTGGACAACCTCCCGCTTCAGCGCCGACCTTATTTCCGTTAGCAAAGACAGCACGTTGCAGGTCGGCGAGTATGCCCAGGTTGAGGCGAATATCGCTGCGGACGACTCATCTAAAGTAATGCTGGGCTATAACGCCAGCTCATCTGAGGCGGACCGTGTCTGGCGCTGTTATGCGGTGATCAATGCCGACATCTCCACCTGCAGCCAGCCACTGCGCAGCGCGACTGAACTGGCTGCGCTGGCTGCCAGCACCGTCACTGGCGATATCACGCTGGGCGAAAACAGCCTGCTGACGCTCGGTAAAGTGAACTATCAGGGAACGATTGCGGCGGCCACCAGCAGCAATATGACTATGGACAGCGGCGCGTTCTGGCAGTTGAGCGGCAACAGCCGCATTGGGTCTTTGAAAGCCGCCTCCGGCTCCACTATTTCTCTGCTGGCTGCGGATGGCGTGGCCTGGTCGCCAACCCTCTTTAATCTGGCATCGCTGGATGCCAACGGGCTGACGATTAGCCTCGCGGCTTCGCCTGCCACCGAGCAGGGCGACAAAGTGACCATTGAGGATGCCGCAACGGGCAGTAATAACATTCTGGATATCATCGTGCTGGCCGATTCGGCAGAACCGGTGAGGTTGTTGAATGACATTGTGTTGCTGGATGCCCCAGCCGGCACGGCGCATGATTACTTTACCGTTCCCTCAGTTGCCCGCGGCTTCAGCCTGTATACACCGGACTATCAGGTGGTCGACAAAGATAACCGCGTGCAATGGTTGCTGGCGCATAACGCCGTGGCAGAGCCGGAAGGGGTTGATGAGGTTGAAACACCGGTTGAACCTGAAGTGCCGGTGGTTCCGGTAACTCCGGTTGAACCTGTAACACCAGTGATTCCAGTTGAACCTGAAACGCCTGCTGAACCTGAAACGCCAGTGGTTCCGGTAACTCCGGTTGAACCTGAAACACCAGTGGTGCCGGTAACACCAGCGGAACCTGAAACGCCTGCTGAACCTGAAACACCAGTGGTTCCGGTAACTCCGGTTGAACCTGTAACACCAGTGATTCCAGTTGAACCTGAAACGCCTGCTGAATCTGAAACGCCAGTCAATCCGGTAACACCTTCAGAACCTGAAACCTCGGTTGAACCTGACGCACCAACTGAAGCCGAAACACCGGCAGAATCTGAAGCGCCAGTGGTTCCTGAAACCCCAGCCGAACCTGAAGCATCTGCGGATCCCGCAACACCTTCAGAACCTGAAGCATCTGCGGACCCCGTAACACCTTCAGAACCTGAAACCTCGGTTGAACCTGACGCACCAGCAGAAGCCGAAACACCGGCAGAATCTGAAGCGCCAGTGGTTCCTGAAACCCCAGCCGAAACTGAAGCATCTGCTGATGCAGAAACCCCTGCCGAACCTGAAGCGGCGAAGTCCTCATCGCCAGAAGAAGCGGCTAAACCCGAAGCACCTGCCGACCCGACTCCCGACAAGCCTGCCAGCTGGTTTACCGTCGAGGATAACAAGCCGTTGATCCGCGATACCCGTGCGTTACTGGCTTCCCGCCAGTATGTCTTCAGCGAAGCAATAAGCCAGCTGCATGGACGCGCCTCGCTGCTGCGCAATGCGCCGCAAAAAAGCGGTGAATGGGTGTCGATTGAGCAGAACAAGGGCAGCTTCGAAGGATTCACGGTGAATCAGCAGTCTCTGAACCTCGGCTGGGACAGCGTGCAGGGGCAGACGATGTTCGGCTTTAATGCCGGCTACACCCAGGGCACCACCAAGGGTAACGGGCAGGAAACTCACCGTATGGCGAGCGTTGGCGCTGACTACTCCTGGTCGTCTCCGGCTGGCTGGTTTGTTGATGCCGCGGTGCGCTATATGCACCTCAGCCAGGATCTGACCTTCGATCCGGTGCTGGATATTCACCACGGTAAAGCGAGAAGCCATATCCTGGCCGGCAGCGTTAAAAGCGGCTATCAGTTCACTGCCGATCGCGGCTCGCTGTTTATCTCGCCGTACGTAGGTTTGAGTGGCGGCAGCCTGTCTGGCTTCAGCCTGAAGAGCGACAGCGCGCAGGTTGGCCTCAGCGCCAGCACGCCTTATATGGCTACCGCCGGGCTGGAGTTGAAGAAGCGTGGCCTGTGGAAGACGAATCCGGATGTGATGTTAACGGCGGGGGTTGAATATCAGTATTCGCCGGGCAAAGCCGGTTCCAGCCTGACGCTTTCAGACAGCCAGCAGCAACGCAAATTCGGCGCGTTATCGGATAACCGCTACCGTGTGCATATGGGTGCCGAAGGCAAGATTGCCGATAACTGGTCGCTGGAAGGGAAATCCAGAAGCAGCATGGGTGGCACCTTCCGCACCGACTACAGCGGCATCGCAGGCATCAATTACCACTTCTGATCGCTTCTGTAAAAACAAAGACCCCGCCAACTGGCGGGGTCTTTTTGCTGTCAGGTCAGCTTTTAACAACCGGGCTGCGGTTATCGCCGCTTCAGCAACATATAGACGCTGATCGCGAAGAACGCACCGCTTGGCAACAGGGCGCCCATAATCGGCGGAATGTTGTAAACCAGGCTTAGCGGACCGAAAATCTGGTCAAGCACGTAGAAGATAAAGCCAAAGCTGATCCCGGTGACCACGCGCATCCCCATCGATACGCTGCGCAGCGGACCAAAGATAAACGACAGCGCCATCAGCATCATCACCGCCACCGACAACGGCTGGAAGATTTTACTCCACATATTCAGCTGATAACGGCTGGACACCTGGCCACTCTGCTTCAGGTACTTCACGTAATTGTAGAGGCCGCTGATCGACAGCGCATCCGGATCCAGCGCCACCACGCCCAGCTTGTCTGGCGTTAAGGTGGTTTTCCATTCGCCGCTCAGCGTCTGGCTACCGGTCACCTGTTTTGGATCGGTCAGATTCGACTGATCCACTTCCGCCAGATCCCAGCGTTTTTTATCCACGTTGTACTTGGCCGATGCCGCATAACGCACGGTCTCCAGACGACGCTCTTTGTTGAAGCTGTAGATGCTGATACCACTGAGTTCGCTGTTATCTTTGATCTGTTCGATAAAGATAAAGTTATCGCCATCTTTCGCCCACAGACCATTTTGCGTCGACAGCAGCGAGCCGCCCACCAGCTGTTGAGCACGGTAGTTACGCGCCATCTGCTCGCCCTGCGGCGCAACAAATTCGCCGATGGCCATGGTCAACAGCACCAGCGGAATGGCGGTTTTCATTACCGAGGCGGCAATCTGCATACGGGTGAAGCCCGACGCCTGCATCACCACCAGCTCACTGCGCTGCGCCAGCGTGCCCAGTCCCAACAACGCGCCTAACAGCGCCGCCATCGGGAAGAAGATTTCGATATCTTTCGGCACGCTCAGCACGGTGTACAAACCGGCACCCAGCGCAGTGTATTCGCCCTGGCCCGTTTTGCGCAGCTGGTCGACAAACTTGATGATGCCGGACAGCGACACCAGCATAAACAGCGTTGCCATGATGGTGTTGAAGATGGTTTTACCGATATATCTGTCGAGTACGCCAAACATCAGTAGGCTCCTCCCTTGCTAAAGCGGGCACGGAAACGCCGCATCGGCACCGTATCCCACACGTTAAGCAACACGGCCAGCCCCAGATAAGACAGGTTCACCACCCACATCCACAAGGCCGGATCGAGGCGTGCCTTTTGTCCGCTGGAGCGCAGGGAGCTCTGCAGCAGGAAGAAGATCAGGTACAGCAGCATGGCAGGCAGCATCGACAGCACGCGGCCCTGACGTGGGTTGACCACGCTGAGCGGCACCACCATCAGCGCCATCACCAGCACCGAGAACACCAGCGTCAGGCGCCAGTGGAACTCGCTTCTGAACTCCGGCTTGTCGGACTGTGCAAGGGTTTTGAAATCCATCTGCTCGGCATCGTTCGGATCCAGCACCACGTCCTGGTGCCCCACGATCGCCTGATAGTTCTCGAAATCCGTAATGCGGAAGTCGCGCAGCATCGCCGTGCCCTCAAAGCGCGTGCCCTTATCAAGGGTCACAATCTGAGAACCGTCCGGCCCCTGGGTCATATGGCCTTTATCCGCCAGCACCACCGACGGACGCGCGTTGCCTTTCGGCCGCAGCTGCGCCAGGAACACGTTGCCAAAGTTGTTGCCCTTAACGTTCTCAATGAACATCACCGACTGACCATCTCCAGACTGCTGGAACTGGCCCGCCGCCAGCGCAGCAGCGCCAGGGTTAGCTTTAGCATTTTGTGTCACTTCGCTTTGATAGCGCGAAGACCAGGGCCCGAGCCAGGCAACGTTGACCGCCGCAACAATGGCGGTGAACAGCATCAGCACCATCGCTGCCTTCACCAGTACGGCTTTACTCAAGCCGCAGGCGTGCATCACCGTGATTTCGCTTTCGGTGTATAACCGGCCAAGCGTCATCAAAATGGCTAAAAACAGGCTCAGTGGCAGGATAAGCTGCGCCATTTCTGGCACGCCAAGGCCTAATAATGTCAGGACTAAATTTGTTGGGATCTCACCGTCCACCGCCGCGCCTAAAATCCTGACTAACTTCTGACAAAAGAAGATCAGTAGCAGGATGAAGAGGATAGCCAGCTGGCTTTTGAGTGTTTCCCTTACCAGATATCTAATGATGATCACGCTGAGTACGCCTGTGAAAACTTGTCTTTTTGCAGGAAAATCGCTAGTTTCATCGCTTATACGCCATTTTTTCTCATCAATGGCCTCCGTCATAGCTAAACTAGTATGACAACAATCGCGTTCTGGTGATGCAAAAAAATGATGTAACCCAAAATAATTGGGACTAATCATCACCAAAACTAAATCTGACGTCCGTTACTTTAACGGCGTAATGCCTGGCACCGAGCTTGACGAAAGCGCTACATTCTAGCCGCAGCAAGCGCCGTTGTCTTTAAGATTCAGGAGAGTGCATGGAGTTCAGTGTAAAAAGCGGTAGCCCGGAAAAACAACGCAGTGCCTGTATCGTGGTTGGCGTGTTTGAACCGCGCAGGTTGTCACCGATTGCTGAACAGCTGGATAAAATCAGTGATGGCTACATCAGTGCTCTGCTCCGCCGTGGCGAACTGGAAGGCAAAGTCGGTCAGACTTTGTTGCTGCATCATGTGCCGAATATTCTCTCTGAGCGCATTTTACTGATTGGCTGCGGCAAAGAGCGCGAGCTCGATGAACGTCAGTACAAGCAGGTTATTCAGAAAACAATCAATACCCTGAACGATACCGGCTCAATGGAAGCGGTGTGCTTCCTGACCGAGCTGCACGTTAAGGGCCGCAATACCTACTGGAAAGTGCGTCAGGCGATTGAAACCTCGAAAGAGACGCTTTACAGCTTCGATCAGCTGAAAAGCAACAAAACCGAACCGCGTCGCCCGCTGCGGAAAATGGTGTTCAACGTGCCGACGCGCCGTGAACTGACCAGCGGCGAACGCGCCATTCAGCACGGTCTGGCCGTCGCGGCTGGCGTGAAAGCGGCAAAAGACCTCGGCAATATGCCACCGAACATCTGTAACGCGGCTTACCTGGCCTCCCAGGCGCGTCAGCTGGCGGATGCCTACAGCAAAAACATCACTACGCGCGTGATTGGCGAGCAGCAGATGAAAGAGCTGGGCATGAACGCCTATCTGGCCGTGGGCCAGGGTTCGCAGAATGAATCGCTGATGTCGGTCATTGAGTACAAAGGCAACCCGGATCCGGACAGCAAGCCTATCGTGCTAGTCGGTAAAGGCGTGACCTTTGACTCCGGCGGTATCTCGCTCAAACCTGGCGAAGCCATGGATGAGATGAAGTACGACATGTGCGGCGCGGCGTCGGTGTACGGCGTGATGCGGATGGTGGCCGAGCTGAATCTGCCGCTGAACGTGGTCGGCGTGCTGGCCGGCTGTGAAAACATGCCGGGTGGCCGGGCTTACCGTCCTGGCGACGTGCTGACCACCATGTCCGGTCAGACCGTTGAAGTGCTGAACACCGATGCCGAAGGCCGTCTGGTGCTGTGCGATGCGCTGACCTACGTCGAACGTTTCGATCCGGACGTGGTGATTGATATCGCTACCCTGACCGGTGCCTGCGTGATTGCGCTGGGCCACCACGTCAGCGGTCTGCTGTCGAACCACAATCCGCTGGCGCACGAGCTGATCGGCGCGTCCGAACAGGCAGGTGACCGCGCGTGGCGTCTGCCGATGGCCGACGAATATCAGGAGCAACTGGACTCCAACTTTGCCGATATGGCAAACATTGGTGGCCGTCCTGGCGGCGCGATTACCGCAGCCTGCTTCCTGGCGCGCTTTGCCCGTAAATACAACTGGGCACACCTGGACATCGCCGGGACCGCATGGCGCTCCGGTAAAGCCAAAGGCGCCACCGGACGTCCGGTTGCCCTGCTCTCTCAGTTCCTGCTTAACCGCGCAGGCCTGAACGGCGACGATTAAATCTGATGAAAAACGCAACCTTCTATCTGCTGGAAACCGACACCCCGGTTGACGGGATCAGCGCCCTTGAGGCGCTGGTCTGCGATATAGCAGAAGCGCGCTGGCGCGAGGGAAAACGCGTGTTGGTTGCCTGCGAGGATGAAGCGCAGGCCATCCGGCTGGACGAAGCCTTATGGCAACGTCCAGCCAGCGCCTTTGTGCCGCACAATCTGGCGGGCGAAGGGCCAAAATACGGTGCACCGGTCGAACTCGCCTGGCCGCAACGTCGGGGAAATTCTCCGCGTGACCTGCTGATCAGCCTGCTGCCGCACTTTGCAGATTTTGCCACCGCTTTCCATGAAGTGGTAGACTTCGTCCCTTATGAAGAATCTTTGAAACAGCTGGCGCGCGACCGCTATAAAGCGTATCGCAGCGTTGGATTCCACTTGAATACGGCAACGCCGCCCGTGCCGCCAACGACATAGTAGAAATGGAAAAGACATATAACCCGCAAGATATCGAACAGCCGCTTTACGAGCACTGGGAACAGCAGGGCTACTTTAAACCTCATGGCGATACCCGCCAGGAGAGCTTCTGCATCATGATCCCGCCGCCGAACGTCACCGGTAGCTTGCATATGGGTCACGCGTTCCAGCAAACCATCATGGATACCATGATCCGCTACCAGCGCATGCAGGGTAAAAATACCCTGTGGCAGGCAGGTACGGACCATGCCGGTATCGCCACGCAGATGGTTGTCGAGCGCAAAATCGCCGCTGAAGAAGGCAAAACGCGCAAAGACTACGGTCGCGATGCGTTCATCGAAAAAATCTGGGAATGGAAAGCAGAATCAGGCGGCACCATCACCCGCCAGATGCGCCGCCTGGGTAACTCTGTGGACTGGGAGCGTGAGCGCTTCACCATGGACGATGGCCTGTCTGACGCGGTAAAAGAAGTGTTCGTGCGCCTGTACAAAGAGAACCTGATTTACCGTGGCAAGCGCCTGGTCAACTGGGATCCAAAACTGCGCACCGCAATTTCTGACCTGGAAGTGGAAAACCGCGAGTCGAAAGGCTCGATGTGGCATATCCGCTATCCGCTGGCCGACGGCGCGAAAACCGCCGATGGCAAAGATTACCTGGTGGTTGCCACCACCCGTCCTGAGACGGTGCTGGGCGACACCGGCGTTGCCGTTAACCCGGAAGATCCGCGCTACAAAGATCTGATCGGCAAATTTATCGTGCTGCCGTTTGTAAATCGTCGCATCCCCATCGTTGGCGATGAGCACGCGGACATGGAAAAAGGCACCGGCTGCGTGAAAATCACCCCGGCGCACGACTTCAATGACTATGAAGTTGGCCGTCGTCACCAGTTGCCGATGATCAACATCCTGACCTTTGATGGCGATATCCGTGAGCTGGCGCAGGTGTATGACTGCAACGGCGAAGAATCTGACGTTTACAGCGCGGCTATCCCGGCAGAATTCCAGAACCTGGAACGTTTCGCGGCGCGTAAAGCGATCGTTGCTGCGGTCGACGCGTTGGGCCTGCTGGAAGAGGTGAAGCCTCACGATTTGACCGTGCCTTACGGCGATCGTGGCGGCGTGGTTATCGAACCGATGCTGACCGATCAGTGGTACGTGCGTACTGCACCGCTGGCGAAAGTCGCGGTTGAAGCGGTTGAGCAAGGCGATATCCAGTTCGTGCCTAAACAGTACGAAAACATGTACTTCTCGTGGATGCGCGATATTCAGGACTGGTGTATTTCCCGTCAGCTGTGGTGGGGTCACCGCATCCCGGCCTGGTATGATGCGGAAGGCAACGTCTACGTCGGTCGCACCGAAGAAGAAGTGCGTAGCGAAAACAGCCTGGGTGCCGAAGTGGCGCTGAACCAGGATGAAGACGTGCTGGATACATGGTTCTCTTCCGGCCTGTGGACCTTCTCTACCCTTGGATGGCCTGAGAACACCGAGGCGCTGCGTACCTTCCACCCGACCAGCGTGCTGGTCAGCGGCTTCGACATCATCTTCTTCTGGATCGCCCGCATGATCATGCTGACCATGCACTTCATCAAAGATGAAGACGGCAAGCCGCAGGTTCCGTTTAAGACGGTCTATATGACCGGCCTGATCCGTGACGACGAAGGCCAGAAGATGTCCAAGTCGAAAGGCAACGTCATCGATCCGCTGGATATGGTTGACGGCATTTCGCTGGAAGACCTGCTGGAGAAACGTACCGGCAACATGATGCAGCCGCAGCTGGCCGAGAAAATCCGCAAGCGCACCGAGAAGCAGTTCCCGAACGGCATTGAGCCACACGGTACCGATGCCCTGCGTTTCACCCTGGCGGCACTGGCCTCAACCGGCCGTGACATCAACTGGGATATGAAGCGCCTGGAAGGCTACCGCAACTTCTGTAACAAGCTGTGGAACGCCAGCCGCTTTGTGCTGATGAACACCGAAGACCAGGATTGTGGCTTCAACGGTGGCGAAATGGAGCTGTCTCTGGCCGATCGCTGGATCATCGCTGAATTCAACCAGACGGTGAAAGCCTACCGCGACGCGCTGGATAACTATCGTTTCGATATCGCCGCCAACATTCTGTATGAATTCACCTGGAACCAGTTCTGTGACTGGTACCTGGAGCTGGCGAAACCGGTAATGACCGGCGGAACGGAAGTCCAGCTGCGCGGTACGCGTAATACGCTGGTGAACGTGCTGGAAGCCTTGCTGCGCCTGGCGCACCCAATCATTCCGTTTATCACTGAAACCATCTGGCAGCGCGTGAAAGTGCTGAAAAACATCAGCGACGACACCATCATGTTGCAGCCGATGCCCGCTTTCGATACCGCGAAGGTTGATGAAGCCGCACTGAACGACACCGAGTGGCTGAAACAGGCTATCGTTGCCATCCGTAATATTCGGGCGGAAATGAACCTGTCTCCTTCTAAAAAGCTCGATGTACTGCTGCGTGGCGCAAGCCCGGCTGTGGTGCAGCGCGTTACCGACAACCACAGCTTCCTGAAAACGCTGGCACGTCTGGACAGCATTACCTGTCTGGCCGCCGATGACAAAGGGCCGGTGTCGGTTACCAAGATCATCGACGGTGCCGAGCTGCTGATCCCCATGGCTGACCTGGTCGACAAGACCGCTGAGCTGGAGCGTCTGGCGAAGGAAGTCACCAAGCTGGATGTGGAAATCGGTAAGATTGAGAGCAAACTGTCGAACGAAGGTTTTGTGTCCCGCGCCCCTGAAGCTGTTGTGGCGAAAGAGCGTGAGCGCATTGCCGACTTTGAACAGGCTAAAGCGAAACTGATTGAACAGCAGGCGGTAATTGCCGCACTGTAAAGTGCAACGGGCGTCCAGCCCGTTGCCCACCGATCAGAGCCGGGCTTGCCCGGCTTTTTTGGCATGGTTAAACGAGTGAGTCTTATGACAACTGCAACGCAGCTCAATTTACACGTGCGTCCCATCACGCTGGACGATAACCCGCAGATTGCGCAGGTCATCCGCGATGTCTCCGCCGAGTTTGGCCTGACGGCCGATAAAGGCTTCACCGTGGCGGACCCGAACCTCGACCATCTTTTTGAGCTCTACAGCGAGCCTGACAGCGCCTACTGGGTAATTGAGCTGGAAGGTAAGATTGTTGGCGGCGGTGGCGTAGCGCCGCTGCAGTGCAGCGAGGAAGGGGTTTGCGAACTGCAGAAGATGTACTTTATGCCTGCGGTGCGCGGTTTGGGGCTGGCACGCGAGCTGGCGATGCAGGCGATGGACTTTGCGCGCGAGCGCGGCTTCAAACGTTGCTACCTTGAAACCACCGCTTCACTGACGCGTGCCGTGCGTCTGTATGAGCATCTGGGCTTTGAACATATTCCAGGCCCGATGGGCTGCACCGGCCACGTTGACTGCGAAGTCACCATGCTAAAAACGCTGTGATTTGAACCGGACGGAACTCCCCTTCCGTCCTGATCCCTTTCTGACTCAACCTTCTCTTAGGCTAGCCGAAATCCGGTAATCCACTGTGGAATCGCAGCTGGCTGTCCGGTTCCTGGATCAACTTCGCTTCCGTCTCGCCAATGATCTGCACGCGCGCACTGATATCGGTTTTCGATATCTCGGCTGCCAGCGCCAGATAATCCTGATAGTGCCGGGCTTCTGAGCGCAATAACGACACGTAAAACGACGCCAGCTCGTCATCCAGATGCGGCGCCAGGCTGGCGAACCGTTCGCAGGAACGCGCTTCGATATAGGCGCCACAAATCAGCTTATCCACCAGCGTCTGCGGTTCATGATTGGTGATTTCCCGCAGCAGGCCTTTGGCATAGCGGCTGGCGGTGATTTTCACATAGGGAATATTGCGCGCCTGCATAATCTCCAGCACCTGGTAAAAATGGTGCAGCTCCTCTTTGATCAGCAGCACCATTTTATCCACCAGCACATCGCCATATTTCGCGTCGACGCGGCTGATCACCGTCTTCGATAAGGTTTTATGCTGCTCGAGAAACGCCAGGTCAGCGTTCTCACAATGCACAAACTGCTCCCACGGCTTCAGCCAGGCCAGCAGCGCATCGCCGCTCTCTTTGTCCGCGACATATCGGCGGATCAGCCACATGGCGGTCTGTGCCGCTTTCAGTTCGCACACCAGATGGTCGGTGAGCAGCAGCGGCAGGTTCTCCGGCTTACGGGCCTGCTCAATCCATGCCTGCGGCGTGCGGCAATGCAAAAAAGCGTGAATGGGAGCAAGGAGGTGTTCAGTGTTCATGCGGGTCCGAAAAGTGGTGAAGGTGAACCGGCGTTCCCTTCATAAAAGTCGATGGCAGCGCAATTCTGCCCGGTCAGAAATAAACAGGCCCGGAGCAATGTCCGGGCCTGGTAACGCTTAAGCTGAATCAGTGACGGATGCCGTCATCTTCTTCATCGGCTTCGTCGCCTTCTTCATCTTCGTCCTGCGCATCAGGATCTTCGAAGTAGGTGCCCCAGCCATCGTAATCAACGTTGAACTTCGCCGCCAGATCGACCAGCTGTTCAACCTGCGTATCAATCAGTTCGGCATTCAGCGCGCCTTCGCTCAGAATATCGCAGCACATCACTTTGCTGCCATCTTCCAGTTCCAGCTCTTCTGGCTCGGTCACTTCGTAACCCAGCTTAAAGGCTTCAACCGCCGCTTTTTCCAGCGCGTCAAAACTGTCGCAAGAGAGGTGGTGTTCGATGGTGTAAAGCGCGTCCGGGTCGCTGCCATCGTCTAACAGCTCTTCAATAATCAGCCGCGTTTCTTCACGCTGCTCTTCCAGCAAGGCTTCATTTGCCATGATCCGTTCCTCTGTGTGTGGCATCTATAATGAGTATTTTCCCACAGTGCCGTTCCCGCCACTACCTTTAAACAAAAGTTTCTGCACGCCGGGGTTGAAAATGCATATTCATACGGTTAAATTGAATTTTAATTCAATAATTGTCACCTGGAGTGCTTTATGAGTCATTTATATAAACGCCATTTTCTCAGGCTGCTGGATTTTACCCCCGCTGAACTGACCGGATTACTGGCGCTGGCGTCCACGCTGAAAACCGATAAGAAAAATGGCGAGGAAATTCAGCACCTGAAAGGCAAAAATATTGCGCTCATCTTCGAAAAAGACTCGACCCGTACACGATGCTCTTTCGAAGTTGCCGCTTACGATCAGGGCGCAAACGTCACCTACCTCGGCCCGAGTGGCAGCCAGATCGGCCATAAAGAATCGATGAAAGACACGGCGCGCGTGCTGGGCCGGATGTATGACGGTATTCAGTATCGCGGTCACGGCCAGGCGCTGGTTGAGTCGCTGGCGGAGCATGCCGGCGTGCCGGTGTGGAACGGCCTGACCAACGAGTTCCACCCGACCCAGCTGCTGGCAGACCTGCTGACCATGGAAGAGCACCTGCCGGAGAAAGCCTTCAGCCAGATGGCCCTCGCCTACATCGGCGACGCGCATAACAATATGGGCAATACCCTGATGGAAGCCGCCGCGCTGGTCGGGCTGGATTTGCGTCTGGTGGCACCCAAAGGCTGCTGGCCGGATGAGGCGCTGGTCGCCGAGTGCCGTAAGGCGGCAGAGAAAACCGGCGGCAAAATCACCCTGACCGAAGATATTGCGGAAGGCGTGAACGGCGCAGATTTCATCTACACTGATGTCTGGGTGTCGATGGGCGAACCGAAAGAAGTGTGGCAGGAACGTATCGCGCTGCTGCGCAAATACCAGGTCAACAATGAGATGCTGGCGCTGACCGGCAACCCAAAAGTGAAGTTCCTGCACTGCCTGCCGGCTTTCCACGACGACCAGACCACGCTGGGCCAGCAGATGACCGAGCAATACAATCTGCAGGGCGGCATGGAAGTGACCAACGACGTGTTTGAATCCGCGCACAGCGTGGTGTTTGATCAGGCGGAAAACCGTCTGCACACCATTAAAGCGGTGATGGTCGCGACGTTGGCAAAACTGCATTAAGTTGCCAGGGGCAAACGGTTTCGGCGCTGCGGTTTTTGCTTGCCGCAGCGAGCCGATTGCGTATAATGCCCCCCGTTTGCCGGGAGGAAGCATGAAACTGAGTCGCGTTAACATTGCTGGACTGACAAGCCTGAACCCAGGCTGGCAGCGCCGTTTTTCCTTCCATGGCACCATCGATCATAAAAAGAAGCCCCTCATTGAGGGGCTTTTTTTTGCCCGTTTTTCAGCTAACCGGCACGCGTAAAGGAGAGAGATAATGGCAAACCCGTTGTTTCACAAGCATATCATTTCAATTAACGACCTCAATCGTGAAGAGCTGGAGCTGGTGCTGCACACCGCCGCCAGCCTGAAGGCCACGCCGCAGCCGGAACTGCTGAAGCATATCGTGGTGGCGAGCTGCTTCTTTGAAGCCTCCACCCGCACGCGCCTCTCCTTCGAGACCGCCATGCACCGCCTGGGCGCGTCGGTAGTCGGCTTCGCCGATGGCAGCAACACCTCACTGGGCAAGAAAGGCGAAACCCTCGCCGACACCATTTCGGTGATTGGCACCTACGTCGATGCGATTGTGATGCGCCATCCGCAGGAAGGTGCCGCGCGCCTGGCAACGGAATTCTCCAACGGGGTGCCGATCCTCAATGCCGGTGACGGCGCGAATCAGCACCCGACGCAGACCCTGCTGGACCTGTTCACCATTCAGGAAACCCAGGGCCGTCTGAACAACCTTAAGGTGGCAATGGTCGGCGACCTGAAATATGGCCGTACCGTGCACTCACTGGCACAGGCGCTGGCGAAGTTCGACGGCAACCGTTTCTACTTTATCGCCCCGGATGCGCTGGCGATGCCGGCTTACATCACCGATGTGCTGGACGAAAAAGGCATTGTCTGGAGCCGCCACGACAGCATTGAAGAAGTGGTGCCGCAGGTCGACATTCTGTATATGACCCGCGTGCAGAAAGAGCGTCTGGACCCGTCCGAATACGCTAACGTCAAAGCGCAGTTTGTGCTGCGTGCGGCTGACCTCGCCGGTGCCCGCGACAATATGAAAGTGCTGCACCCGCTGCCGCGCATCGACGAGATCACCACCGATGTCGACAAAACGCCGTATGCCTGGTACTTCCAGCAGGCGGGAAATGGCATCTATGCACGCCAGGCGCTTCTGGCGCTGGTGCTGAGTAGCGAACTGGCTCTGTAAGGGGAATTGAGATGACGCACGATAATAAACTGCAGGTCGAAGCGATTAAACGCGGCACGGTAATCGACCACATTCCGGCACAGATTGGCTTTAAGCTGCTGTCGCTGTTCCGCCTGACCGAAACCGATCAGCGCATTACCATCGGTCTGAACCTGCCGTCTGGCGAGATGGGCCGCAAAGATTTGATCAAGATTGAGAACACCTTCCTGACCGACGATCAGATCAACCAGCTGGCGGTCTATGCCCCGCACGCTACGGTTAACCGCATCGATAATTATGAAGTGGTCGGCAAAATTGCGCCGGCGCTGCCGGATCGTATCGAGCACGTGCTGACCTGCCCGAACAGCAACTGCATCAGCCGCAGCGAGCCGGTCACCTCCAGCTTCGCGGTGAAAAAACGTCAGGATGACGTGCGCTTAACCTGCAAATATTGCGAGAAGTCGTTCGCCCACCACGTGGTGCTGGCAAACTGGTAATCAGCATCCAGCGGCCTATAATGGGCCGCGGGTGAACGCCAAACCCGGCCGGAGCGACCGCCGTTGCTCCGCTAACGCAGCATCTCATTATCAGGGAGAAAGTATGTCTCGCGAAATCAGCACTGAAAACGCACCCGCCGCTATCGGTCCTTACGTGCAGGGCGTCGATCTGGGTAGCATGATCATCACTTCTGGCCAGATCCCGGTCGATCCTAAAACCGGCACCGTGGCCGACGACGTGACCGCTCAGGCACGCCAGTCGCTGGAAAACGTGAAGGCGATCGTCGAAGCCGCCGGTCTGAAAGTCGGTGACATCGTTAAAACCACGGTGTTCGTTAAGGATCTGAATGACTTCGCGACGGTGAATGCCGCGTATGAAGCGTTTTTCACCGAGCATCAGGCCAGCTTCCCGGCGCGTTCTTGCGTGGAAGTGGCCCGTCTGCCAAAAGATGTGAAAATCGAAATCGAAGCGATCGCCGTTCGTCGCTAACCGGTTCACCCTCTCCCCGCCGCGGGAGAGGGTTTTCGTCCTACCGTTCCGCCCGCAATAACCGCTCAATCGGATAAACCAGCGCCAGCACCACTTCATCCTGGGTGGCCGCCGCTTTATCCAGCGTCGCCTGCATTTTTGCCACTTCATCCGACCCGAACGCCCGGTTATCCTCAATGGCATCCAGCAATGACAGGCCGATGCGGCTTATCGCTTCCAGCTGCTGCGCCACCGGCTGAAGCGGCTGTAGCGCATAATTTTGCGCCAGCAGCGGCATTACCTCCGGCACGTTTTGCTGCCACAGGCGCAGCTGATGACGTATAGCCTGCAGTGCCTGGCGGTCGCTCCGGTTGGCAATCAATGCCCCGACCTGCTGGTTAAGCTCGCGCACCTTATCGCTCTCAGCGGGTAACACATCGGCAAGCCGGTTTAGCGGTTCGTTCAGGTCATAATGTCCGGCCTGGAATTTCAGGTGCTGACGGGTGTAATACTGGGCCGGCTCCAGCGCTTCCGCGAAGATTTGCAGCGGCACGGTATTGCTGCTGTTCGCCAGCCGGATCATCTGGGTCTGCGTCTGGGCATGCTGCTGCAAGCCCACCGAGACGGCTGACCAGCTGTCCACCGCCGCCAGCCGCCGGTACATGTTCTGCTCATTGGTCACATCCTTCGCCGACCACAGACGCTCCGCGACGACATAGGCGCGCGGCCACAGGCGCACATCAATCACCTGCGGATTGACGATTTCTGCCCACAGCGCCGCTTCGCCGCCCAGCAGGTTATCTTTCATCTGCTGCTCACTGGGTACCGCAGGCTGGATACCGATCGGCACCGCATTCAGCTTAGTGCCCTGAGCAGGATAGCGGGCGTTGCCCACCCGCATATAGCCGCTGAGCCTGTCGCCATCCAGCGAGACCACCGGCTGGAAATCACCCATCCAGGTATCCACGCTGAAAGTCACTTGATGCGGTGACAGCCACTCGACGTCGCGTACCATCCGCCGCGATTTCCCGGCAAAATCGATAAAGCCGCGCCATTCGCCGCCATGCTCGATAAGCGTAAAGCTGCCCTTCACCGCGCTGCCTTTCAGCCTTGGCATGCTGAACTGCCAGCTCTGCGCCGTATCGCCCTGCTGCAGCCGATCGTGCCCGTCCAGACCCACGGGATAGACTTCGTTGCGGTAGTGATAAGAGGCCGGCTGCGCTTGATCCAGATAGAAACCGGCGGAGAGAATGCCGTGATAATCCTGCTTGCTGACCTCGCCCAACGCATCCTGCCCCTGCCAGGATTGGATCAGAATGCTTTTTGGCAGATCCGGATGGGCGATCTCATCCCAGCCCATCATCTGGCGATGATGCTGCTCAAGGATCTTCTCCACCCGCTGGTTGAAATACGCCTGCAGCGCATGCTCATCCTTCAGCCCTTTTTCCCGCATAAAGTCCTGAACAGGTTTGGATTCCTTCCACTGCGTGGCATCCACTTCGTCGCCACCGATATGCAGCCACGGATCGGGGAACACCGCCGCCACTTCCCCGACCAGGGTGTCGATAAACTGATAAACCTGCTCGTTGCTGGGATCGAGCAGCGGTTTGAACACGCCCCAGCCACGTTCGATCTGATACGGCCCCGGCGCGCTGATCAATTCGGGCATCGCTACTGCCAGCGCCGTCGCATGACCCGGAAGATCGATCTCCGGCACCACGCGTACGCCACGATCCGCTGCGTACTGCACGATCGATCTCATCTGATCCTGGGTGTAGAACAGGCCGTCACTGCCCTTTTCCTGCAGCTGTGGATAATGACTGGAGGCGAATCGCCAGCCCTGATCGTCGGTCAGGTGCCAGTGGAAGACGTTCATTCTGGCCGAGGCAATGCCATCAATCTGGCGGCGGAGTGTGTCGAGCGGCATAAAATGACGGGCGGAATCGATCAGGATGCCACGCCAGGGAAAGCGCGGGCTGTCGTGGATAGTGACATAAGGGATCTCGCTAGCCTGCCGGGTGTTCTGCACCAGTTGCAGCACGGTTTCCATGCCACGCATCGCACCAAAACGCGTGGCGGCATTCAGCACCACGCCGTCACCGCTGACCTGCAGGCTGTAGCTTTCATCGCTGTCCGGCTGCGGGATCGGATCGACGCGTTTGGCGATGATAATGCGGATGGTCGGCTGCGCCACCTCAGCGGTTTGCGGCATCATCTGCCAGCCGGTTTGCAGGCCAATACGCTGACGCCAGCGATCTACCGATCCCGGCAGATCGTCGCCCTCAATGCGGATCGAAAGCCGGTTATCCAGCCGCAAACTGCCGCCGCTGGCGGGCTGCTCAACCTGTTGTGGCCAGGGCATCAACGGCAGGTTGCCAGCGGGGGTTGCCTGAGCATAGAGTGAGACAAACAGGGCGCTGGCAAGTAACGACAAACGCAAAAACTGAGGCATCAAAAGGTCTCCATAAGTATGACGGGCCAAAAAAGGCAAAAAACCCATAAAACATATTTCGCAATGCGCAGCAAGTGAGTTGTGACTAATCCCCCAGGCACTGTCTTGTTTTGTGACGCCTTGCCAGATAATGGCTAATCTTAGGGAATAAGAACGGATTACAGCAATCAACACAGCCAGACCCTTTCACCTGAGAATCAGGATTGAGCGATGACCAAAATTCCCCCGTGGTGGCAAAACGGCGTTATTTATCAAATTTATCCCAAGAGTTTTCAGGACACGACCGGCAGCGGAACGGGCGATCTGGCAGGCGTGATCCAGCGGCTCGACTATTTAAAACAGCTCGGCGTGGATGCAATCTGGCTGACGCCGTTCTATATCTCCCCGCAGGTCGACAACGGCTATGACGTGGCGAACTATATCGCCATCGATCCGATTTTTGGCACCCTGAACGACTTCGACAGGCTGGTCGAAGAGACGCATCGGCGCGGCATGCGCATTATTCTGGATATGGTGTTTAACCACAGTTCGACCCAGCATCACTGGTTCCATGAGGCGCTGGATCGCGAGAGTCCCTATCGTTCCTATTATATCTGGCGTGACGGCACGCCAACTCAGCCGCCGAACAACTGGCTGTCGAAGTTTGGTGGCAACGCCTGGCGCTGGCATCCGGAAAGCGCCCAGTACTATATGCACCTGTGGGCACCGGAGCAGGCCGAGCTTAACTGGGAGAATGATAATCTGCGCGCCGAGCTGAAGCAGATCGTCAACTTCTGGGCCGATCGCGGCATCGACGGGCTGCGGCTGGATGTGGTGAACCTGGTGTCCAAGCATCAGGATTTCCCGGACGATCCCGGTGGCGACGGGCTGCGGCTGTATACCGATGGTCCGCGCATCCATGAGTTTATGCAGGAAATGAGCCGCGACGTGTTTCGCCCCCGTGAGCTGATGACCGTAGGCGAGATGTCTTCCGCCACCCTTGAGCACTGCCAGCGCTATGGCGCGCTGGATGGCGAAGAGCTGTCGATGGTATTCAGCTTCGATCATGTTGAGGTGGATTTTTACAACGGCCAGAAATGGACGCTGACGCCGCTGGATCTGGTGGCGCAAAAGGCGATCTTCAGCCACTGGCAGCATGGCATGCACAATCAGGCGTGGAACGCGCTGTTCTGGTGTAACCACGATCAGCCACGGGTGGTGTCGCGCTGGGGAGATGAAGATCGCTACCGCGTGCAGTCGGCCAAAATGCTGGCGCTGGTGCTGCACGGGATGCAGGGCACGCCGTATATCTTCCAGGGTGAAGAGCTGGGGATGACCAATCCCCACTTCACCCGCATCATCGATTACCGCGATATCGAAAGCCACAATATGTACGCCGAGCTGCGCTCTCAGGGTCGTGACAGCGATAACCTGCTGGCGATTCTGGCCAGTAAATCCCGCGATAACGGCCGCACGCCAATCCCCTGGAACGCGGGCGAGAATGGCGGCTTCACCAGCGGCACGCCGTGGATCGGTATGTGCGACAACCTGGAAACAATCAACGCCGAGGCGGCACTGGCCGACAAGGGATCGGTGTTTTACACCTATCAGCGGTTGATCCAGCTGCGCAAAGAGTTCGCGATCCTCACCTGGGGCGATTACCTCGATCTGCTGCCGGATCATCCTTATCTGTGGTGTTACTGTCGACGCATGGACAACGAGACGCTGGTGGTGGCAACCAACTTCAGTGCCGAAACCCAGGTCTGGCACCCACCGGCCTACAGCGGTCAGTGGGACGTGCTGATCAGCAACTATCCCGATACCCACGTCACGCCCGGTGAAGTGATGCTGCGCCCGTGGGAAGCGGTCTGGTGGTATCAGAAGCGCTGATTGCGCCTGGCGGCAATCGACCGCAGAGACGAGACGTCAGAGCGGCGCAAACAGCGTCGCCAGATCGTCACTGGTGAAGCTGGCGGGTTCGCTCAGTTCATCCTCAAGGATGCTGTCGGCCAGTTCGGCTTTCTGCCCCTGCAGCGCGACGATCTTCTCTTCAATGCTGCCCGCGGCAATCAGTTTATAGACGAACACCGGCTTGTCCTGACCGAGGCGATACGCGCGGTCGGTGGCCTGATTCTCTGCCGCCGGATTCCACCAGGGATCGTAATGGATCACCGTGTCCGCCGCGGTGAGATTGAGCCCCACACCACCGGCCTTCAGGCTGATCAAAAATACCGGGACCTCACCTTCCTGAAAACGCCTCACCGGCTCAATACGATCCCGCGTGCTGCCGGTCAGCGTCACAAACGGAATGCGGGCTTTTTGCAGCTCTTCCGCGATCAGCGACAGCATGGTGGTGAACTGCGAGAAGATCAGGATCCGGCGATCCTCCGCCAGCAGATCGTCCAGCATCTCCCGCAGCAGCGCCAGCTTGGCGGAATGCTTCACTTTCGCGGCCTTATCGGTTTTGACCAGCCGCGGATCGCAGCATATCTGTCGCAGCTTGAGTAACGCATCCAGCACCAGCAGATGGCTGCGCCCGGCGCCTTGCTGCTCAACCGCCAGCCGCACACGATCCTGCATCGCACTGCGCACGGATTCGTACAGCTCGCGCTGGCTGCCTTCCATCTCGACCGAACGCACGATGGTGTTCTTCGGCGGCAGTTCTTTTGCCACTTCCTGCTTGCGTCGGCGCAGCATAAACGGCCTGACGCGTCGCGCTAACAGCTCTCTGCGCACCCGGTCACCGTTGCGCTCAATCGGCACGCGCCAGTCCTGCGTAAACTGTTTTTCGCTGCCGAGGAAGCCCGGCAGCAGGAAATCGAACTGTGACCACAGCTCGCCGAGGTGGTTTTCCAGCGGCGTACCGGTCAGGCACAAGCGGTGGCGGGATTTCAGCGAGCGGATCACCGACGCCGCGCGTGAGGCGCTGTTCTTGACGTACTGCGCTTCATCGAGGATCAACAGATGATAGCTGTGGCCAATCAGCTGCGGCTGGTCACGCCATAACAGGGAATAGGTGGTGAGCACCACATCGTACTTTTCGATGTCATCATAAAAGGCTTTGCGATCCGGCCCGGTCAGCGCCAGCACCTTCAGCTCTGGCGTAAAGCGGCTGGCTTCCTGCGTCCAGTTATAGACCAGCGTGGTCGGCACCACGATCAGCGCCGGACGGTCCAGCCTGCCCGCCTCTTTTTCCAGCTGAAGATGCGCCAGCGTCTGCACGGTCTTGCCCAGTCCCATATCATCCGCCAGCACGCCGGAGAGGTCATGGGCGCGCAGGAACTGCATCCAGTTCAGCCCTTGCTGCTGATAGTCACGCAGCTGGGCATGCAGCCCTTTTGGTGGCTCAACCGGCAGGATGCCTTCGCTGGACCTCAGGCGTTCCGCCAGCTGACAGACACCGCTGTCGCCGTGAAACTGCCAGCGACCGGTGTCATTCAGCGCGGTTAAGCGCCCTGCCTCGTAAGGCGCAATCCGCAGCGGCGTATGGGCCCCTAACGCAAACAGATCGATAAGATTGCCGACCAACGGCTTCATGATGCTGGCGCTGATATGCAGACGTTCGTTGCGATCGCTTCGGAGTTCGATCACTTCCTCGTCGGGGATTTGATTGAGGTTGCCGGAGAACCAGCGGCGATCTTTCTGGAACAGCGCGGAGAGTAACGGCTGCATCCGCACCTGGCGTTTGCCGACGTTGACTTCCAGCTCAAGGTTGAACCAGCCGTCCTGCCCCTGCACCGCTTTGCCTTCGATGCCGGCAATGTCGGTGACGTTCCAGGTGAAGTCATCGTCCATGCTGACCTTCCAGCCGCGCTTGCGCAGTTTCGGCAGCTGTTTGCGGATAAACGTCCGCCACGCAGCCGGGGTTTCCGGGGCAAAGATCACCGGTGGCAATGGCGTGGATTCAGGCGTGTAGATGTGCCCGGCCGGGATGGTTTCCAGCCCGGCGGCATTCAGCTCCTGCAACCAGCTCTCCTCCAGCGCCGGCTGACGCTGAATCAAAAAAGGCGCGCCCTGACGGTCTTCAAAGCGTTCACCGCTGCTGCCCGCCGGGACGGCGATGCCCGAGTAGTCAAAATGCACCGCAGCGAAGTCCAGCTTCTTCTGCCGGTGGCCATAGCGACCAAAGCCACTGACAAATTTTGCGCGTGATTCAAGCCGCAGCGTTGGCACTGGCGTGGTGGAGATTCGGTGTAATGTGGGTTCTTCTGACGCTTTTTCAGGCTGCTGTTGCAGATAAGCCAGCATCACCGCCGCAACATGGCGGCAGTTGTTTTTTACCGGACAGGTGCATTCGCCATTGGCCAGCAGCTTGCCCTGCGGCGTGCTGAAATGCACCATCACCTGGAAGGGTTCGATTTTTCTGCCCGGCACTTCGCCGGTCAGCAGGTTGTTTTGCCACTGAATATTCTGCGCTTTTTCCACCAGGCTTCTTCCCCTGGCAACGGTGCGCGCACCGATCCATCGGCTAACCTGTTTTTCATTGTACGTCACAGAAGGCATCAGACAGTATCCCGGGATGACCTGAGCAAAGACATGTTTGCTCCGCATAACAGGCAATAATATGAATTCCTCTGCTATGAATGCAACTGAAGCGCGTCATTCAGGCGCCAAAAAATACTTTCAGCTGCGATGTTGCCCGTTCCCCGGCCAAAGTTTCAGCGCCGTGCGCGTTGACAACCCGCACGCCACCACCCAGGCACAATGCGGGTGGTGGCGTGCTGAGGTAAAAAGACTGAAGTCGATTAACGCACTTACACGGCGGGCTGTGAAGCGGCGGCGGCTTCCACACTTTGCTGCCTGGCCTGTAGCTCCTCACGGGCTTTCAGGTTGTCCCACGCGCGGAAGAACGGGTAATAGACCACCAGCGAGATCCCCAGATTCACCACCTGCAGAATGGTTCCGGAAATGTGCCCGCCGGTTGCCAGATAGCCGCTAACGAAGATCGGCGTGGTGAACGGCAGCGCAATCCCGGCGGGCGGTGCCACCAGCCCGGTAGACATTGAGAAATAGGAAACCAGCACCAGCAGCACCGGCGTCAGGATAAACGGCAGGAAGAAGTACGGGTTCATCACCAGCGGAATGCCAAACACCATCGGTTCGCTGATATTAAACAGCGCGCCCGGTGCGGCGATTTTACCCAGTTGGCGCATCTGTGCGCTGCGGCTGCTGACAACCATAAAGATCACCAGTCCCAGCAATGCCCCGGTCCCGCCCGGCGCGATCCACAGGTCGTAAAACTGCTGGGTAATAATGTGTGGTATCGGCAGGTTATGTTGAAACGCGTTCAGGTTTTCGGTCATATTAGACAGCCACACCGGCTGAATAAACACCAGCACGATGGCATCGCCATGCAGCCCCAACGTCCACAACACGCCAATCAGGATCACCGAGAAAATCATCCCCGGCAGCGTGCCGCCGACATGATGCATCGGAATGCCGATGATGGTGGCGATCATGTTATTTACGTCACCAAAGGAGGAGGCTTCCACCGCCAGCCTGATCGCCAGCACCACCGCCAGTACGCAGAAGCCGGGAACCAGCGCCAGGAACGATTTGGCCACCGCTGGCGGCACCCCTTCCGGCATGCGGATCACCAGATTTCGCCCGCTGACAAAGCGGTAAATTTCGGTGGAGAGTAACGAGATAATGATCGCCACAAACAGCCCCTGACTGCCCACCAGGTTAACCGGGATCACGCCATCAATCACTTTCTGCGCCGCGCCTTCTACTGGCGCAAACAAGGTGTGCTGCGGGATGGTCATCATAAAGGCCACCAGCGACATCGCACCGCTGGTGAGGGGATCGATAGTGCGGTATTTTTCCGCCAGCCGGTAAGCGATGCCGAAGCTGGAGAGGATCGCCATGATGTCGTAAGTGGCTTTCACCGGATACAACAGCTTGTCCCGCCAGCTATCGCCAAACAGGTCAGCCATCAGATGCCCCCAGGCGGGGATCGGCAGATAGGCAAAAATCAGGAAGAAAGAGCCAATCAGCATAAACGGCATATTCAAAATGATGCCGTCACGCACCGACAGCACATGCTTTTGCCCGGCGACTTTCAGCGCTACGGGCAGGACATAACGCTCAATGAATGTTTTTTTCACAGTCACAGACACCCCCATCACCGGTTCGTCGCCGGTGTTTTTCACATCAGTTAAATTGCGGCAGATACGGTTTGTTTAGCGTCAGCACGTCTTCCAGCAACGCTTCAGCACTGGCGAGATTTCCAATCAGTGGATTGGTCACCAGCGCCAGCAGCGCGCTCTGACGATCGCCTTTGACCGCGGCTTCGATGGTCAGCCTTTCAAAGTCTTTTACCTGTTGCGTCAGGCCATTCATGGCCGGCGGCAGGCGGCCAAACGCCAGCGGATGCGCGCCCTGGGCGTCAATCAGGCAGTTGGTTTCAACCACCGCATCATCCGCCAGTCCCTGAATCGCCCCGTTATTGCGGCAGTTCACCACCAGCTCTTTGCCGGCGTTGGTATAGATTGCGCTGATAAGTTCCACGGCCACTTCCGAATAGTGCGCGCCGCCACGGAAGCTAAGCTGCTCGGGCTTGGTGTCCAGCTGCGGATCGGCATACAGCGCAAAGAGCTCGGCTTCGACTTTCATCACCTGTTCGGCTCGGGTACCGCGAGATTTTGCTGCCTCAACTTCTTCTTCGATCATCGCGGCGGTTTGATAAAAGTAGCGATGGTAAGGACAGGGAATTGCGCCCAGCGCTTTCAGGAACGCCGGCGGCCACGGTAAATCCTTGATGTTGTTCATCGACAGGGCGTTGCCATCACACAGCAGGTCGATCGCCTTCGCCGTCAGGTCTTCACCCAACCGGCTGACCTTGTGCACCCAGACCATATGATTCAGCCCGGCAAAGCGCAGCGACAGTTCCTGATAAGGCACCGCAAGCATATCGGCAATCATGTGGTGCATGGTAATGGGGACGTTGCACAGGCCGATGATTTTTGCCCGGCTGTAGCGAGACACGGCTTCGGTAACAATCCCCGCCGGGTTGGTGAAGTTGATGATAAAGGCGTCCGGCGCCAGCTCTTCCACCTTGCGCGCCACGTTCAGCATGACCGGAATGGTCCGCAGCGCTTTGGCAAAGCCGCCAACGCCGGTGGTTTCCTGTCCCAGCAAACCATATTTCAGCCCCAACCGCTCATCGGCCGCGCGGGCGGCTAACTGCCCAACCCGCAGCTGCGTCAGCACAAAGCTGGCACCCCGGATGGCGTCATCCAGCTCGAAGTGAACGCTGACGTTGACCTGCTCCAGCCCTTTGTGCCTGAGCATCCGGCGGGCGAGTGCGGCGATCGCTTCCACCTTCTCGCGCCCGGCTTCCACATCAACCAGCGCCAGTTCGGTGATCGGCACCTGTTGATAGCGCTGGATCAGACCTTCCATCAATTCGGGCGTATAGCTGCTGCCACCGCCAACGACTGCGATCTTAAGCATGACTGACCTCCTGCGGTAAACGGCGATAGAGGGTGATGAAATCCGTCGCCAGATCCTGGATCAGCATCGCATTCATCAGGTGATCCTGAGCGTGGACGGTGATTAAGGTCACCGGCACTTTGCCGCAGCCTTCATCCATGCCGATCAGTTCGGTCTGGATGTGGTGGGCTTCGTTGACCGACTCTTTGGCGGCCGCCATCGCGAGATCGGCGGCGATAAAATCCCCGCTTCGGGCATTTTGCAGAGCGCAAAGCGCATGGCTTCGGGCGCTTCCAGCCCTGACCAGCAACTCCATGATCAGATTTTCCAGTGACATAAAAATTCCTCTTTGACGAAAAAAAAGTGCAGTAAGCCGCACGCTGCAAAGGCAGCGCGTAACAGCGATAAATAAAAAGGGAAGTGAGGGATTAGGCTCCCATCAGCGCCAGAGCTTTATCCAGTACGTTGTCACCGCGCATCATGCCGTAATCCAGCATATCGATAACGGCGACCTGCTTGCCCTGTGGAGCAGCCAGCGCCTGAAGTCGTGCGGCTTCATACTGAACCTGCGGGCCGAGCAGAACGATATCCGCGCCAGCCAGTTCCTGTTCGAAACTGGCCACCGGGACGGCTTCGATCTCAATCTGCAGCGCGCGCTTTTGCGCTTCGGCTTTCATCTTAGTGACCAGCATGCTGGTGGACATTCCAGCGGCACAACACAATACGATTCGCATCAGCTTTCCTCCTGTGATGGCGTGGAAGAATATAAGCCTGAAGCCGATCGTTCTGTAAATACCCCCGGGACATAGGATTTGCTGATGTTTTTTGAAAGCCGTTAATAATCATCAGGATAGAATAAATGCCTTATGAAAATAATTTTCATGAATGTGATCTGGATAGATTTTCACAGATCGCGATCGGAGTGGGTATATTTAATAATCGATAAAAATCATCACCTTAATTGAAAAGCCCTCCCTTTCACGCTAAAAACCCCCTTGTGAAAAAGTTTTTCATTGGCATATGATGGTAAAACAGTTCTCTGGTGTTAAACGTCAAAGGCATAACGGTTCTGGATATTCTCTGGCAGTTGCAAACAGCACAGGCTCGCTTTCCCGCCCCACAGTCGCGGGTCGCGCGCTTTGTGCTGGATAACTTAACGTTTACTTCTCAGGCCAGTATTGAACAGCTGGCCACGAAGGCAGGGGTAAGTGCTGAGACGCTGACGGCTTTCGCACGCTCGGTAGGATGCAAAGATTTGAATGATTTTATGGCGCAGTTGCGGGCCCTGAACAGCAAACAGGTCGACGAGAATAGCGTTGCGCCTGCCGTCACCGGGGATATCGATTTTTCGACCACCACCGCGCTGGAGAAGCTCGCCGCTAAGGCCGGCATCGGCCCGGATATGCTCAAGCGGTTTGCGCGCTCGATTGGCCGGGAAGACTTCAGCGATATTCTGTTCCAGATCCGCCGCCGCCTGAACGAGCTGAGCCAGCAGGAAGCGAAGGTTGCCCGTGCGGTGCTGGAAGATGTCGACTTCGCCTCGTCCGCCTCGATTGAACAGCTTGCGACCCGCTCCGGCGTCAGCCCGGCGACGATCACGCGCTTTGCCAAATCGGTGGGCTGTGAAGATATCCGTGAGTTGAGGATGAAGCTGGCTCAGGCCAGCACCAGCCATTCACGCTATCTGCCGGCCAGAGAGGCCACGAATCTGCCTGCCGCATGGCAGCAGACGCTTGCAGGCGTTGAGCAGGCGCTGCAAACGCAGCTGCAGACCAGCGATACCCACGCCTTCAGCCAGGCCGCTGCCTGTCTTAAAAAAGCCCGCAGCGTGACGCTATTTGCGATGGGCAATCAGGATGCGCCGTTTGCCAGTGAGCTACAGCATCGTCTGCTGGAAGCGGGCATCATGACCACCCTTTGCCAGGAAAGTAATCTGATGCGGATGACGGCCGCCACGCTAAGCGACGATCACGCGCTGCTGGTGCTGACCACCGATGAAGCCGATATCATGCTGCAAGCGGCGGTGTTACAGGCGCGCGAGCACGGTTTGCCGATCGTCACCCTTGCCCCAGCCTCCAGCCCGCTGGCGGCAATGTCACAGCATCTGATTGCCCTGCCTGCCGGGCAGAAACTGGCGCGTTATGGTGTGTTAATGGCGATTGATTTACTGCTGGCGGAGTGGCAATAAACCGGCTGACATCCCGCTAACGTCTCCCTGCATCAGGCATGGTCCGCGCCCCTTTCCGGGACGCTAACCGTGCGTTCTTAAGACTTTGCTGAACACTTGCGCCAGGTCAACAAACTGGCAGTTAAACTCCAAAAATCACTACATATAGCGTTTATCATGCCTGCATAAATCCATATATAGATTTTTGCGAGGGATGATACGTGGTGAGGGTGATTAAACGTGATGGCTGCAGTATGCCGTTTGATGCAACGCGCATCGGCGATGCAATCAAAGGCGCGGCGCACGCGGCAGGGATTGAGGATCAGGGATATTGCGCTGAGGTAACGGTGCAGATTTGCCAGCAGCTTCAGCAACAGGACTGTCTGGATATTCATGATATCCAGCGCGCGGTTGAAAACCAGCTGATGGCCGGGCGCTATCCCGAACTGGCCCGGACCTACATCGAATATCGCCACGATCGCGACATCGCCCGCGAACTGCGGGGCAAACTGAATACCGCCATTCGCGGCCTGGTTGAGCAAAGTAACCCCGCCCTGTTGAACGAAAACGCCAACAAAGACAGCAAGGTGATCCCAACGCAGCGCGATCTGCTGGCGGGGATCGTGGCTAAGCATTATGCCTCACAGCATATTTTGCCGCGTGATGTGGTGATGGCGCATGAACGTGGCGAACTCCATTACCATGACCTGGATTACTCGCCGTTCTTTCCGATGTTCAACTGTATGCTGATCGACCTGAAAGGGATGCTGACGCACGGCTTTAAGATGGGCAATGCCGAGATTGAACCCCCAAAATCCATTTCCACCGCGACAGCCGTTACGGCGCAAATCATCGCGCAGGTTGCCAGCCATATTTACGGCGGCACCACCATCAACCGCATTGATGAAGTGCTGGCGCCGTTTGTCGAGGCCAGCCAGGCTAAGCACCTGAAAACCGCACAACAGTGGCAGATCGCCGATGCCGAAGCCTATGCCCGCGACCGTACCGAAAAAGAGTGTTATGACGCTTTTCAGTCGCTTGAGTACGAAGTGAATACCCTGCATACCGCTAACGGTCAGACGCCTTTTGTCACCTTTGGTTTTGGCCTTGGTACCTGTTGGTCGGCGCGATTGGTGCAGCAATCCATTTTGCGCAACCGCATTGCCGGTTTGGGTAAAAACCGTAAAACCGCGGTGTTCCCAAAACTGGTGTTCGCCATCAAAGAAGGCCTTAACCGCCGCGCCGGTGACGTCAATTACGATATCAAACAGCTGGCCCTTGAGTGCGCCAGTAAGCGCATGTACCCGGATATTCTCAACTATGAGCAGGTGGTCAGCGTCACCGGTTCCTTCAAAACCCCCATGGGCTGCCGCAGCTTCCTCGGAACCTGGGAAGAGAACGGTGAACTGGTGCATGAAGGCCGCAATAATATCGGCGTCATCAGCCTGAATCTGCCGCGCATCGCGCTTGAAGCCAAAGGCAACGAACAGCACTTCTGGACGCTGCTCGACCAGCGTCTGGCGCTGGCGAAAAAAGCGCTGATGACCCGTATCGCCAGGCTGGCGAACGTCAAAGCCCGGGTCGCACCGATCCTGTATATGGAAGGCGCCTGTGGCGTCAGGTTGAATGCCGACGATGACGTGGCGGAGATCTTCAAACATGGCCGCGCCTCCATTTCGCTGGGTTATATCGGGCTGCACGAAACCATTAACGCATTGAGCGGCGGCGAAACGCATCTCTACGACGATCAACAGCTGCGGGACAAAGCGGTGGCGATTGTCAGCCATTTGCGTCAGGCCACCGATCGCTGGAAAGCCGAAACCGGTTACGGCTTCAGTCTGTACAGCACGCCGAGTGAGAACCTGTGCGATCGCTTCTGCCGTCTGGATGCAGCGGAGTTTGGCGTGGTGCCTGGCGTCACCGACAAAGGCTATTACACCAACAGCTTCCACCTCGACGTGGAGAAAAAGGTGAACCCCTACGACAAAATTGATTTCGAAGCGGCCTACCCGCCGGTCGCCAATGGCGGCTTCATCTGTTACGGCGAATATCCCAATATTCAGCACAACCTGAAAGCGCTGGAAGACGTCTGGGATTACAGCTACAGCCGCGTGCCCTATTACGGCACCAATACGCCAATTGATGAATGCTATGCGTGCGGCTTTACCGGCGAATTCGCCTGTACCAGCAAGGGGTTTACCTGCCCGAAATGCGGCAATCACGATGCGGCCAGAGTGTCGGTTACCCGTCGCGTTTGCGGTTATCTTGGCAGCCCGGATGCCCGTCCATTTAACGCCGGAAAACAGGAAGAGGTGAAGCGACGCGTTAAGCACTTGAATGGCCCGCTGGGGTGAATATCCATCAGTATTACCCGGTCGACATCATTAACGGGCCGGGCACGCGTTGCACGCTGTTTGTTGCCGGGTGTGAGCATCAGTGCAAGGGTTGCTATAACAAAAGTACCTGGCGGCTCACTTCCGGCCATCCTTTCACCGTGCAGCAGGAAGAGCAGCTGATTGCTGACCTGAACGATACGCGCATTCCCCGCCAGGGGTTATCCCTGTCGGGAGGCGATCCCTTGCATCCGGCTAACGTCGCGGATGTGCTGAGGCTGGTGAAGCGCGTGCGTCGTGATTGCCCGGGCAAGGATATCTGGCTGTGGACCGGTTACCTGCTGGCTGAGCTGACCGCCAGGCAAATGCAGATTGTTGAGCAGATTGATGTGTTAATCGATGGGAAGTTTATCGCGGCTTTAAAAGACCCGGCACTGCTGTGGCGTGGCAGCAGTAATCAGGTCATTCACTACCTGCGGAAAGCCGATGGCTAAGCCCGTTATTCTGGCGGGCTGACATCGAACGCTCGTATCGTGCTAAAGCAGTAACAGACTCACCCCGCCAACCAGCATTCCGCTTAATGCCACCAACGCGCCGGTAAGCCACAACGAACGGGCCGGCAGCGCGCCATGCAGCATCAGCAACGACGGCACGCTCACCGCAGGCAAGGTCATCAACAGCGCCAGCGCCGGTGCCATCCCCATGCCAGCCAGCATCATGGTCTGAACAATCGGGATTTCTGCCGCCGTTGGGATCACAAACAGGCAACCGGTAATCGCCATCGCCACCACCCAGAACAGCGTATTGCTGACCAGGCCATCCGCATGAGGGAACAGCCAGACTCGCGCCGCGCCGAGCAGGAGCACAGCGAGGATATACAGCGGGATGGTATTCCAGAACAGCGTCCACAGCGCGCGAAACCAGCGTCGCAAAAACGGCGTGTTATCGGTTTTAGGCCTCAGCGGAACCACGTTAGACACCTGCGCGTCTGGCGTCATTTTTTGTACCAGCCGCGCAATGCCCAACACCATCAGCAACCCGGCCACCAGCCGGATTGCCGCAAACTGCCAGCCCAGCACAAATCCCATAAATACCAGCGTGGCCGGGTTCAGGATCGGATTACCCAACCAGAACGCCAGCGTTCCCCCTACCGAGGCTGAAGATTTCCGCAGCCCTGCGGCAACCGGCGCGGCACAGCAGGTACACATCATGCCTGGCAGGGAAAGCAGTGTGCCAAACAGCGTGCCGGAAAAACGGGGCTGCCCTAACGTGCGTAATAACCAGTTTCTCGGGATCAGTACCTGTACCAGAGAACCGAGGATCACGCCCAGCACGGCGGCTTTCCATACCGCAAGAAAATAGACCTGCGCGTAGTCCCAGGCGGCCTGTAAAGGATGCTCGCTGGGGTTGGCCAACAGGGATTTACCGATGCTGTGCGTATCCGCCGCGAGGAAGGTTTTCAGGTAATAAGGCTGCCACTTGACGACCCACAGCCCGATGACCACCACAGCCAAAAACAGCAGCGGTTTCCACCTGGCAAACACAGGAAGAGCAAGGCGTGACGAGGTTATATGGGACATGGCGAAGGCTCCGGATCACTGCGGGCTACGCCCGACAGCGCATAGTACTCAGAATTCAATATCCACAATTTGATCGGGGTTCCGTTTTGAATTTTCGTCTGCACGGGCAGAATGACCGCTTCACCGGCATTACCCTCTGCCTTAATAGTGGTCAATTAGCGCATTCACCCTTACTGGCTTGATTTATCAGCATGATGAACCACACTTAAGGATGTTAATGATTTTAATCACCGGAGGAAAACATGAGCAAGAAGATTGCGGTACTGATCACCGATGAATTTGAAGACTCAGAATTTACTTCTCCTGCCGACGCTTTCATCAAGGCTGGCCATCAGGTAATCACCATTGAGAAAAAAGCCGGCGTGACCGTTAAGGGCAAGCAAGGCAAAGCTGAAGTGAAGATTGATAAATCTATCGACGACGTGAAGCCAGGCGACTTCGATGCGCTGCTGTTACCGGGCGGCCATTCGCCGGACAGCCTGAGAGGCGATGACCGTTTCGTTGACTTCACCAAGCAGTTTGTGGCGCTGGGCAAACCGATATTTGCCATCTGCCATGGCCCACAGCTGCTTATCAGCGCCGATGCGGTCCGCGGCCGTAAAATGACCTCCGTGAAGGCCATTGCGATTGATTTGAAAAATGCCGGTGCCGATTTCTACGATAAAGAAGTGGTCGTCGATAACGACACGCTGGTCAGTAGCCGCACCCCTGAGGATTTACCCGCGTTTAACCGTGAATCCCTGCGTCTGCTCGAAACGGCCTGACAGGTCTAAGGCCGGGTATTACCCGGCCTGTTATCCTCTGATCCAACTCAGCTTTTTGCCAAATCCCAACGCATTGTCGGTCATCTTCAATTCATCCAGCGTTATCTGCCATAACGGTGCGGAGACTTTTGCCGCGACCGGGAAACGCTTGATGTAGGCTTTGCGGGCATGAAGCTCTTCTTCGCCTTGCAGCAAGGCGATCTTGCCAGAATATTGCACCCCTTTTATCAGCAACACTGACCTGGGCTGTCCATTGATGGTGCCGGCCACCAATGGATCCTGGGCGATTTGCGCACCGTGACGGGTTTCGGTTTCCGTCATCAACCAGAACGCGACCTTTTCGGCGTCATAGACGTAAAAGCAGTTGGCACACCACACGGGATTGCCGCTGCAAAGAGACAGCACATGTTGTTTTTTAAGATAGCGGCTAATCGCGCTAAGGTTTTCGCTTGCTGACATGAGGCCTCCCTGAAAAACGCTACTTTGCCACATTCGTCGTGGGTTTTGCTATGCTGCGGGCAGAGGAATCGTGATGACTGAAATAATGAGTGAATGTGAGCGTGCGCCCTGGCGCCTGTATATCCTGCGCACCGCCAGCGGCATGCTGTATACCGGGATCACTAATGACGTGGCCAGACGCTTCTTACAGCATCAGGCGGGGAAAGGGGCGAAAGCATTACGCGGGAAAGGTCCGCTGGAGCTGCTGTTTCACTGTGAGGCCGGGGATCGTTCTTCTGCCTCCAGGCTGGAATATCAGGTGAAACAGTTGAAGCGGCTGGAGAAGATCAGGCTGGTAGAGCACCAGCCTGTCTCATTAAGCGCCTGGCTGGAGGGGCTTAAAAACGGTTAAAGGGCGCCGAATAGTCAATATGCCCTTCTGCACCGGTAAACGCATTATCAGCCAGCTTGTAGACCTGAAAAGCGGCCTCCGCGCCCAGCGTGCGGCAACGGAGCTGATGCCTGGCCGCCGGTTCAAAACCGTATCGTTCGTAGTAGGCCGGATCGCCGAGCACGACTACTGCGGCATAGCCAAACTCATTCAGCGTATCCAGCCCTTCGTAAATCAGCTTTTTGCCCAGTTCCTGCCCGCGAAAATCGGCATCTACGGCCAGCGGCGCAAGGCCGACCCACTGATTATCTTCGCCATTCAAGGTTACCGGACTGAATGCCGCGTAGCCCAGTACCTGGCCTTCCTCATCTGTGGCGACCACGCCCAGGGTGAGTAAACCATCTTCACGCAGTTGCTGAACCAGTTCGGCTTCCGCGGAGGTTTCAAAGCAACGGCGCAACAAACTGTCTATGCTGGCCGCATCCATTCCTATTTCACTACGAATCAACATGGTGCACCCGCGCGATCCGCTGGGGAATTCGCGTCCTCAGTCAGTCCAGCCTCAACCAGATCAGCCAGTTGCATAAGACCAAAGCGCAACGGCGCCGGCATGAATTCAAGCTCAATCGCATCCATCAGATTTTTCACTTCAAGCCCCAGTTCTGTATCCCCTTCAATCACCAAACGGCGCTGGAAAAACAGCGTATCGGGATCCAACCTGCGAGCGGCTACCAGTAGCAAATCGTTGGCGTCGCCGCGAAACCAGACGTCCGCTTCAACCCGATCGGCTACCCGTAATTTTCCCTGTTCAACAGTCGTTGCCCAGCTCAGCCCGAGGTCACGGATCTCAATCCCTAACCAACGCCCCTGCAGAAAGTTTAACTCACCTTCAGCCAAAGCATGGTGAAATTGCCAGTTCAGGATCTGCTGCAGCATCTGCTTCTTGATCATGAACGGTGCAAACTGTAGCGGGATCCGCAACATTTGCGGGCCTTTTCGAACCAATTGAGCGCGAAATGGGTTCAACACCATCGTGACTCCTTTTGAGTAAATTTCGACTATTTTGCCATATCGACAAAATGCATCAGGCAGTTGGATCAACAAAGTGAGCGAACTTTGAGGAATTTGCCGGCAAATCTCTTCCCATCAATACGCCATTAGCTGCCTTAAATCAAAAATTGTCCGCTTCATGCTGACTAAACTCAACGCCTCTTCTGTTTATCCGGAATGTTTTGATATGGAATTGCTATGTCCTGCAGGTAACTTACCTGCCCTGAAGGCAGCGATAGAGAATGGTGCTGATGCCGTATATATCGGCTTGAAAGATGACACCAATGCGCGCCATTTTGCCGGGCTCAATTTTACCGATAAGCGTCTGCAGGAAGCGTCCCGCTACGTTCATCAGCATAGACGTAAACTGCATGTGGCGATCAATACTTTTGCCCATCCTGACGGCTACCAGCGCTGGGAACGGGCGGTGGATATGGCAGCAGAAGCCGGCGTCGATGCGCTGATCCTCGCTGATATCGCAATGCTGGAATACGCCGCCGAGCGCTATCCGCAGATTGAGCGCCACGTTTCGGTGCAGGCATCCGCCACTAACGCTGAGGCGATTAAGTTCTATCAACGCAACTTTGCGGTTTCACGGGTGGTTCTTCCGCGCGTGCTGTCCATTCATCAGGTTCGCCAGCTGGCGCGCGCGACAACCGTTCCGCTTGAAGTCTTTGCCTTTGGCAGCCTGTGCATCATGGCTGAAGGTCGCTGTTACCTCTCCTCCTATCTGACAGGCGAATCGCCGAACACCGTGGGTGCCTGCTCACCGGCGAAATATGTCCGTTGGCAGCAAACCTCCGCCGGACTTGAGTCACGCTTAAATGAAGTGCTGATCGACCGTTACGACGCCGGTCAAAATGCCGGTTATCCGACGCTGTGTAAGGGCCGTTATAAGGTGGGCGATGTGCCGTATCACGCCATGGAGGAACCGACCAGCCTGAATACTCTCGAGCTGCTTCCCACCCTTTTGTCGGCAAATATCGCCTCAGTGAAAATTGAGGGACGCCAGAGAAGTCCGGCCTATGTGGCGCAAATCGCGCGTATCTGGCGACAAGCCATCGATCGCTGCAAGGCTGATCCGCAGAATTTCCGCGCACAACAAAGTTGGATGACCGCATTAAGTTCGCTTAGCGAAGGCACTCAAACCACGCTCGGTGCCTATCACCGTGAATGGCAGTAAGGATCAGCATGAAATACGCAATAGGCCCGGTACTCTGGTACTGGCCAACAGAGACGTTGCAGGCTTTTTATCAGGCAGCCGCTGCCAGCTCGGCTGACATTATTTATCTGGGCGAAGCCGTTTGCAGCAAGCGTCGGGCAACCAGGCACGCCGACTGGCTGGGGATGGCAAAAGACCTGGCGGGCAGCGGAAAACAGGTGGTGCTCACTACGCTGGCATTGCTGCAATCACCCTCTGAACTGACCGAGCTGAAAAGGTACGTTGATAACGGCGAGTTCCTGATCGAAGCTAACGATATGGGCACGGTGAATATGGCCTCAGAGGCCGGTTTGCCTTTCGTCGCCGGACATGCGCTCAACTGTTATAACGCCGTGACCCTGCGCCTGCTGCATAAAATGGGCATGATGCGCTGGTGCATGCCGGTTGAGCTTTCCCGTGAATGGCTGGTCAATTTACTCACCCAGTGTGAGGCGCTGGGGATCAGAAATCAGTTTGAGGTTGAGGTGCTGAGCTACGGCCATTTGCCGCTGGCTTATTCCGCCCGCTGCTTTACGGCCAGAGCGGAAAACCGCGGGAAAGATGATTGTCAGACCTGCTGTATTGACTATCCCCAGGGCAGAGCCTTGCGCTCGCAGGAAGATCAGCAGGTGTTTGTGCTTAACGGCATCCAGACCATGAGCGGCTACTGCTATAACCTCGGCAATGAACTGATTTCGATGCAGGGCCTGGTCGACATTGTGCGGCTGTCACCGGAAGGCAGCGATACCCTGCCGATGCTTGAAGCGTTCCGCAATAATGAAACCGGAAAACAGCCTCTGACCTTGATATCCCGCCAGCAGTGCAATGGCTACTGGTGGAAAGTGGCCGGGCTGGAATTGGTCAACTAACGCGGCGGGCGTAAAGCCCGCATCATCGTACTACCAATAAAGGCTGTTCAATATGGGTAACGATGGAGGATACTGGTCAGACTAGCCTGTCCTGAGCGCGAGCCATTGGGTTGGCGTTTTTTTAATCGCGGCCTTGCACTGCTGAAAAGTGCTGCAAACTGCCAATCCTTTTAAGAAGAAATCGTCCAGGATAGATATTTGTATTGGCTTACGCCCTTCGAATAAGTGAGCACCTATGTCTGATAAAAAAAATGTCCCACTTTCGGTTCTCGATCTGGCGCCGATCCCGCAAGGCGCCACCGCGCGCGATGCGTTTCATTCTTCACTGGCTCTCGCACAGCAAGCGGAAAAGTCAGGTTATAACCGTTACTGGCTGGCTGAACACCACAACATGACCGGCATTGCCAGTGCGGCGACGTCGGTGTTGATTGGCTATCTGGCCGCCAATACCACCACGCTGCGTCTGGGCTCTGGCGGCGTCATGTTGCCAAACCATTCACCGCTGGTGATTGCCGAACAGTTCGGAACCCTCGAATCGCTTTACCCTGGCCGTATCGATTTGGGACTGGGCCGCGCGCCGGGTTCGGATCAGCGCACAATGATGGCACTTCGCCGACATATGGGCGGCCATGTTGATAACTTCCCGTCTGATGTCGCCGAGATGATTGCCTGGTTTGATGCGGAGCCAGACGCGCAACCCGCCGTCCAGCCGGTGCCAGGGCTGGGGCTGAAAATTCCGGTCTGGCTGCTCGGTTCCAGCTTATACAGCGCGCAACTTTCCGCCCAGCTAGGCATCCCATTTGCCTTTGCGTCGCATTTTGCGCCGGACATGTTGTTCCAGGCCCTGCATATTTATCGTGAAAACTTTAAGCCGTCCGCGCGTCTTGAGAAGCCGCATGCGATGGTGTGTGTGAATGTGGTTGCTGCGGATAGCGAACGGGATGCCCGCTATATGTTCACCTCGATGCAGCAGCAGTTCATCAATCTCCGCCGGGGTAAGCCAGGCCCGCTGCCTGCTCCGGTTGAGAATATGGATAACCTGTGGTCACCTTCAGAGCAGTACGGTGTGCAGCAGGCGCTGAGTATGTCAATTGTCGGCGATCTGGATAAAGTCCGTCAGGGACTGGCTTCACTGATCCGTGAAACGCAGGCTGACGAAATCATGGTGAATGGTCAGATACACAACCAGCAGGCGCGTTTGCGCTCGTTTGAACTGGCTATGGAAGCGCATAACACGCTGTAATCCGCACGCAGCAGGGCAGGATTTCGCTGCCCTTATCGCTGATGCAGCGTCCGCGAATTGCAGGCAAAAAAAAACCAGCCCGAAGGCTGGTTTTTTTATGGGTCAGTCAGTGATTATGCATCACGACGACGAGTGGGTGCGTTGCCACCTTCGGTACGAGGACCGCGGTTGCCACCGTCACGGCTGAAACCGCCGCCACGACGCTCTCCACCAGCAGCTGGACCGTTACGGTCATTGCTGAAGCGACGACCACCTTCAGGACGATCGCTACGACCGCCTTCACGGTTGCCAGCGCCGAAGCCGCCACGGGCTGGAGCTGGACCACGACGCTCACCGCCACCAGTACGCTCTTTGCTGTGTGGCACTGCATCGCCAATCAGCTGCATATTCATTGGTTTGTTCAGAATACGCGTACGAGTGAAGTGCTGCAGGATGTCACCCGGCATGCCTTTCGGCAGCTCGATAGTTGAGTGAGTACCAAACAGTTTGATGTTACCGATGTAACGGCTGCTGATGTCGCCTTCGTTAGCGATAGCACCAACGATGTGACGAACTTCAACGCCGTCATCGCGGCCAACTTCAATGCGGTAAACTTCCATATCGCCAACGTCACGACGTTCGCGACGGGCTGGACGCTCGCCACCTTCACTTTTTTCACGAGGACCACGCTCTGGACGGTCACCACGACGATCGTCACGCTCTTTGAACTCACGACGAGGACGCTGAGGTGCATCGGCAGGAACGATCAGAGGACGTTCACCCTGAGCCATTTTCAGCAGAGCAGCGGCCAGCGTTTCGATATCCAGCTCATCTTCTGCAGGCTGCATTTTGCTCAGCAGTGCGCGGTACTGTTCCAGATCGCTGCTTTCCAGCTGCTGCTGAACTTTAGCGGCGAACTTAGCCAGACGACGCTCACCCAGCAGTTCTGCGTTAGGCAGTTCAACTTCTGGAATGGTCAGCTTCATGGTGCGTTCAATGTTACGCAGCAGACGACGCTCACGGTTCTCAACGAACAACAGCGCACGGCCAGCACGACCCGCACGACCGGTACGGCCGATACGGTGAACGTAAGATTCTGCATCCATAGGGATGTCGAAGTTTACCACCAGGCTGATACGCTCAACGTCCAGGCCACGGGCCGCAACGTCGGTCGCAATCAGGATGTCCAGACGACCATCTTTCAGGCGTTCCAGAGTCTGCTCACGCAGGGCCTGGTTCATGTCACCGTTCAGGGCAGCACTGTTGTAACCGCTACGCTCCAGCGCTTCAGCAACTTCCAGCGTCGCGTTTTTGGTACGCACGAAGATGATAGCAGCATCAAAATCTTCAGCTTCAAGGAAGCGAGTCAGTGCATCAGTCTTACGACCAAAAGCCGTCCAGTAGCTCTGAGAAATATCAGGGCGAGTGGTCATGCTTGACTGGATACGCACTTCCTGCGGATCTTTCATAAAGCGTTTAGTAATACGACGAATCGCTTCTGGCATGGTTGCAGAGAACAGAGCAGTCTGATGATTGTCTGGGATCTGAGCCATGATAGTTTCAACGTCTTCGATGAAGCCCATACGCAGCATTTCATCGGCTTCGTCCAACACCAGGCCGCGCAGGTTAGACAGATCTAACGTGCCACGCTTCAGGTGATCCAGCAGGCGACCAGGCGTACCCACAACAACTTGTGGACCCTGGCGCAAAGCGCGCAGCTGAACGTCATAACGCTGGCCGCCGTAAAGGGCAACCACGTTCAGACCTTTCATGTGTTTGGAGAAGTCGGTAATCGCTTCACCCACCTGAACCGCCAACTCACGCGTTGGTGCCAGCACCAGGATCTGAGGTGCTTTCAGGGAGCTATCAATGTTGTTTAGCAGTGGCAGCGAGAACGCTGCAGTTTTTCCGCTACCGGTCTGTGCCATACCCAGAACATCACGGCCTGCCAACAGGTGAGGAATACACTCAGCCTGGATTGGAGAAGGCTTCACGTAGCCCATACCGTTCAGAGATTCAAGGAGTTCGGCGTTCAGGCCAAGGTCAGCAAAAGTGGTTTCAATATCAGTCATGTAGTACACGTGCCTCTTAGATTGCGGCGGCCAGTCTACATAACTCGTCGTGAAAACATTCAGTAATTTTCATCAAAAAGTGTGAACCGGCTCAAATTAGTGGTTTCGACGAACAAGAAAGCCCTCATCCGCTAAGATGATGACATTTCGAAAAAAGGGCGATAGTAGTTCGTCAGCTATTGCTGGTCAGATTCTGATAAATCGTCTTGTGTCTGGCCGAGTAGGGCCAGCTCCAACAATGCATATCGGTGCTCAACGAAGTTGTGAACGTTGTTTGCGACCGTCAGCTTGAACAACGCTTCTGCGTCGTCCTTCTCCCCCAGACTTAGGTAATGTTTACCTAAATAGAAGTTGGTTTCACTGAGATGTTCAGCGAGCGAGGTGTTATCCGTTGCGTCTGCCTTGAGACTGTCCATCAGTGTACTTTCACTGATATTTCCCAGGTAGAACTCGACAATTTTCCATCCCCATTGGTCTCTGACCGCTTTGTCGTAACGCTGTTGAAGCGCTACTTTAGCCTTGTCTGCGTCCATCTCTCTTTCATCGAGATAGAGCCACAAGCTGCGGAAAGGATCGTTAGGATCGTCTTGATAAAACGCCAGCAGATCATCTTGCGCTAATTTATACCTTCCGCCGTAGTATAAGGCGATACCGCGGTTTAAATGCGCATAATTGTAAGTTGGATCAAGCTCAAGTACAGAATCGAACGCTTCATAGGCAGCATCAAAATTGCCTGCCTGCGTTAAGTATATGCCTAAGTAATTGAATACTTCAGGCATATCAGGTCTGACAGATAACGCTAATGAAAAATCATTTCGCGCCAGTGCTCTCAAACCTAAACTATCATACAACACTCCGCGCTCATATAACAGCTGTGCGCGTTCATCATCGCTAAGGGATCGACTGGCAAGAATTTGTTCCATACGTGCCAGAATCACTTCCTGTTGCAGCGTAGGCTGCAGCGGAACAGCCAGAACCTCGTTCTTACGCCAATCCGAGTTGCTGCATCCTGCCAGCGTTAAAGCTGTCGCAACGAAACACCAGCGTAAAAAAGGCTTCATTTCCCACTCCCAAAGACAAACAATGGGATGAATATCCTTTCATCCGCCTGCCGTGCACAAGGTGTCGTCCTGTCCTCGCGATGATACCGCTCTCCCTGTTCGCAGGGAGAGCTTAAGGGTCTGACTTTATTCTGCTTCAGGAGCTTCAGGCGCTGCTGGAGTCACGGCTGCTTCAGGCTCTGCAGCCTGCTCAGTCGCTTCTTTGATGCTCAGACGTACGCGGCCCTGGCGATCAACTTCCAGAACTTTCACCGGCACTTCCTGGCCCATCTGCAGATAGTCGGTCACTTTCTCTACACGCTTATCAGCGATCTGAGAGATGTGAACCAGACCTTCTTTGCCACCACCGATAGCAACGAAGGCACCGAAGTCAACGATGCGGGTAACCTTACCGTTGTAGATACGGCCCACTTCGATTTCTGCAGTGATCTCTTCGATACGACGGATAGCATATTTCGCTTTCTCACCGTCGGTCGCTGCGATTTTCACCGTGCCATCATCTTCGATTTCGATGGTGGTGCCGGTTTCTTCGGTCAGCGCACGAATCACAGAACCGCCTTTCCCGATCACGTCTTTGATCTTGTCCGGGCTGATTTTAATCGTGTGAATACGTGGTGCGAACTGAGAGATGTCGCCACGCGGCGTGCTGATAGCCTGTTCCATCACGCCCAGAATGTGCAGACGCGCACCCTTAGCCTGGTTCAGAGCCACCTGCATGATTTCGCGGGTGATACCTTCAATTTTGATGTCCATCTGCAGCGCGGTGATACCTTCACGGCTACCGGCTACTTTGAAGTCCATGTCGCCCAGATGATCTTCGTCACCCAGGATGTCAGACAGAACCACAAAGTTCTCGCCTTCTTTTACCAGACCCATCGCAATACCGGCTACGGCTGCTTTGATTGGTACGCCTGCGTCCATCAGTGCCAGTGAAGCACCACAGACGGAAGCCATTGAAGAAGAGCCGTTTGATTCAGTGATTTCTGACACCACACGCACGGTATAAGGGAACGCGTCAGCTTTAGGCATTACTGCCAGTACGCCACGCTTAGCCAGACGACCGTGACCAATCTCACGACGCTTAGGCGACCCAACCATGCCAGTTTCACCTACGCAGTACGGAGGGAAGTTGTAGTGGAACAGGAAGCTGTCGGTCTTCTCACCCATCAGCTCATCCAGGTTCTGCGCATCACGGGCGGTGCCCAGCGTTGCGGTAACCAGTGCCTGAGTTTCACCACGGGTGAACAGCGCGGAACCGTGAGTACGTGGCAGAACGCCAGTGCGCACATCCAGACCACGGATCATGTCTTTTTCGCGACCATCGATACGCGGAGCGCCGCTCAGGATACGACTACGAACCACGTTTTTCTCAAGCGCATGCAGGAGATCGCCGATTTCGTTGTCATCAAGGCTAGCGTCTTCCGCCAGCAGTGCTGCGGTAGTTTCAGACTTGATCACGCCAACCTGAGCATAACGCTCTTGTTTTTCAGTGATCTGGTAAGCTTCGCTCAGGCGAGATTCAGCCAGCGCAGCAATACGGGTCTGTAATGATTCGTTGACAGCTTCTGGCTTCCAGTCCCAACGCGGTTTACCTGCTTCGGCAACCAGCGCGTTGATTTGGTCGATCACAACCTGCTGCTGCTCGTGGCCGAACACCACTGCGCCCAGCATCTGATCTTCGCTCAGCAGTTCAGCTTCAGACTCAACCATCAGAACCGCGCCCTGAGTACCCGCTACAACCAGATCCAGCTTACTTTCTTTCAGCTCATCGGTCGTTGGGTTCAGCACGTACTGATCGTTAAGGTAGCCCACGCGAGCGGCACCAATTGGACCATTGAAAGGCAGACCTGACAGGCTCAGTGCGGCAGAGGCACCGATTAATGCCACGATATCCGGGTGAACCTGTGGGTTTACGGAGACCACGGTGGCAATAATCTGGACTTCGTTGATGAACCCTTCCGGGAACAGCGGACGAACCGGACGGTCAATCAGACGAGAGATGAGGGTTTCACCTTCGCTTGGACGGCCTTCGCGACGGAAGAAGCTACCCGGAATACGACCAGCAGCATAAGTACGCTCCTGATAGTTAACGGTCAGCGGGAAGAAGTCCTGGCCTGGCTTAGTGGTCTTTTTGCCTACAACGGTAACGAACACAGCGGTGTCGTCCATGCTTACCATTACGGCTGCCGTTGCCTGGCGAGCCATCATACCGGTCTCAATGGTGACGGTATGCTGACCATACTGGAATTTTTTTACGATCGGGTTCAGCAAAATTATGTCCTTAACGTACTGGCAAGGCACTGACCCTGCCGTTAATTTTAAATCCTCATCTGCATCCTCGCGACTAATGACAACCCTAATCCCTTATGGGACAAAGCCTCTCATTAGCCGCGCGAACCTCTGCAACTGAAGATCACACCCAGCAACAATACAATAGTTTGGCTTGAAATGCTGCCGCTCGCCTAAAAAAAGGGGCCATAAAGGCCCCTTTTTAGCGAAACTCGCACGAATCTGCCAACCCATCATTTCGGTACATCAGAATGCACCGAAACGACCTGGCAAACTCTAAGACTAGCGACGCAGACCCAGACGCTCGATCAGGCTGGTGTAACGTGCAACGTCTTTACGCTTCAGGTAATCCAGCAGCTTACGACGCTGAGAAACCATACGCAGCAGACCGCGACGGCTGTGGTGGTCTTTTTTGTGCTCAGAGAAGTGACCCTGCAGATGGTTAATCTGTGCAGTCAACAAAGCAACCTGAACTTCGGTAGAACCACTGTCATTCGCGTCACGACCGTAATCAGCTACGATCTGCGCTTTAGATTCAACACTTAGAGACATGATACAACTCCAAATTATAAGATAAATGTACAGGCGCCGATCTCTAATTCAGCAACCCAATGGTAAAGCCGCGCCATTCTACTCTTAGCCAGAAGCTTACGCAAATGACTAGTCGGAATATTCTACAACCAGACGGCGTGGCGCCACGCGACCGTCATCGGCAATTTCTGCCATGCCAATAAACTTCTGCTCTTCACCTTCCGTCACGCGAACCAGGCCGGAAGAAGGCGCATTAACCGCCTGCACCGGCATGCCCTGGCGGAAGTAAGCTGACACCGCCAGCGGCAGATTAACCGCCGGATACGCGGCTGCCGGGCTGTCCATCGGCATCAGCAACGCATCAAGCAATTCTGCCGGCGTGCGTTCCGTACGGTAAGCTTCTTCACTCAGTTCAGCCAACTGTTCCAGCGTCACCATACTGGCGATCGGATAGGTCGCAACCTGCAAACGACGCAAATAGATAACGTGCGCGCCGCAACCCAGCATCTCACCGAGATCGTCGGTAATGGTGCGGATATAGGTGCCTTTAGAACAGTGGATTTCCAGCTCCAGCTCATCGCCTTCCCAGCGAATAAACTGTAACTCGTAAACCGTAATGCTGCGGGCTTCACGCGGGACTTCAATGCCTTCGCGGGCATATTCGTACAGCTTACGCCCCTGGTACTTCAGCGCGGAATACATCGACGGCACCTGCTGGGTTTCCCCACGGAAGCTGTCCAATGCCTGCGCCAGTTGTTCTTCAGTAAAGGTCACCGGACGCTCGCTGATAATCGCGCCATCAGCATCAGACGTATCCGTGCGCTGACCCAGACGGGCAATCACGCGGTAACGTTTATCTGAGTCCAGTAGATACTGAGAAAATTTGGTGGCTTCGCCAAGGCAGATCGGCAGCATGCCGGTCGCCAGAGGATCTAACGCGCCGGTGTGGCCAGCACGGTTTGCTGTGAACAACCGCTTCACTTTCTGCAGGGCATCATTACTCGACAGCCCCTGCGGTTTGTCCAGCAGCAGAACACCGTGGACGTCACGTCCGCGACGACGAGGACGGCTCATCAGTCTTCCTTCTTGTCTTCTTCTTCCTGTTCTTCCTGCGGTCCACGACGTTCAACATCGTTTCTGACCACATTGGTCACCAGGTTAGACATGCGCATCCCTTCGACCAACGAGTTGTCGTAGAAGAAGGTCAGTTCAGGGACGATACGCAGACGCATCGCTTTACCCAGCAGTGAACGGATGTAGCCAGAAGCATCACCCAATGCACGCAGACCGCCTTTGATAGCGTCTTCGTCTTTGTCGTTCAGGAAGGTCACAAATACTTTGGCATAGGCCAGATCGCGAGACAAATCGACGCCTGATACGGTAACCATCATGCCCAGACGGGGATCTTTAATCTCACGCTGCAGAATAACAGCAATCTCTTTCTGCAATTCCTGAGAGACACGCTGTGGGCGACCAAATTCTTTCGCCATAATAATACTCTCCAAATAATTCGGGAGGCACAACGGCCTCCCAAATAAGTCACTGTTTTCAGGCGACCATTAATCGATAGTACGTTGGATCTCGATAATCTCGAAGACTTCGATCATATCGCCAACACGCACATCGTTGTAGTTCTTCACGCCGATACCACATTCCATGCCGTTACGGACTTCGTTGACGTCATCTTTGAAGCGGCGCAGGGATTCCAGCTCGCCTTCGTAGATAACCACGTTGTCACGCAGTACGCGGATTGGGTTGTGACGTTTGATGTTACCTTCAGTCACCATACAGCCAGCAACAGCGCCGAACTTAGGTGATTTGAACACGTCACGCACTTCAGCCAGACCGGTAATCTGATGCTTATACTCAGGCGCCAGCATACCGCTCATCGCCTGCTTAACTTCGTCGATCAGATTATAGATCACGGAGTAGTAACGCAGATCCAGACTTTCGGTATCCACTACGCGGCGAGCAGAAGCATCGGCACGCACGTTGAAGCCCAGCAGGATAGCGTTAGAAGCCGCGGCCAGCGTGGCGTCAGTTTCGGTGATACCACCTACGCCTGAACCCACGATTTTCACTTTCACTTCATCAGTGGACAGCTTCAGCAGCGAGTCGGAGATAGCTTCGACAGAACCCTGAACGTCAGCTTTCAGCACGATGTTCAGTTCAGATACTTCACCTTCGGTCATGTTCGCAAACATGTTCTCCAGTTTAGATTTCTGCTGACGAGCCAGCTTAACTTCACGGAATTTGCCCTGACGATACAGTGCAACTTCACGGGCTTTCTTCTCGTCACGAACAACCGTTGCTTCATCACCGGCGGCAGGAACACCTGACAGGCCAAGGATCTCAACAGGAATCGAAGGACCAGCTTCAGTCACTTCGCGACCCAATTCGTCACGCATCGCACGCACACGGCCATACTCGAAGCCGCACAGAACGATATCGCCTTTATTCAGCGTACCTTCACGTACCAGCACGGTAGCAACCGGACCACGACCTTTATCCAGGAAGGATTCGATAACCACACCGCTTGCCATACCCTGACGAACCGCGCTCAGTTCCAGCACTTCTGCTTGCAGAAGGATGGCGTTAAGCAGGTCATCAATACCGGTACCGGCTTTCGCAGACACGTTCACGAACATGTTCTCGCCGCCCCACTCTTCCGGAATGATTCCGTACTGGGTCAGTTCGTTTTTAACACGATCCGGATCGGCATCTGGCTTATCAACTTTGTTCACCGCAACAACAACCGGCACTTTCGCCGCTTTTGCGTGCTGGATAGCTTCGATAGTCTGTGGCATCACGCCATCATCTGCCGCAACGACCAGGATAACGATGTCAGTCGCCTGAGCACCACGAGCACGCATTGCGGTAAACGCGGCGTGTCCCGGGGTATCCAGGAAGGTGATCATACCGGTGTCAGTTTCAACGTGGTATGCACCGATGTGCTGAGTAATGCCGCCCGCTTCGCCAGAGGCGATTTTAGTGGAGCGAATATAATCCAGCAAAGAGGTTTTACCGTGGTCAACGTGGCCCATGATGGTCACGACCGGTGCACGGGATTCCTGCAGCGCATGAGTATCACGATCGCTCATTACCGCTTCTTCCAGCTCATTCTCACGGCGCAGCGTCACTTTGTGACCCATTTCTTCCGCTACCAGCTGGGCAGTTTCCTGATCGATAACCTGGTTAATGGTGGCCATGGCGCCCATTTTCATCATCGCTTTGATGACCTGAGAACCTTTCACCGCCATCTTGTTAGCCAGTTCGGCTACGCTGATGGTTTCGCCGATGATCACGTCACGGTTAACAGCCTGCACTGGCTTGTTGAAGCCCTGTTGCAGGGTGCTTGGCTTGCGCTTGCCGCCTTTACCGCCGCGAACCTGCGCACGCGCTTCTTCACGGTCAGTTTTCGCTTCAGAATGCTTGTTGCCTTTCTTGGAGCGTGGCGCTTTAGCCGGGCGGACTGCACGGGTACGACGGTCGCCTTCAACCTTCGCATCGTTTTCGTCTTCAGCCGCACGGGCGTGGGTAGAAGTGGTTACGTGGTAATCAGAAGTATCTTCAACTTCTTTAACCTCAGTCCACTCGGTGCCTTTCTCTTCTGCCATTTTACGAGCCTCTTCCGCTACGCGCTTCGCTTCTTCTTCAATCTTGCGATGCGCTTCTTCTTCGGCTTTACGCTTCAGTTCTGCAGCTTCTGCTTCGCGACGGGCTTTGTCAGACTGCGTTGCCCGGATTACTTCATCAGTAGGTTGATTGCTCACTTTATCTTTTTCCGCTGCTTCACGTTTGGCTTTATCAGCTGCCTCACGTTTAGCCTGCTCCTCGGCTTCACGCTTCGCTTTGTCTTGGGCTTCACGCTTGGCTTTTTCTTCAGCCTCACGACGAGCCAGTTCTTCCGCTTCACGCTGTGCCTGCTCTTCTGCTTCAGCCTGTTCAGCTTCTGCAGGATCGCCTTTTACATAGGTGCGCTTTTTGCGGACTTCAATTTGTACTGACTTGCTTTTGCCCCCGGTAACGGGAACATTCAAGGTGCTGCGCGTCTTGCGCTGCAGAGTCAGTTTACCTGAACCGCCGTTATGATCGCGATTCAAATGGGTCAGGAGCGTTTCTTTTTCCTGCTGCGTCACAGAATCAGTTTCAGACTTGCGGATCCCTGCATCAGCAAACTGCTGTACCAGGCGTTCTACCGGTGTCTGAATCTCTGCGGCCAGCGATTTTACAGTTACATCTGTCATGCTGTTCCTTCCTGCTACAGTTTATTACGCGTCGTCGCCGAACCAGCAGATATTGCGTGCAGCCATAATCAGCTCACCAGCCTGTTCATCGTTCAGGCCTTCAATATCTGTCAGGTCGTCAACACCCTGTTCGGCAAGATCTTCCAGCGTACAGACGCCAATCGCTGCCAGCTTGAATGCCAGCTCACGATCAAGACCTTCCAGATTCAGCAAATCTTCTGCCGGCTGGTTGTCGCCCAGGCTCTCTTCTTTCGCCAGCGCCAGGGTTGTTAACGCATTTTTCGCACGATCGCGCAGCGCTTCTACTGTCTCTTCATCCAGACCGTCAATTTCCAACAGCTCGTTGATCGGAACATATGCCAGTTCTTCAAGAGAAGAGAAACCTTCTTCAACCAGAACGGTAGCAAAGTCTTCATCAATATCGAGATGCTTGGTAAAGACGTCGATGGCAGCATGGGCTTCAGCCTGGTGCTTCGCCTGCAGATCGTCGACCGTCATTACGTTTAGCTCCCAGCCACTCAGCTGTGCGGCTAAACGTACGTTTTGACCATTACGGCCAATCGCCTGAGCCAGGTTACCGGCTTCAACAGCGATATCCATGGTGTGATTATCTTCATCCACCACGATAGAGGCAACATCCGCAGGGGCCATGGCATTGATCACGAACTGCGCAGGATTGTCATCCCACAGTACGATATCAATACGCTCGCCACCCAGCTCACTGGATACTGCCTGAACTCGCGCACCACGCATACCGACGCATGCACCAACTGGGTCGATACGTTTGTCGTTGGTTTTCACCGCAATCTTGGCACGTGAGCCCGGATCGCGCGCGGCGGCTTTAATCTCAATCACTTCTTCGCCAATTTCTGGCACTTCAATGCGGAACAGTTCGATCAGCATTTCCGGCTTGGAACGGCTGACAAACAGCTGAGCACCGCGCGCTTCTGGACGCACTGCGTACAGAACACCACGAATACGGTCGCCCGGACGGAAGTTTTCACGTGGCAGCATGTCTTCACGAATGATGACGGCTTCTGCGTTGCTGCCCAGATCCAGAGAGATGTTGTCGCGGTTAACTTTCTTAACCACGCCGGTGATGATCTCACCTTCCTGCTGACGGAACTGATCGACAACCATCGCACGTTCAGCTTCGCGCACTTTCTGCACGATAACCTGTTTCGCGGTTTGGGTGGTGATACGGTCGAAGGTCACAGATTCGATCTGGTCTTCTACGTATTCGCCCAGATTAAGCGCTTCGTCTTCGTAGCGAGCTGCATCCAGCGTGATTTCACGCGTTGGCATAGTCACTTCGTCAACGATAACCCAACGGCGGAAGGTGTCGAAATCGCCGCTTTTGCGGTCAATGCTGACACGGACTTCAATTTCCTGCTCGTATTTTTTCTTGGTCGCCGTGGCCAGTGCGCTCTCCAGCGCTTCGAAAATCTTTTCGCGCGGGAGTGATTTCTCGTTCGACACAGCCTCAACTACAGCTAAGATTTCTTTGTTCATCCTGGTATGCCTCAATCCGGACTTTTAAAAGTGGGGAACCAGGTTCGCTTTCTGAATGTTGCTCAGCGCGAACACTTCGTCGTTACCCTCAACAGCAACAGTGATCATTTCACCTTCTACAGATTTAATGATTCCCTGCCATTTGCGGCGGTTTTGAACGGCCATACGCAGCACCAGGCTCACTTCTTCGCCAATAAATTGTGCGTAATGCGCAGCGGTAAAGAGTGGGCGCTCAAGGCCTGGTGAGGAGACTTCAAGGTTATAAGCGACAGTAATCGGGTCTTCGACATCGAATACGGCACTTACCTGGTGGCTAACATCAGCACAATCGTCAACATTGATGCCATTTTCACTATCAATATAGATGCGCAACGTCGATGTACGACCGCGTACAAACTCGATACCGACCAGTTCGTAGCCCAGCGCCTCTACAGGTGCTGTGATCAGCTCAGTTAATTTTTGCTCTAATGTGGACAAGGCCACCCCCAAGACATAAAAAAAGGGCTTAATAGCCCAGTATGCTGTTTCCTGATAACAAAAAACCCCGATAAATCGGGGCTTTATGCGACTGGACCCTGTACGCCAAAAATCTGGCGGTTCGGCACAATCCAAAAGAATTTTTTTCAAAATCTGCTGAGATGCGCCGTTCGATGCATACAGTATATTTGAAAAAGAACTCTAAGGGAAAGTGGTTGCGGGGGCCGGATTTGAACCGACGACCTTCGGGTTATGAGCCCGACGAGCTACCAGGCTGCTCCACCCCGCGTCCGAAATAACGTGGCAAATACTACGCCGATCTTGCGTAAAACGCAAGCAATACTGAAGTTTGGTACCGAGGACGGGACTTGAACCCGTAAGCCCATGCGGGCACTACCACCTCAAGGTAGCGTGTCTACCAATTCCACCACCACGGCACTAAAGTGACGACTTTTTTATTTCTGTCGTGTCGAAATCACTGCATTTACTGCTTACTGTGGGATATCGCTACCCGGGGTTGCCGGTTTAGCTGGCTGGCTCTGCTGCGACTGTGCAGGCTGAGTCAGATTTTCCCACTCGCTTCCTTTCTGAGTCTTATTGGAGTTGAGGTTACCCAGAATCAAGCTAATGATGAAGAACAGTGTTGCCAATACTGCGGTCATACGGGTCATAAAGTTACCTGAACCGTTAGAACCAAACAGCGTTGCCGAACCGCCTGCACCAAATGACGCGCCCATATCAGCGCCTTTACCTTGCTGAAGCATGATCAAACCTACAAGGCCGATTGCAACAATAAGGAAAACAACTAAGAGAGCTTCGTACATAATTAACCTGTTTCCTTGCGCGGTAGCCGCACATCAAAAAGCTTCAAACCAGTTAGAGAGATAGCGTTGTCACTACCCATCAGAAGCGGGTGTGAATACTAACCAAAGCCGCCTGACTGCGCAAGGGCAATTTAGCACCAGGCATCTGATTGCGGAAAAAAACGGCAAATGAGCAATGAATTGCTGGTAAATCACTCATCTACCGTCCTTTTCTGGCTTATCAGACCGCCTTCACCGCATCGGCAATCCGGTGTGCCAGCGCCGTCACTTGCGCTTCATCTTCGCCTTCAACCATCACGCGGATTAGCGGTTCAGTGCCTGATTTACGCAGCAACACACGTCCACGACCCTGCAGCTCTTTTTCGACTTCTGCAGTGACCGTTTTGACCGTTGCATCTTCCAGCGGATCGGTTGTTCCACTGAAGCGCACGTTAACGAGGATTTGTGGCAGCAACTTCATGCCGCTGCACAGATCGTGCAGAGTCATGTGGTTACGCACCATCGCAGTGAGTACCTGCAAACCTGCCACGATACCGTCACCGGTAGTTGTCTTGTCCAACAGGATGACGTGGCCGGAGTTTTCAGCGCCCAGACGCCAGCCTTTTTCCTGCAGTTTTTCCAGCACGTAGCGGTCGCCCACTTTTGCACGCGCAAACGGAATACCCAGTTGCTTAAGCGCCAGTTCAAGCCCCATGTTGCTCATCAGCGTACCGACGACACCACCGCGCAGTTGTCCCTGACGTAAGCCTTCACGGGCAATGATATACAGGATCTGATCGCCATCCACTTTATGGCCCAGATGGTCCACCATCATGATGCGATCGCCATCGCCATCATAGGCCAGCCCCACGTCCGCTTTCTCCGACAACACGCGTTCCTGCAGCTTGCGGACATCGGTGGCGCCACACTCTTTGTTGATGTTCATCCCATCAGGATTAACACCAATGGTGATCACCGTCGCGCCGAGTTCACGCAGGACGTTTGGCGCGATGTGGTAGGTCGCACCGTTGGCGCAGTCCACCACAATCTTCATGCCATTCAGGCTGAGTTCGCTTGGGAAGGTACCTTTGCAAAACTCGATGTAGCGGCCGGCTGCATCGACAATGCGGCTGGCACGTCCCAGCTCTGCAGATTCAACGCAGGTGATCGGTTTCTCCATCTCCGCTTCGATCGCCTCCTCCACGTCATCTGGCAGCTTGGTGCCTTCGATGGAAAAGAACTTGATACCGTTATCGTCAAACGGATTGTGCGAAGCCGAAATCACAATCCCCGCTTCGGCACGGAAGGTTCTGGTCAGATAGGCAATGGCTGGGGTTGGCATCGGTCCGGTAAAGGCTGCCGATAACCCTGCCGCCGCCAGGCCTGCCTCAAGGGCCGACTCCAGCATGTAGCCAGAAATGCGCGTATCTTTACCGATGATAATTTTCTTTGAGCCATTGCGTGCCAGCACCTTACCCGCTGCCCAGCCAAGCTTCAGCACGAAGTCAGGTGTAATAGGAGACTCACCCACTTTGCCGCGGATGCCATCGGTACCAAAATACTTACGGTTGCTCATAGCGTTACTCTTCCTTCGCTGACAGTGTTGCTTCGACGACGCGCATCGCTTCGACGGTTTCTTTAACATCATGAACGCGCAGGATGTGCGCGCCTTGCATCGCGGCGATTACCGCGCAGGCCAGACTGCCTGTCAGCCGCTGCGACGGGCCAACATTCAGCAGTTGCCCAATCATACTTTTACGGGACATGCCGACCAGCAGTGGCAGGCCGAACCGGTGAAAATCAGCCAGATGGGCCAGCAACTGATAATTGTGGGACAGATTCTTACCGAAACCGAATCCCGGGTCGAGGATCAACTGCTCTTTTTTGATCCCGGCGGCTTCGCATCTGGCGATGTGCTGCACAAAAAAGGCGTCCACATCCTGCAGCAGCTGTTTGTACTTCGGCGATTGTTGCATGGTGGCCGGATCGCCCTGCATATGCATCAGACAAATCGGCAGGCCCGTTGCCGCCGCCGCTTCCAAAGCACCGGGCTCCTGCAGTGAACGGATATCATTGATGATGTGCGCACCCGCATTTGCCGATTCCCGGATCACCTCTGGTTTTGATGTATCGACCGAAATCCACACTTCAAAACGTTGAGAAATAGCCTCAACCACCGGAATAACCCGTTCCAGCTCCTGCTCTACACTGACTTCCGATGCGCCAGGACGCGTGGATTCGCCGCCGATATCAATGATGGTGGCACCGGCATTGATCATTTCGTTGGCATGGGTCAGCGCCTGAACCAAATCGTTATGCTTGCCGCCATCAGAGAAAGAATCCGGGGTCACATTCAGGATCCCCATCACATGAGGATGGGAAAGATCGAGGATGGTGTCTCTGGCGTAAAGCTTCATAACGGTAAGTCTCCAAACGGGTTCAGCAGGTCAGTTGGACCGGGTAATGAAATTGTAGATATAAAAAACCCCGGACAGCGCCGGGGTTTGGAGTGAGCTTAAACGAACAAGTAAATTACTTGTCGCCCAGCTGCTCTGACATGGTGTTACCAGGATTAGGCGTGCGCGGTTCATCAACCGGGCGCGGCGCCTTAGGCGTACCGTTGCTGTCAGAATTATTGGTGCTGCCCGGATCTTCCCAACCCTGTGGTGGACGCACTTCACGGCGTGCCATCAGGTCATCGATCTGTGGAGCATCAATGGTTTCATACTTCATCAGCGCATCTTTCATCGCGTGAAGAATGTCCATGTTTTCGTTCAGAATACGACGTGCACGTTGATAGTTACCTTCAACCAGTGATTTCACTTCCTGGTCAATGATACGCGCGGTCTCATCAGACATGTGCTTCGCTTTAGCCACTGAACGACCGAGGAATACTTCACCCTCTTCTTCAGCATACAGCAGCGGGCCCAGTTTCTCTGAGAAGCCCCATTGCGTTACCATGTTACGCGCTATTGAGGTGGCTACCTTGATGTCGTTAGAAGCACCGGTAGAAACACGCTCAACACCGTAGATGATCTCTTCTGCCAGACGGCCACCGTAAAGGGTAGAAATCTGACTTTCCAGTTTCTGACGGCTGGCGCTGATCGCGTCGCCTTCAGGCAGGAAGAAGGTCACACCTAATGCACGGCCACGAGGAATGATGGTCACTTTGTGCACCGGATCATGCTCCGGCACCAGGCGACCAATGATCGCGTGACCGGCTTCGTGGTAGGCCGTCGACTCTTTCTGCGATTCTGTCATCACCATGGAGCGACGTTCCGCACCCATCATGATCTTGTCTTTCGCTTTTTCGAACTCAACCATCGACACAACGCGTTTGTTACCACGGGCTGCAAACAGCGCAGCTTCGTTGACCAGGTTAGCCAAATCGGCACCTGAGAAGCCTGGCGTACCACGGGCAATAACGGATGCTTCAATGTCGGTCGCTAATGGAACGCGACGCATATGCACTTTCAGGATCTGCTCACGGCCTCGAACGTCTGGCAAGCCTACAACAACCTGACGGTCAAAGCGGCCTGGACGCAACAGCGCCGGGTCAAGTACGTCTGGACGGTTAGTCGCGGCGATGACGATGATGCCTTCATTACCTTCAAAACCATCCATCTCAACCAGCATCTGGTTCAGCGTCTGCTCACGTTCATCGTGACCACCGCCTAAACCAGCGCCACGCTGACGACCGACTGCATCGATCTCATCGATAAAGATGATGCAAGGCGCGGCTTTCTTGGCTTGTTCAAACATGTCGCGAACACGGGATGCACCCACACCAACGAACATTTCAACGAAGTCAGAACCGGAGATAGTGAAGAAAGGCACTTTAGCTTCACCGGCGATGGCTTTCGCCAGCAGCGTTTTACCGGTACCCGGAGGCCCGACCATCAGAACGCCTTTCGGAATTTTACCGCCCAGTTTCTGGAAACGGCTTGGCTCACGCAGGTATTCAACCAGCTCAGCCACTTCGTCTTTCGCTTCGTCGCAACCGGCAACATCAGCGAAGGTTGTCTTGATCTGATCTTCCGTCAGCATGCGGGCTTTGCTTTTACCAAAGGACATTGCCCCTTTGCCGCCCCCGCCCTGCATCTGGCGCATGAAGAAGATCCAGACACCAATAAGCAATAGCATTGGGAACCATGAGATGAAGATCGACGCCAACAGGCTCGGTTCTTCTGGCGGTTCGCCAACCACTTTCACATTTTTAGTCAACAGGTTATCAAGCAACTTGGGATCGTTGACAGGAATGTAAGTCGTGTATTTGTTGCTGTCTTTTTTGACAACGTTGATTTCACGCCCGTTAATACGTGCCTCGCGGACCTGATCCTGGTTCACTTCTGACAGGAAGGTTGAATAGTCAACCCTACGGCCATTCGACTCGCTGGGCCCAAAGCTTTGGAATACAGACATCAGCACGACCGCGATGACTAACCAAAGAATTAGGTTTTTCGCCATGTCACTCAAGGGGATTAACCTCTTATTACAACTGTGTTAACAGACAGCGTAGGGTACTATAGTTTGCGCCCTGTCGCTACAATGTACACTTCACGCGAACGAGAGCGCGAAGCGTCCGGCTTACGAATTTTTACTTTCGTAAACAGGGAGCGAATTTCCCGGAGGTAATCTTCAAAGCCATCTCCCTGAAACACTTTTACTAAAAAACTGCCGCCAGGTGCCAATACATCACGACACATTTCCAGTGCAAGCTCAACTAAATACATTGCACGTGGAATATCAACTGCTGGCGTTCCTGTCATGTTGGGAGCCATATCGGACATCACAACCTGTACTTTGTTGTCACCTACTCGTTCCAGCAACGCTTTCATGACCAGTTCATCACGAAAATCGCCCTGGAGGAAATCGACACCGGCGATAGGATCCATCGGCAGGATATCACAACCAATAACACGGCCTTTTGACCCAATCTGCGTTACCACATATTGAGACCAACCTCCGGGTGCAGCACCCAGATCGACGACGGTCATGCCAAGTTTGAACAGCTTGTCACCTTGCTGTATTTCATCGAGTTTAAACCAGGCGCGAGAACGCAGCCCTTTTTTCTGTGCCTGAAGCACATATTTATCGCTAAAGTGTTCCTGCAGCCAGCGGCTGGAACTGGCCGAACGCTTTTTACCAGTCATACAATTTCCAACTATGATTCAACGCATGCGATAAATAAACCGCGCAAATCAGCAAAGCCGATTTGGTGATACACCAGAGATGGCGGTAGAATGACCCGTTTTCAATCCCAATGTAAGTAAAAAATACGATGAATCTGAGTACCAAACAAAAACAGCACCTGAAAGGACTGGCCCATCCGCTGAAGCCCGTTGTCATGCTGGGCAACAATGGTTTGACCGAAGGGGTGCTAGCCGAGATCGAACAAGCACTGGAGCACCACGAGCTCATCAAAGTGAAAATCGCCACGGAAGACCGTGAAACGAAAGCACTGGTTGTTGAGGCTATCGTGCGCGAAACCAAAGCAGCAAACGTGCAGGTTATCGGCAAGATGCTGGTACTGTACCGTCCAACGAAGGAACGCAAGATCTCCCTTCCGCGCTGAGGATCAGGTAACAATTCTGAAACTTAGACCGGAGAAGGTGACACGCTCCTGATGTTGATAAAAGGCCGCATAGCGGCCTTTTTCCTTTCTTTACAATACGCGTGATAGTTTCAGCGTAGCAGAAATCAGAGATATTCTATCTTCAAAATCTCATACTCGACGTCGCCGCCGGGTGTTTTCACGATCGTCACATCATCAACTTCTTTGCCAATCAGGCCGCGCGCCATTGGCGAGTTCACAGAAATCAGATTTTGCTTAAAATCAGCCTCATCATCGCCCACGATGCGATAAGTCGACTCTTCGTCAGTATCCAGGTTCAATACCTTGACGGTTGAACCGAAGATCACCCGACCGTTCGCGTTCATTTTGGTGACGTCGATTACCTGAGCATTAGACAGTTTTGCCTCGATCTCCTGGATACGACCTTCACAGAAGCCCTGCTCTTCGCGCGCTGCGTGATACTCAGCGTTTTCTTTTAAATCGCCGTGCTCACGTGCGTCTGCAATTGAGGCAATAATTCGGGGGCGTTTAATGGTTTTCAGCTCTTCCAGCTCTTCGCGCAGTTTGTCCGCGCCCCTTAACGTCATCGGAATCTGATTCATCTCAATACCTCGTAAACTCTGTCCTGTGCAAAATTTCGTCATCCTGACAGGTTCATGCAGAAAAAGCGTTCTGCGGCGCTTGCCACTGAATTTCAAACGAAATAAACCAGACCCAAAGGGAAGCTCAGGGCCTGGAGGTTTTGCATTTTGATACGTATTTTAACCCAGAGTTCCTTATGGGTCATCGTTTACTTTCCACAACGATGCACCGTAGTATGTCAGCATCACCTGTCAGTAAACGCGAGATTATGCGATTTTCACGAATTGTTACCGGTTTAGCCTGCGCATTTATGCTGAATGCCCACGCTGCTTCGGTTGAAGACTACACCCAATATTTACCTGATGGCGCAAACCTGGCGCTGATTGTGCAGAAAATAGGCGCAACCACGCCTTCAATTGACTACCACAGTAAACAGATGGCGCTGCCGGCCAGTACGATGAAAGTGTTGACCGCCCTGGCGGCGCTGCTTCAGCTTGGCCCGGACTACCGTTTTCATACGCAACTGGAAAGCAAAGGCACCATTAATGATGGCACGCTGCAAGGCGATCTGGTGGCCCGTTTTGGTGGCGATCCGACGCTGACGCGTCAGGACTTGCGCAATATGGTCACCACGCTGAAAAAGCAGGGTGTGAAGCATATTCAGGGCAATTTGGTGATTGATACGTCGGTATTTGCCAGCCACGACGAAGCCCCAGGCTGGCCGTGGAATGACCTGACGCAGTGCTTTAGTGCGCCGCCAGCCGCTGCCATTGTTGACCGTAACTGCTTCTCGGTATCGCTCTACAGCGCACCGAATCCAGGTGACAAGGCGTTTATCCGCGTGGCCTCCTATTATCCGGTCAGTATGTTTAGCCAGGTGCGAACGCTGGCGAAAGGCTCGCCGGACGCACAGTATTGTGAGCTGGATGTGGTGCCAGGCGAATTAAACCGCTTCACCCTGACCGGATGTATGACCCAGCGTGCCGAACCCTTGCCGCTGGCCTTTGCTATTCAGGATGGCGCTAGCTATGCCGGTGCCCTGTTAAAAGCGGAGTTGCAGGCAGCCGATATCGATTATTCCGGCCATTTACTGCGTCAGACTCAGGTCACGCAGCCAGCTAACGTGCTGGCAGAAACACAGTCTGCACCCTTACACGATCTGCTGAAGATCATGCTGAAGAAGTCGGACAATATGATTGCCGATACCGTGTTCCGCACCATTGGACATGAGCGATTTGGCGTCCCTGGCACCTGGCGCGCCGGCTCTGATGCCGTGCGTCAGATACTGAGGCAAAAGGCGAATGTCGATCTGGGCAACAGCATTCAGGTAGACGGTTCGGGGCTTTCACGGCACGATTTGATTTCCCCGGCGACCATGATGCAAGCGTTACAATACATTGCACAAAATGATCAACAGCTGAATTTCATTTCCATGTTGCCTCTCGCAGGCTACGACGGAACGTTACGCTATCGTGGTGGTCTTCATGAAGCAGGCGTCGACGGAAAGGTATCAGCCAAGACCGGTTCATTGCAGGGTGTGTATAACCTTGCTGGCTTTATGACGACAGCCAGCGGGCAGCGCGTGGCATTCGTCCAGTATCTTTCTGGCTATGCCGTTCCGCCGGAAGATCAGCGCCAGCGACGTATTCCGCTGGTCCGCTTTGAGAGCCGGCTTTATAAGGATGTTTACCAAAATAACTGACAATTATGAAACTACTGGTTGTTGAAGATGATGCTTTGCTGTTGGGCGGACTGGTTCAGGCGCTGACGACTGAAGGGTATGCGGTGGATGCGGCTAAGAATGGCGCTGAAGCCTGTGCTCTGCTGCAAAGCGGCCAGTACAGCCTGATTGTTCTCGATCTTGGGTTGCCGGATCGGGACGGCAGGCAGCTGCTGCGGCAGTGGCGTAAAGAGACTATCGATCTGCCGGTGCTGATCCTCACTGCCCGTGATGCCTTAGAGGATCGGGTTGATGGACTGGATGCCGGTGCCGATGATTATCTGGTTAAACCCTTCGCGCTGGCCGAATTGAAGGCCAGAGTTCGGGCTTTGATTCGCCGTTATCAGGGTCGCAGCGATAACCTGCTGCAACAGGGCGATCTCTCCCTTAACCTGTCTTCTCAGCAAGTTTATATAGACAATCAGCCTGTTGAGCTGACGCCGAAAGAGTTTGCGCTGCTGACGCGTCTATTGATGCGCATCAGTCAGACGGTGCATCGTGAAACGCTGCAACAAGATCTTTATAGCTGGCAGGATGATACCGGCTCTAACACGCTTGAGGTGCATATTCACAACTTGCGCCGCAAGCTGGGCAAAGACCGCATCAAGACGGTGCGTGGCGTAGGATATCGTCTGGAAGAACGCACTTGAACAGTATGCGTCGGCGTTTACTGATTATGCTGGCTCTGATCCTGCTGTCCTGTCAGATGATGAGCGCGGCCTGGCTGTGGCATGAAAGCCGCGAACAGATCAGTTTCCTGGTTAACGAAACGCTCTCTGCTCACGCCCGCAATGAGCGAGTCGAAAATGAAATCCGCGAAGCGATAGCCTCACTGTTACTGCCTTCCGTGGTGATGGTCTGCTTCACGCTGCTACTCTCTTTCTGGGCGATCAGCTGGATCATTCGCCCGTTGAAGTCATTGCAGAACAGCTTGTCTGAACGTTCTGCCGATAATCTCACGCCGCTGCCTACTTTCTCTGACATGGATGAAATTGCTGCAGTGACCCGCGCCCTGAATCAGTTACTGGGCAGGCTCGATCATACCTTGCAGCAAGAGCGGCTTTTCACCGCTGATGCCGCACATGAGCTGCGTACACCGCTTGCCGGATTACGGCTTCACCTTGAACTGCTGGAGCAACAGGGTGTTACCCAGGGTCCGATGTTAGTGAAACGCATCGACCAGCTCATGCATGTCATTGAGCAACTGCTGATGCTGTCCCGTGCAGGTCAGGCTCTGGCCGGTGGCCATTATCAGGTGGTCAGCTGGGAAAGTGTCTTCCAGCCATTGCAGCAGGAAATGGTTGAGATGCTATTGCTGCGTCAGCAGACGCTGGAGGTCTCAGGTGACCTGTCGCTTGAAGCTGAAGGCGATGCCGTTCTGTTGCGATTGATGGTGCGCAATTTGCTGGAGAATGCCTCGAGATACAGCCCGGAAGGCAGCCATATCAGCCTGTTGGCAGAAAGTGAAAACGGCGGCAGCCGTTTCACTGTCAGAGATGAAGGGCCAGGTATTGATCCTGAAGCGGCAGCCGACCTGACAAAAGCGTTTCGCAGGATGGATCAACGTTATGGCGGCAGTGGGTTGGGACTGAATATTGTGCTGCGCATCGCGCAGATCCATCACGGTGAGTTGCGATTAACCAACCGAGAGGATCGAAGTGGGCTCAATGCCACCTGCTGGTTGCCGCAAAATCTGAACTAGACGTGGTGGGGGTCCGTCCCCACCGCCACCATCCTCAGAAATGCGTGTTCAGGCCCATATACCAGGTCCGGCCCGATTCGTTATAGGTGTTCGCCCCTGCGCCATACATATACGCATTGGTCGTGGCATTACCGGTTGTTTGTGCATTCCCTTCCCTGAAATGACGTTTATCCAGCACGTTATCCACGCCAAGAGTGACGCTCACGTATTTGTTCACATCGTAGGTGCCGCTCAAGCCAACGATGGAGTAGGGACTGACCGTCGATTGCTCCGTCCCGCTGACTGACTCTCCCTTGTAGTTATATTTTTTCGGCGTCTGTCGACCGTACCAGGTCAGGGTGCTTTGCAGGGAAAGCGCGTCTGTGGCCTGCCAGGCCAGCGTCGAGTTAAGGGTATATTCCGGGATGATTGATAAGCGGTCGCCTGTCGTTTTGTTTTTGCTTTGCAGCATATACGTCAGATTGTTGTTCCAGCTTACTGATTCAGTCAGCGGCAGGTTAACCGTTCCCTCCAGCCCTTCCACTACCGCTTTGGGCACATTCTCCCACTGGTAGATATCAGTACCGCCTGAAGTTGAGGTGCCACTTGGCTGATAGCCGGCTTCAATTTTATTGCGATAATCATTGCGGAACCAGGTGATCCCGGCCTGATAGCCTTCATGCTTATACTCGATCCCCACTTCCTTGTTAATGCTGGTTTCTGCTTTGAGGTCGTCATTTCCCATCAGATAGCAGGCGCCGGCACTGTCTGCACAGCCTTGCCCACGGCTGTACAGGACGTAATTTGGATTGGTCTGGTAAAGGCTCGGTGCTTTGTAGGCTCGGGCAATGCCCAGCTTCAGGGTGAAGTCATCGTCCAGCGCCTGTGAGAGGTTCAACGAAGGACTCCAGTTATCACCGACAATACTGTGGTGATCAAATCTCAAACCGGGCACCAGCGTGGTACTGTCAGTGAGCTCGATATTGTCTTCAGCAAACAACGAGAATATTTCTGCAGAGGAGTAAGGGCTGCGGTTGCTGCTTCCGATCCCTTCAATGTTACCGCCGGACAGCGCCTGAGTATTGGAAGCCCCGTCTTTCATGCGTTGCTGATTCCATTCGACGCCAAACGTTGCGGTCTGATTGACCAACAGCTCAAAAGGAACGCTGATTTCACTGTGCAACAATACGTCATCCAGCTGGATGGTGGAGAAGCCGCTGTCGGAGAAAATCCCTTCCGTACCGCCTGCCAGCCCTTCGTTCATCCGGCTGTTACGCGTGTTTTCATACTGCGCATAACTGCGGGTGCTGATGCCGTTATCCCACACGCCTGTCCACGTGGTGGCGAAGTCCTGACGGTAGAGACGGTTAGTCTCATTGCCATAGTTGTCCTGCACCAGTGCGCTGGTATTAGTATTTTGCGTGTCTCCGGCGTACAGATTTCCTTGCCGACTGTAGCCTGCACTGAATTCCAGTACCTGGCGTGGCGCAAACTCCCAACGCAATTTGCCGTGGATATCTTTATTTTCCACCCCTTCCCGCCCTGCCGGCACCGTATCAGCATACGTGCCGGTTCTCAGTGACTGATGCCCTTCATTGATAAACTGCGCATCAGCCTGCGTTTTACTGAGGTTGCCATACAGCATAAAGCTGACGGCATCAGAGAGCGGCCCACTGAGTGAGAAGTTGGTGCGTTTGGTCGATCCTTCAGAGCGATGCTCCGGCATATTCAGATAGCTATTCCAGGCACCATGCCACTCATTACTGGCCTGCTTAGTGATAATATTCACCACGCCACCTGCGGCGCCGTTACCATAGCGCGCTGCGGCAGGCCCGCGAATCACCTCAATATGGTCGACCATTTCAGGTGGAACCCAGTTGGTGTCTCCACGCGTATCACGCTCGCCACGCCAGCCTAACCGTACCGAGTTGCGGCTGGAAACGGGCAGACCGTCAATCAGGATAAGCGTGTTTTCTGGACCCATGCCACGAATATCAATCTGACGGTTGTTACCGCGCTGTCCGCTGGTTGAGTTGCCGGTCAGGTTGACGCCTGGCATGGTCCGAATGATTTCAGAGAGATCTCTGGCGGGAGGACGTTTTTTGATTTCATCGGCCGTAATGGTCGAAACGCCTGGGGCCTGAAGCGTCTGCTGCGCGGCCGTCACCATCAGCGTGCCACCATTGGCATCAACGGTGTCTGCCTGAGCCAGCGCGACGCCTCCCAGTCCTGCGAGAATCGTCAGTGATAAGCGTGAAAATCTGGTCATGAAGCCTGTTTCCCTACAAATATGCCCTTCAAAATTACCCGGGCCAAATTGGCAAAAGTGCGGCAACACACTATTGCAAATGAAAATAATTATCAATACGATTATTACAATCATTTCTATTTTTGTCAGAAAGTTCACTCAGTGGTTTGATAATCTATGACGGCTTTAACATCTGTAATCGGAACAGAGGCCTGGTGGCAATCTGTCGCTCAACAAGGCACCCCATTTATCGCCAGGGAAAAGGGAAAAAACGCCTTAGTGACTTTCCTCTGGCGCGATCCTGACGGGGATGAGTTCCACTCGGCGATCCGCAACGTCTGGCTGAACATTATCGGCATAACCGACCATCATCGTGGTGGGCTGCCCCACTCTCTTAAGCGCATTGCTGGAACCGACGTCTGGCAGACCACTCTGTCCCTGAGCCAGGGCTGGCGTGGCAGCTACTCTTTGATGCCTGACACCGCAGATGAGTTGCCCGCAGAACCGCTTTCGATGCTTTCCCTGAGACAGTGGTGGCAGCGGAAATTCCCACTGGCACAACCCGATCGTTATAATCCGCTGGCGGGCTGGCAAAGCGGACGTGGTCATTGGGTGTCTCCGCTGCATATGCCTGCAGCACCAGCGCAACCCGAGTGGCAGACTGAGGATAATCGGCTTGAAACCCTGAACTTGAGCTGGGAGAGCGTGTTACTGGGTAATACCCGAGACGTGGCGATACTGGCCACCGGCGAAGAAAATCCCCTTCATCGTCCACTGGTGATCCTGCTTGACGGGAAATTTTGGCTAATGAGTCAACCTGTTGCAGCGCCATTGGCAACGCTGACACGCAGCGGAGACCTGCCTGAAGCGGTATACATATTTATCGATTCGGTGGATAACTCGCTGAGAGCCGCAGAGCTCCCCTGTAATCCGCTCTTCTGGCAGGCCATTCAACAGGAATTGTTACCCGAACTGCGGCGGAAAATCGCGTTTTCCGGGCAAGCAAAAAATACCGTTGTTGTTGGACAGAGTTTTGGTGGCCTCGCGGCGGTGTATGCGGTGCTGAACTGGCCTGAACGCTTTGGCTGTGCGCTTAGTCAGTCAGGATCTTTTTGGTGGCCACGCCGGGATCACCAACCTGAGCAAGCGACAGGGTTGTTGATACAACAGGTTGTAAAGGGAATTGCCGGAATGCCCGGGCAACGCATTGCACTGGATGCAGGCTGGCATGAGAAAATCATTCTTGATTCGAACCGGCAGTTATATCCCCTGCTGGTCGATGCTGGCCTTGATGTCCGCTTTCGGGAGATTGACGGCGGTCATGATGCCCTCTGCTGGCGCGGAGGGATCACGGACGGACTTAAGTGGTTATGGTCCGACTCAGTGAGCAGCGAAGAGATCCCTAAGTCGCGTTAAAAGATGGTTTGCACTGTAGTAGTCAAGGCGGAAGCTGTCATTCCCCAGCGTATAGACCTGCTGATGCTGAACGGCAGGCGACGCCGCCAGTAAAGGCGCAGACAGCAGTGCCAATTTGCCAGATTGATCGGCGGCGAACATCAATACAGATTGCCCATTGATCCCCGTCACCAGGCTCTCGCCACTGAGTGGGATAATGTCTTTGCGTTGCAACCTCCGTTGCGCCTGAGCCAGTTCAGCGGGCACCGTGGCCAGGGTAAACCCCAATGATTCCAGCAATTGCCCCTGCGCAGAGTCGCGGGTCCAGAGATTAGCGGCCTGACTTTGTGGATTGAACACCAGTGCAGAGACGGGCTGCGGTGGCAATACTATTGCCGCTTTGACGGCAGCGACTCGTCTGGCAAATGACTGAATAGAAGCCTCCGCTTCGGTCTCCTTTCCGGTGGCTTTTGCAAGTTGTCGCTCTGTTTGCTGCCAGCTCTGCTGGTCGTAATTAATCACCAGCGTGGGTGCAATCAGCGAAAGTCGGTCATACAGCGTGACAGCTGAGTCTTTTCCCGTTGCGCTGACCACGATCAAATCTGGCTCCTGCGCGGCGATGGCTTCCAGACTGGCTTCCCCTGTGGGTAACGGTTTTACCCCGCGGGCGCTGGCAATATCGCCCCATTGACGAAAGAACCCCCGATCATCGGCAAGCCGTTTTCCAGGCTGAGTTACCCCGCTGGCAATAACCGGGGCTTCAATCGCCAGTAATGAGCCAGTAAGCGTCACGCTGGTTGAAACAATACGTCGCGGCGGCTGCTTAAGCACAACTTCCCCCTTTGAGGTTGAAAGATGGCGCGGCCAGTCAGGACGGGCATCAGCCTGGGCGAGAAAGGGGATCAAAAGCAGGCTGAACAGTAGCGGGTAACGCGTGAGGAAGGCAGAGGTCATTATCAGGCTCGTTGGCAAAGCGCCGATGTCAAAACATGGCAAATCGAAGGATGGCAAAGATGATAATAATTATCTTTACCATTTAAAAGACTTAATTGCCCGAGCTGCAGACATAAAAAAAGGACACCGGGGTGTCCTTTTGTTGGATTAACGCTTGTAGATGATTTCGACGCCTTCGTCGTCCTCTTCATCCCAGTCGTCATCCCAGTCGTCGTCTTCCACTTCAACAGCAGATTCTGCTTCAGCTTCTTCGAGTTGCTGGCGATGATAGTCATCCCACATGAACTCGACTTTCTCAGGCTGCTTCTGTGCTTCTTCCGCTTCTTTTGGATTGGCGTTGATAAAGGACATCACATCCCAGCACAATGGCGTTACGCCAGTACGGTTGGCAGCAGAGATCAGATAGTATTTATCTGTCCAGCCCAGCGCATCAGCAATCGCTTTAGCACGAGATTCCGCTTCTTCCTGGTCCAGCAGGTCAACTTTGTTGAACACTAACCAGCGCGGTTTGTTGAACAGCTTCTCGCTGTATTTTTCCAACTCACCGAGGATGATGCGGGCATTCTCAATCGGATCGGATTCGTCAATTGGCGCCAGATCGATGGTGTGTAACAGCACACGGCAGCGCTCAAGGTGCTTCAGGAAGCGAATACCCAGACCCGCGCCATCAGATGCCCCTTCGATCAGACCCGGGATATCGGCGATCACAAAGCTCTGTTCAGTGTCCATACGAACCACGCCGAGGCTTGGTACCAGCGTGGTAAACGGATAGTCAGCCACTTTTGGTTTCGCGGCGGACACCGCACGGATAAAGGTTGATTTACCGGCATTCGGCAAGCCAAGCATACCCACGTCAGCCAGCAGCATCAGTTCCAGCTGGATATCACGCACTTCACCCTTGGTCCCCATCGTTTTCTGACGAGGAGAACGGTTTACGGAAGATTTGAAGCGGGAGTTGCCCAGACCATGCCAGCCGCCTTTCGCGACCATCTGGATCTGACCATGCGTCATCATGTCGCCCAGCGTCTCGCCAGTGCCCTGATCGATGATACGGGTGCCGACCGGCACTTTAATAATAATGTCCTGACCACGTTTGCCGGTACAATCACGGCTCTGACCATTCTGGCCACGCTCTGAACGGAAAGATTTTTCGAAACGGTAGTCAATCAGGGTATTGAGGTTTTCATCGGCCTGCATGTAGACATCGCCGCCGTCACCACCGTCGCCGCCGTCCGGACCGCCTCTTGGGATATATTTCTCACGACGGAAGCTGACGCAGCCATTGCCGCCATCGCCCGCAGCGACGAGTATCGTCGCTTCATCAACAAACTTCATGTTACTTCTCCGTAAATCATTCGCCCGACGCTGGCAAGGTGACGCGTGTCCGGGAGTGATCCGCCGTAGCAAGCTGGTGTGCCTGGTGACGGAAACTGGGTTTCTGGCGCCGCAAAAGCTGTCTTCACGTCGATTCCAGAAAGGGGATCCGCCTCAAGACATCGTGCAGCTGAATATAAAGTGTACAGCAAAAGTGACCTTTGCTGTGAACCCTCAGACGTAATTACGCCGGGGCAGAACGCAGAATGTAAAAAGCCCCGCAATCATAGCGGGGCTTTTAGATTCGCTGCTGAAAGCGGTATCAGGTACCGCTTTCAGGCACGAAAACCTTACTCAGCAACGATGCTGATGTATTTACGGTTGTTCGGGCCTTTCACTTCGAACTGGACCTTGCCGTTTGCAGTTGCAAACAGAGTGTGGTCACGGCCGCAGCCTACGTTGGTGCCCGCATGGAATTTGGTTCCACGCTGACGAACGATGATGCTACCTGCCAGAACAGATTCGCCGCCGAAACGCTTAACGCCGAGGCGTTTTGCATTGGAATCGCGACCATTTCGAGTGGAGCCGCCAGCTTTCTTGTGTGCCATTTGTCAGATCTCCTCTTACGCGCTGATGCCAGTGATCTTCACGTCAGTAAACCACTGACGGTGACCCTGCTGCTTACGGTAATGCTTACGACGACGGAACTTAACAATCTTGATCTTGTCGCCGCGACCATGAGCAATAATTTCTGCCTTGATCAAGCCACCTGAAACTAAAGGCGCGCCAATTGACACATCTTCACCGTTGGCAATCATCAGAACCTGGTCGAATTCAATCGTTTCGCCGGTTGCGATGTCCAGCTTTTCCAGGCGAACGGTCTGACCTTCGCTTACTCGGTGTTGTTTACCACCACTTTGGAAAACCGCGTACATATAAACTCCGCTTTCGCGCTTGCCGTCTTAGTTTCAGGCTGCGCTATAAATATTCACAATAGGGCGCGAATTCTACGCAACTTCCAGGATAATGACAAGTGCCTGATGCGGGGTATTGCAGAAAAAAAACGCTAAGCGAATGCAATTGTTTCGTTGCGCTGATTTTCCAGTACAATCTGTAATACATAACCTGCCGCAGGCACGGGTAAAGACGCTTATCATAGCAGCATACTGAGCAATAGCTGAACAGACTGATGAACTTAGAACAGATAAACGAACTCACCGCGCAAGATATGGCGGACGTCAACGCAACTATCCTCGAACAGCTGAACTCTGAGGTCTCCCTCATTAATCAGTTGGGTTACTACATCATCAGTGGTGGAGGCAAACGCATCCGTCCGATGATCGCTGTTTTAGCGGCTCGCGCCGTTAATTACACCGGGAAACAGCATGTTACCGTAGCAGCCCTGATCGAATTTATTCACACGGCCACGCTGCTGCATGACGATGTGGTGGATGAATCCGACATGCGTCGCGGCAAAGCCACGGCCAATGCTGCTTTTGGTAACGCGGCCAGCGTGCTGGTTGGCGACTTCATTTACACGCGTGCTTTCCAGATGATGACCAGCCTCGGATCGCTCCGGGTACTGGCGCTAATGTCTGAAGCAGTGAACGTTATCGCTGAAGGCGAAGTCCTGCAGCTCATGAACTGCAACGACCCGGATATCACCGAAGAAAGCTACATGCGGGTGATTTACAGCAAAACCGCCCGTCTGTTTGAAGCGGCAGCCCAATCTTCAGCCATCCTTGCTGAGGCTGTGCCAGAGCAGGAAAAAGCGCTGCAGGACTACGGCCGCTTCATTGGCACCGCTTTCCAGTTAATCGACGATCTGCTGGATTACAGCGCCGATGGTAAAACGCTCGGTAAAAATGTCGGTGATGACCTGAGTGAAGGCAAGCCTACCCTGCCGCTGCTGCATGCGATGCGCAATGGTACCCCTGAACAATCCCAGATGATCCGCGAAGCGATTGAAAAGGGTAACGGACGCCATTTATTGGAACCCGTTCTGGAAACCATGCGCCAATGTGGCTCTCTGGAATGGACGCGTCAGGCCGCGGAGCATGAAGCGGATAAAGCCATTTCGGCGCTTAAAGCACTGCCTGAATCACCCTGGCGCAGTGCGCTTGAAGCGCTTGCTCACATGTCAGTACAGCGCGAATACTAGTCTTTTAAGCGCGGGAAACCGCGCTCTGCCCCCTTTTTCCAGCCCTTTTCGTCGTGAACTCATCCTCCATCCCTCTTTGCCTGATACCTTGCGCAGTTAACCGGCCAAAACTTCTGCAACTTATGCGTTTCCTCGCAAAAAGTTACCTCAACATTTAGAAAATACTGGAAACAAAGTTCCTGAAGTTGCTATAAATGCCTCGCGGTGTATTACGACTATGAGCAGTAAAGCAGGCACTGTTTCCAAACATAGTCATGCTGCTCAGCCGTTAATAAAGGAATGTCCTGAGAAGTCAGGTGTACAAGGAGGAGACACAAATGGTCAAATTTAAAGATGACTGGCACAACGCAGACATTATTGCGAGCCTGCGCAAAAAGGGAACCAGTCTGGCAGGGGTTTCACGCGATGCTGGACTCTGCTCATCGACACTCGCCAATGCGCTATTTCGCCCCTGGCCAAAAGGTGAGTGGCTGATTGCGGATGCGCTGCAAATTCATCCCGCCGAGATCTGGCCAAGCCGCTATTACCATCCCATCACGAAAAAGCTTATCGACCGCAAAGGGCTGATGAGGTAATAAAAAAAGGCGGTAGTTTCCTACCGCCTTTCATTGCTGAGGACGAAAAAATTACTCTTCGCCGCTCACGCGCTCAATGTTCGCGCCCAGCGCCTTCAGTTTATCTTCGATGTGCTCATAGCCACGGTCGATATGATAAATACGGTCAACAATTGTGGTGCCTTCTGCGATACAACCTGCCAGAACCAGGCTGGCTGACGCACGCAGATCGGTCGCCATTACCTGAGCACCGGAGAGCTTCTCAACACCATGACAAATCGCGGTGTTGCTCTCTATCTCAGCATGCGCACCCATACGGATCAGCTCCGGGATGTGCATAAAGCGGTTTTCGAAGATGGTCTCGGTGATCACACCGGTGCCTTCTGCCACCAGATTCAGCAAGCTGAACTGAGCCTGCATATCCGTTGGGAAGCCCGGATGCGGCGCAGTGCGGAAGTTGACCGCTTTAGGCCGCTTGCCATGCATATCCAGACTGATCCAGTCCGGACCGGTTTGAATTTCTGCACCGGCTTCACGCAGCTTAGCCAGTACGGCATCCAGCGTGTCCGGCTGAGTCGCGTGACAAAGGACTTTTCCGCCAGAAATCGCCGCAGCAATCAGGAAGGTTCCCGTTTCAATACGGTCAGGCAGAACGCGGTAAACTCCGCCGCCCAGACGCTCAACGCCTTCAATGGTAATACGGTCGCTGCCGGCACCGGTGATTTTCGCACCCAAGGTGTTCAGGAAGTTCGCGGTGTCCACAATTTCTGGCTCGCGCGCAGCATTCTCGATAACCGTCGTACCGGTAGCCAGTGTGGCTGCGCTCATGATGGTAACGGTCGCGCCAACGCTGACCTTATCCATCACGATATGTGCGCCTTTCAGACGGCCATCGACGGACGCTTTCACATAGCCTTCTTCAAGCTTGATCTCAGCACCCAGCTGTTCCAGACCGGTAATGTGCAGGTCAACAGGGCGGGCACCGATGGCGCAACCGCCAGGCAGAGAAACCTGCCCCTGACCAAAACGGGCCACCAGCGGGCCAAGCGCCCAGATGGAAGCGCGCATGGTTTTCACCAGATCATAAGGTGCGCAGTAGATATTGACGTCACTGGCATCCAGATGCACAGAACCGTTACGCTCAGCCTTAACACCCAGCTGGCTTAACAGCTTCATGGTGGTATCGATGTCCTTCAGTTTCGGGACATTCTGAATCTCTACAGGCTCTTCCGCCAGCAGAGCGGCGAACAGGATCGGCAGCGCAGCGTTTTTTGCGCCGGAAATAGTGACTTCCCCGCTTAAACGGGTCGGACCCTGCACACGAAATTTATCCATTGCACCAGCTCTCTTTTAAAAAAATAAAGGTCTGTTCGCCTCACCACGATCTTGCGCGGTGACCACAGCGAAACAGCTTAAAAACCGTTTAACTTACGGTCGCGCGCCCACTCTTCAGGGGTAAATGTTTTGATGGAGACTGCGTGCATGCGGTTGTCAGCGATATACGCCATCAGCGGTGCATAAACAGTCTGCTGTTTTTTGACCCGGCTGAGATCGGCAAACAGTTCGCCTACCGCGATAACCTGAAAATGGCTGCCATCGCCAGTAACGTGGACTTCCTGCAACGGTAACGCGCCCATCAGCACGGATTGAATTTCACTAGTTTCCATGAGGCTTCTAAATTTAATAGATGATAAACAGGCACACATATTAGTGGAAAGTGCCGCTATCTTAAACAAGCAAAAAGCCCCTGACGGTGCAGGGGCTCTTTCTGTTCAGTTTCCGCCAGGCATTTTATCCGCGGGAAACAATGATCTGCTGCAAGTTATACAGGGTAATCAACGAATGAAGTTTATCGTTGATGCCCGTAAATTGGGGCGCTTTGCCCTGTTGTAATGCTATCTGCCGCAGATGGACCAGCAGCGCCAGCCCAGCCGAATCAACCCGATCCAGTTCAGAAACGTCGATTGTATCGATCTGTTTCATTACCGTCTCGCGCTGCTTCCACAGCGCTAACAGGGTTTCGCGCTGCAGTTCGCCGGACAAATGTAACTGGTTTGCCTCAAGACGCCAGCTCAGTTGATCGCTCATTACTGCTGTTTATCCAACGTGATAGGCTGTTTAGCATAAGACTTCAGCTGCTCGGTCAGGCCATCGATGCCCTTCTGACGCAGCGTGTCGCTCCACTCATTTTGCTTAGTGGTAATCATGCTTACCCCTTCAGCAATCATGTCATACGCCTGCCAGTCGCCGCTGCGGCTGTTTTTGCGCCACTGGAAATCCAGACGCACAGGTGGACGACCGTTCGGATCAACAATGGTGACGCGGATCGCGATAATGGTTTTGTCTGCATAGGATTGCTCAGGAGCAATCTGGTAAGTCTGCCCGTTATACAGCGCCAGCGCCTGACCATAGGCCTGTGCCAGATAATCACCAAAGGCTTTGAAGTACGCATCGCGCTGCGCAGGCGTCGCATCTTTGTAATAGCGACCTAACACCAACGCGCCGGCGTATTTGATTTGCACATACGGCAACAGCTCTTCACGCACGATCTGACGCAGATAGTCAGGATCCTGTTTGATTTTAGGCTGCTCGGTCTTCAGCCGGGTGAAGGTTTTCCCTGCCGCTTCGTTCATCAGCTGATAAGGATTGGTTTGATCTGCTGCCGCATTGGCTGCAACCGGGGCAATAACCAGCATTGCCATCATCAGGAAACGTTTAAACATGACTTGTCCTCTTATGGTGTAGTCGTAGCCGCCGGCGCGGGTTGCCCGTTAGCTTCCGGTGCCGCCGACGAATCATCTTTCTTCTCATTACCATTGCCGCTCTTATACAAGAACTGGCCAATCAGGTCTTCAAGCACCATCGCCGATTTGGTGTCCTGAATGGTGCTACCATCTTTAAGCATAGCGGTTCCCATATCGGGATCGTCAAAACCGACATTCAGCGCCAGGAATTGCTCCCCCAACAGACCGGAGGTTCTGATTGCCAGCGAGCTGGTGTCAGGCAGTTGATTATATTGGTCTTCGATATCCATCGTAACGCGCGGCGAGTAAGTTTTTGGATCAAGTTCAATGTCGGATACCCGACCAATCACCACACCGCCCACTTTGACCGGTGATCCGCTTTTCAGGCCGCCAATATTGTCGAAAGTCGCATAGAGTTTCCAGGTTGGCGTGCTGCCCAGCGATTGCAAATCCGCCACGCGCAGGCAAAGAAACAGTGCCGCAAACAGCGCCAGTAATAAAAACACACCTACCCAAATTTCGCTTTTTTTCGTTTGCATTGAATCAGTTCCCAAACATCAGTGCAGTCAGCACAAAATCTAAACCGAGTACCGCCAGAGAAGCATGTACCACAGTGCGAGTGGTTGCCCGGCTAATCCCTTCCGAAGTTGGGATAGCATCATAGCCATTGAACAGAGCAATCCAGGTCACCGTGAAGGCGAAGACCGCACTTTTGATTACGCAGTTAAGAATGTCCGTGCGCACATCAACAGCATTTTGCATCGCCGACCAGAAGAACCCGCTGTCGATGCCTTTCCAGCTGACGCCAACAATCGCGCCGCCCATGATACCAACCGCCACAAAAATCAGCGTCAGCAATGGCATGCTGATAAAGCCCGCCCAAAACCGGGGTGAAATAATCCGGCGTAGCGGATCGACCGCCATCATCTCCATACTGGAGAGCTGTTCAGTGGCTTTCATCAGGCCAATTTCCGCCGTTAAGGCAGAGCCAGCCCGGCCCGCAAACAGCAGCGCGGTCACAACCGGCCCCAGCTCGCGCAATAGCGAAAGCGCCACTAACATGCCAAGACTGCTGTCGGCACCGTAGGTGTTTAATACCAGATAGCCCTGCAATCCCAGTACCATGCCAATAAATAAGCCCGATACCACAACGATCAGCAGTGACAGTACACCAATACTGTAAAGCTGTTTTATCAGCAGTGGCGCGTGCTTGCGAAAGCGTGGAATACCCACCAGCGCGTGAAAGAGCATTAATCCGGCACGACCAAAGGAAGCACAGGTATTGATCCCCTGTCGTCCAAGCGCACGTAAAAACATCAGTTAGTTAACTCCCTGAACCGGTTAAGTCTTGCAGATAATCGCCTGCAGGAAAACGAAACGGTACCGGACCATCGGCGATACCATCAATAAACTGGCGGACACGCGCATCTTCATTTTCATGCAGGGATTTAGCCGTTCCCTGAGCAATCACCTTCTGCCCGGCAATAATATAAGCGTAGTCAGCGATACTGAGCACTTCCGGAACATCGTGAGAAACCACAATGCAGGTCATCCCCAGCGAATGGTTGAGTTCATCAATCAGTTTAACCAGCACGCCCATGGTAATGGGATCCTGGCCGACGAAAGGCTCATCGAACATGATCAGGTCAGGCTCTAAGGCAATCGCACGGGCCAGCGCCGCACGGCGTGCCATGCCGCCTGAAAGTTCGGAAGGTTTCAGCTGTGCCGCTCCGCGTAATCCTACCGCTTCCAGTTTCATCATCACCGTGCTGTGCAGCAACTGCGGGGGAAGCTGAGTGTGTTCACGCAGCGGCCAGGCAACATTATCAAAGACGGTAAGATCAGTGAACAGTGCACCGGACTGGAACAGCATGCTCATTTTTTTTCTGGCTTCATATAAGCGAGAGCGAGTCAGGCTGGGAATATTTTCGCCGTTAAACCAGATTTCTCCGCTGTCAGGGCGTAACTGGCCACCAATCAGACGTAATAAGGTGGTTTTACCAATGCCTGATGGCCCCATAATAGCGGTCACTTTCCCTTTTGGCACAGTCAGCGAGATGTTATCGAATACTGGGCGATCTCCACGGGCAAAGCTCACGCCCCGGACATCCACCAAATTCGTCTCCGTCTGGCTCATAGTTACCTCTCCACATTTCAGGCATTAAATTTATCTCCGATGGTAGCGTATAACCCATCGGACAGGACACTTTTACAGAAACTTACCTCGAAGACGTGGCTAAAGTTGGCATAAGTTTTACTTTTCGCTCCCAGACCGTCAAAATCAGCACAATAACTTAACACCCTTGCTTTACTCGTCGCGCAAGGCCAGCCGACGATTATACCCGATCAAAGGACATTTCATGCTCGTAGCTATAGCACTGTTGGTTATCGGTTTAGTTCTGCTGGTATATGGTGCCGATCGTCTGGTCTTCAGTGCCGCTATTCTGAGCCGCGCGCTGGGCATTCCTCCGCTGATTATTGGTATGACGGTGGTCGGAATAGGCACCTCGCTACCTGAGCTGATTGTCTCTTTCTCCGCAGCAACCCATGGACAGATGGACATCGCCGTGGGCACGGCCATGGGATCGAACATTACCAACATTTTGCTGATCCTCGGTGGTGCGGCCCTGCTTCATCCCCTTACGGTGCATTCAAATCTGGTTCGTCGTGAACTGCCACTGATGCTGCTGGTCACATTATTATGCGGCGTAATGCTGTTTGATAATAACCTCAGCCGCAATGATGGCGTGGCCTTGATCGCCATTGCGGCGGCTTATTTACTCTTTATTATCAAAATTGCCCGTAAAGCCGAACGCGAAAACAACGACTCGCTGACACGAGAGCAGCTGGCTGAGCTGCCGCGCGACGATACCGGTAATACCGTCGCTTTTTTATGGCTGGCGGTGGCGTTGATTATTCTGCCGATGTCTACGCGGATGGTCATCGATAACGCCACGGTGATTGCGGACTTCTTCGGCATCAGCGAACTGATTATTGGCCTGACGGTGATTTCCGTTGGCACCAGCCTGCCTGAACTGGCGACGGTGATCGCGGGCGCACTCAAAGGCGAAGATGATATCGCTATTGGCAACCTTATTGGTTCCAACATCTACAATATTGCGATTGTCCTGGGCGTTCCGGCACTGATTCACCCAGGGGATATTGATATGCACGCGTTCGCTCGTGACTATTGGGTCATGCTGGGCGTCAGCGCGCTATTTACCTTAATCTGTTTACAGCGCAGCCGCTGTATCGGCCGCGTGGCCGGTGCGCTACTGCTCTCTGGCTTTGTTGCCTGGGTTGCACTGCTCTACTGGCTGCCTTCGGCTACCCTCTGGTAAAAAGGAATGGAAATTATGGCACCTGGCAACCTCGAACCCGGCTTTGACTTTCAGCAAGCCGGGAAAGATGTCCTGAATATCGAACGTCAGGGCCTGGAGCAGCTTGATCAATACATCAACGACGATTTCACCCAGGCGTGTCAGCGCATCTTCAGCTGTTCAGGGAAAGTCGTGGTAATGGGCATGGGCAAGTCGGGTCACATCGGCAAAAAGATGGCCGCGACCTTTGCCAGCACTGGTACACCCGCTTTCTTTGTTCATCCTGCTGAAGCCAGCCACGGCGATTTAGGCATGGTAAGCGCGGGCGATATTGTCATCGCCATCTCCAATTCCGGCGAATCCTCTGAAATTCTGGCCCTTATCCCGGTGTTAAAGCGGCTCCACGTCTCACTGATTTGCATGACCAGCAAACCCGAGAGCGCGATGGGTCGTGCCGCTGATATTCATCTGTGTGTTAAAGTACCGCAGGAAGCCTGCCCTCTGGGCCTGGCGCCGACCACCAGCACCACCGCGACACTGGTGATGGGAGATGCGTTGGCGGTTGCGCTGTTAAAAGCGCGAGGCTTCACTGCCGAAGACTTTGCCCTGTCCCATCCGGGCGGCGCACTTGGCCGTAAGCTGTTGTTAACGGTCAATGATATTATGCATACCGGTGATGAGATCCCGCATGTCAGCCGCGAGGCTTCTTTGCGGGATGCGCTGCTTGAAATTACCCGCAAAAACATGGGCATGACGGTGATTTGCAACGATCTGATGAAGATTGAAGGCATCTTTACCGATGGTGACCTGCGCAGGGTGTTTGATATGGGCATTGATTTCCAGACGGCCGACATTGCCAGCGTAATGACCTCAGGCGGCATTCGGGTCCGCCCAAATCTGCTGGCGGTGGATGCGCTCAACCTGATGCAAAGCAGGAATATTACCGTCGTGATGGTGGCTGACGGTGACACGCTGCTGGGCGTGGTGCATATGCATGACATGCTGCGCGCTGGCGTGGTTTAACAAGGAACAGAAGACAAATGAGTACTGCTGCAGAGTGGGTTGAAACTTGCTATGGCGAGGTGAGCCTTGATGTCATGACCCGCGCGCGCGAGGTCAGGCTGTTGATTTGTGATGTTGATGGCGTCATGTCCGATGGCGTGATCTATCAGGGTAACAGCGGAGAAGAGCTGAAAGCTTTCAACGTCCGCGACGGTTATGGTATTCGTTGCCTGCTGACATCCGACGTGGAAGTGGCCATTATTACCGGCCGGAAGGCAAAATTGCTGGAAGATCGCTGTGCCACCCTCGGGATTACGCATCTTTACCAGGGACAATCTGATAAGCTTTTGGCCTTCCGTGAACTTCTGGATACACTAGCACTTCGCCCCGAGCAGGTGGCTTACATCGGTGACGACCTGATTGACTGGCCGGTGATGGCCGAAGTCGGTCTCAGCGTTACCGTGGCTGATGCCCACCCGGTCCTGCTTCCTCGCGCAAACTACGTAACCCGTATTGCCGGTGGTCGGGGAGCGGTGCGTGAAATTTGCGATCTGATTTTGATAGCACAGGATAAGTTTGATGAGGCCAAAGGGCAGTCTGTATGAGTAAAACCAGACGTTGGATCACGCTGTTACTGGCATTGGTGGCCATTGTACTGA